>JBDQGZ010000077.1:0-9057 GCA_040265115.1 Candidatus Nanopelagicales bacterium
CCTGGACTTCGGATGTGTGTGGATCAACACCCACATCCCGCTCGTGGCCGAGATGCCGCACGGCGGCTTCAAGCACTCCGGCTACGGTAAAGATCTGTCGATGTACGGATTCGAGGACTACACCCGCATCAAGCACGTGATGGCGAACATCGACAGCTGATCGGCGACTGCGAACCGATACGGAGACCGAGGGGAAGGCGATGGGTACCCTGGACGTCATCGATCCAGCGAACGGCACGGTCATTGAGACCCTCGAGATGGCGGGTCCGGATCAGGTCGACGCTGCGGTCCGGCGTGCCAGGGCGGCCTTCACCGAGTGGTCCCGGATGCCGCCAGGCGCTCGCGGCGACGCACTCCTCGCCCTTGCCGATCGGCTACGGGCACGGGCCGACGACTACGCCATAGTTGAGTCCCGACAAACCGGCAAGACCTTGCGCATGGCGACCGAATTCGACGTTCCGGGCTCGATCGACAACGTCGTGTTCTTCGCTGGAGCTGCACGCGTCCTCGAAGGACTCGCATCGGGTGAGTACGACACGGATCACACCTCGGTCATTCGCCGTGAGCCGGTGGGAGTGATCGGCTCTGTCGCACCATGGAACTATCCGCTGCAGATGGCGATGTGGAAGGTGCTCCCCGCTCTTGCAGCCGGCAACACGATCGTCCTGAAGCCCGCTGAGATCACTCCGCTGACCACCATGATGCTGGCCGAGGATGCCATCGCAACGGGAATCCCGGAGGGAGTTCTCAACGTCGTGGTCGGCACGGGCCCGGTTGCGGGGGAGGCGTTGATCGGCCACCCCGATGTCGACATGGTGTCCTTCACCGGCTCGACCCCGATCGGCAAGCGCGTCATGGAGGTTGCCTCGGCGCGGGCAGCTCGGGTGCACCTCGAACTCGGGGGCAAGGCGCCCTTCGTTGTCTTCGACGACGCCGATCTCGAGGCAGCGATCCATGGTGCTGTTGCAGGCGCCTTGATCAACACCGGTCAGGACTGCACGGCAGCAACCCGCGCCTATGTCCAACAACCGCTGTATGACGCCTTCGTCGAGGGCGTCGCCGATCTGTTCGCCCAGATCCGGATTGGCGATCCGCGAGACCCCGATGTCGATATGGGCTCCCTGGTGTCGCGCCAACAGGCCGATCGTGTGGCGGGTTTCGTCGATCGGGCGCGAGCGGGGGGAGCCAAGATTCGCGTCGGAGGCGAGGTCCCTGGCGGGGACCTGGCTGCGGGGGCCTTCTATCCGGCCACCCTCATCACCGATGCCGCCCAGGATTCTGAGATCGTCCAGGACGAGATCTTCGGGCCCGTCCTCGTCGTTCTCCCCTTCAACTCCGACGATGAAGGTCTCGATCGGGCCAATGACACCCCCTTCGGCCTCGCAGCGTCGGCGTGGACCCGAGATGTCTTCCGGGCCCAGCGAGCCCAGCGCGAGATCCGCGCAGGATGCGTGTGGATGAACGACCACATCCCGATCGTCAGCGAGATGCCGCATGGGGGCATGAAACAGTCGGGATTCGGCAAGGACATGTCGAAGTACTCGGTGGAGGACTACACCATCGTCAAGCATGTGTCGTGGGACATCACCGGGGCACCACGCAAGGAATGGCACCGAACCGTGTTCCACGATCGGGGCACGGATGGATAACGACTGGCGGGGTACGGCCCGGGTAGGACCCCAGAGGCGCAAAACTCACCGGTAGTAGTGGCATGATGCGCTCAGCGTCCACGCGAGCGCATATGAGATGAAGGAGACGAGCACCATGGCGAAGCGACCCCTTTCTGCGGAGGCGGCGGCGATTGTCCGCATTTCCCGTTCGGCCCTCTCCCGTCGACGGCTGCTGCAGGCTGCCGGAATCGGCGGCGTTGCCGCGGCGGCTGCCGCCTGTGGCGCCGGGGGTGGCTCGGACGACCCGACAACGGGCGGGGCAACCTCGGGCAGCGCGACCCCGGAACCGACCGGCCCGACCGACCTGTCCGACACCGAGAAGGTCATCCTGTGGTCGAACTGGGTCGAGTACCTCGACGTTGATGAGGAAACCGGTGGCTATCCGACCCTCGAGGCCTTCGAGGAGGCCACGGGCATCTCGGTCAGCTACACCGAGGACATCAACGACAATAACGAGTTCTACGCGAAGGTCCGTGCACAGTTGGAGCAGGGGCAGTCGATCGATCGCGACATCGTGGTGCTGACCGACTGGATGGCGGGTCTGTGGATCCAGAACGGCTTCGCCCAGAAGTTGGACAAGGCGCAGATCCCCAACTCGGCGAATCTCATTCCGCGTCTGCAGAGCGTCGCCTTCGACGCTCCGCGCGACTACACCCTGCCCTGGCAGGGTGGCTTCGCTGGGCTGGGCTTCAACGTCCCGGGTATCCAGGAGGCCCTTGGTGTGGACACCCTCACCAGCCTGGATCAACTATTCGATCCGGCCCTGCGCGGCAAGATCACCGTGCTGTCCGAGATGCGCGACACAATGGGCTGCATCATGGCGTGGCAGGGCAACGACCCGTCGAACTTCACCGATGACCAGTTCCAGCAGGCCATCGCCGCGCTCGCCGAGCAGATCGACAACGGCCAGATCCGCCAGGTCGCTGGAAACGACTACCTCGAGGCCCTCGGCACCGGTGACGTGATCGCTGTCATCGGTTGGTCGGGTGATGTGCTGACGCTCGGCGACGACTTCGGCTTCACCCTTCCCGAAAGCGGTGGCATGCTGTGGACCGACGACATGCTCGTGCCTTCGACGGCGACGCATAAGAAGAACGCCGAGCAGTTGATGAACTACTACTACGACCCGGTGGTAGCCGCCGAGGTCGCCGCCTGGATCAACTACCTGTGCCCGGTCACCGGTGCTCAGGAGGCGATGGAGTCCATCGATCCGGAGTTGGCCTCCAACGAGTACATCTTCCCCAGCCAGGCGATGCTCGACTCGGCCTATGTGTTCCAGGAGCTCTCCGCTGAGCAGGATGAGGCCTACCAGCGCGAGTTCCAGCGGGCCATCGGTCTGTAGGCACGGACAGTTCACGCGGTGAGGGTGGGATCGGCGAACGGAGGAATCAGGTGAGCACGCAGGCAGCCGAGGTGGCACGCACCAGCGGCTTCGAGGTCAAGGACCTCCACCTGATCAACCTCACCAAGTCATTCGGCGATTTCGTCGCCGTCGACGATCTCACCCTCACCATTCCCGCCGGCTCGTTCTTCGCCCTTCTCGGCCCCTCCGGCTGCGGTAAGACGACGACGTTGCGGATGGTCGCCGGTCTGGAGGACCCGACCTCGGGTCAGATCCTTCTGGGTGACGAGGACTTGACCCGATTGAAGGCCTATCAGCGGCCGGTCAACACGGTGTTCCAGTCTTACGCCCTGTTCCCGCATCTCGACGTGTTCGAGAACGTCGCCTTCGGGCTGCGCCGACGCAAGATCAAGGACGTCCCCGATCAGGTCAATGCGATCCTCGAACTCGTCGAACTCGGCCCACTCGCACGGCGCAAGCCGGCTCAACTCTCGGGTGGCCAGCAGCAGCGAGTTGCGGTTGCTCGGGCCTTGATCAACCATCCGGGCGTCCTGCTCCTCGATGAGCCGCTCGGCGCCCTGGACTTGAAACTGCGACGTCAGATGCAGATCGAACTCAAGCGCATCCAGACTGAGGTGGGCACCAGTTTCGTGCACGTCACGCACGACCAGGAAGAAGCCATGACCATGGCGGACACTGTCGCGGTGATGAACGAGGGTCGCATCGAGCAGATGGGTGCGCCGGTCGACATCTACGACCTGCCGCGCACCCGATTCGTCGCCACCTTCCTCGGGCAGTCCAATGAGGTCACCGGGCGCATTATGGACAGCAGCGGTGACGACCTGGTCGTGGAGGCTCGTGGCGGACGATTCGCACTGCCCCGCCAGCGCACGGCGGTGTCGGATGGTGATCTGCTCATCGGGGTGCGCCCGGAGAAATTGTCGATCTCTGCTGCAGGCGATGCGTTGCCCGATCGGGTCAATCAGATCACCGGCATCGTCACCGACACGTCGTTCACCGGGGTATCCACCCAGTACCTCGTCCGCACCGGATGGGACGACGAATGGATGGTCTTCGAGCAAAACCGTTCGCTGGGTGCAACCTTCCGACCCGGCGACACGGTCGTCGTGCACTGGGCTCCCGAGCACACTTTCGGCCTCGACCTCCCCAGGGACTGACCGTGCCCGCGATCGTTCCCACCACCTCGGCGTCGACCGATGCGCCGGTGACGAGCCATCGGCGTCGGTCTCGGACCGCCTACCTGCTCCTCATTCCGGGTCTGGGCTGGCTGGGCATCTTCTTCGTCATTCCGATCGTCACCCTGTTCTTCACCAGTCTCCAGGCACCGGTCGAGGGGCGATCGGGTGTCTATCAGGCGGCCTTCCAGATCAGCAACTACGGGGAAGCAATCTCGGAATACTGGCCGCAGTTCGTCCGATCGTTCACCTACAGCAGTATCGCCACGATCCTTGCGCTCATCATCGCCTATCCGCTCGCGTACTTCATCGCCTTCAAGGCAGGACGCTGGCGGGCGCTGATGCTCGTGCTCGTAGTCGCGCCCTTCTTCGCCTCGTTCCTACTCCGGACGTACGCATGGCGGACCATCCTGTCCGACGAGGGATTCATCACGTCGTCGCTGAACGCACTGCATCTGCTGCCTGATGATCGAATTCTCAATACCTCGATCGCGGTCATCCTCGGACTGACCTATAACTTCCTGCCGTTCATGATCCTGCCGCTGTATGCGTCACTGGAGAAGATCGACCCACGGTTGATCGAGGCGGCTAATGACCTCTACGCGCGACCATTTACCGGATTCCGCAAGGTGGTGTGGCCGCTGAGCCTGCCCGGTGTCGTCGCCGGAACCCTGCTCACCTTCATTCCTGCCTCGGGCGACTTCATCAATGCGAAACTGCTGGGCTCGCCGGGTGATTCGATGGTGGGCACGGCGATCCAGGTGAACTTCCTGCAATTCCGTGACTATCCCATCGCGAGTGCGCTGTCCTTCATCCTCATGGCGATCATCCTCGTCGTCGTGTTCATCTACATCCGCCGCGCTGGAACGGAAGACCTCGTCTGATGAGGTGGCTGCGCCGGAACATCATCGGCATCATCGCGATCCTGGTGCTGGTGTATCTCTTCGTTCCCATCGCTGTTGTCGCGGTCTTGAGCTTCAACCAGCCCGAGGGGAAGTACAACACTTCGTGGAATGAGTTCTCTGTCGCGGCGTGGCAGAACATCTGCGGGGTGCCTGGCGTTTGCTCGTCCTTCGCGCTGAGCATCCAGATTGGCCTGATTGCCACAGCGGTCGCCACGATCTTCGGCACAATGATCGCTTTCGCCCTCGTCCGCTATCGCTTCCGTGGGCGAGACACGACGAACCTGCTGATCTTCCTGCCGATGGCGACTCCCGAGGTCGTGCTCGGATCGAGCCTCCTGGCCCTGTTCTTGAACCTGACCTTCCCCCTCGGTTTCTGGACGGTCACCATCGCCCACATCATGTTCATCATCAGCTTCGTGGTTGTGGCGGTGAAGGCGAGACTGCAGGGCATGGATCCCCGGCTGGAGGAGGCGTCCCGTGATCTCTATGCCAGTCCTCGGGCGACGTTCCGCCACGTCACGTTCCCGCTGGTGCTCCCCGGAATCCTGGGCGCGGCACTTCTCGGTTTCGCGCTCAGCTTCGACGACTTCATCATCACCTTCTTCAATGCCGGCACCCTGGTGACCTTCCCGGTCTATATCTGGGGTGCTGCACAGCGTGGCATTCCCGTCCAGGTGTATGCCCTTGCGACCCTGGTGTTCTTCGTTGCGCTGGTACTCGTCGTCTCCGTGCAGTTGGTCAACGCGCGCAGGCGTCGGCGCCTCGAAGCCAGTGTTGCCGCCCAGTAGGGCATCCCATGCACTTCGTCAGAGAGCCCTCCGCGCAGTCCTTCGCGGCCGTCGCTGATGCGAAGCGGACCTCCTTCTGGCTGGATCAACCGGGTCGCCCCGCCCCTCGCGCGCTCCTTGAGCAGCCGATCTCTGCCGACCTCGTCGTCATCGGAGCTGGATTCTCCGGCCTGTGGACTGCCTATGAGGCAGCCCAACGCCATCCGGGGCTTGACATTGTTGTCCTCGAGGGTGGCCGAGTGGGCCATGCCGCCTCGGGGCGAAACGGTGGATTCGTCGCAGCCTCGTTGACCCACGGCCTGCCCAATGGCCTGGAGCGATGGCCGGAGCAGATCGAGGAACTGCTGCGACTCGGGCGAGGCAATCTCGACTCGATCGTGAACACGATCACGACCGAGGGGATCGAGTGCGACCTCCAGCGCAGTGGTGAGATCAGCGTGGCCGTCACCGACAATCAGATAGAGGATCTCGCGGAGCTCGCAGGCATCGGCGTCGATCTCGGGCTCAACCTGCAACTGCTCGATACCGATCAGGTCCGGTCTCGACTGAATTCGCCCACCTACCTCGCTGGACTGTACGACCCGGATGAGGTCGTCATGGCCGACCCGGCTCGTCTGGCCTGGGGTCTGGCGGCGGCCTGCGAGCGGAAGGGTGTGCGAATCTTCGAAAACACCCCGGTCCGCTCCCTGGGGCGGATTGGCGCAGGGGTACTCGTCGGGACCGATCACGGGCGCGTGCGTGCCGGGCGGGTGGCCCTCGCGACCAGTGCCTACCCGCCGTTGCTGTCCCGTCTCGGCCACTTCGTTGTGGCGGTCTATGACTCCGTGCTGGTCACCGAGCCACTCTCCGACGAGCAGCGAGAATCCATCGGCTGGCAAGGGCGAGAAGGGTTTGCGGACGCTGGCAATCAGTTCCACTACTACCGAATCACTGAAGATGGCCGGATCCTGTGGGGTGGATACGACGCGTCCTACTACGGCGATATGGGGCCGCATCGGGAAAACAACGAAGAGGCGTTCGCGCGCCTCGCCGAGCACTTCACCCAGACCTTCCCGCAGTTAAGCGGATTGGGGTTCTCGCATCGTTGGGCGGGGGCCATTGACACCTGTTCGCGCTTCAGTGCTTTCTGGGGCACGGCGATGCAGGGCAGGGTCGCCTATTCGCTGGGCTTCACCGGGCTTGGTGTCGGAGCCTCGCGTTTCGGTGCCGAGGTGATGCTCGACCTGCTGTGGAATCAACGAACCGAACGCACCGAACTCCAGATGGTGCAATCGAAACCGATTCCCTTCCCGCCCCGACCGTTGCGGGATCTCGGCATCGGCATCACACGGTGGTCGATCAACCGCGCGGATGAGAACGATGGACGTCGGAATCTTTGGCTGCGGACCCTGGATCGGATCGGACTGGGCTTCGACAGCTGAACACGAATGCGAAGGAGTGATCGCCTTGGGAATGCGGGTGCTGGCCATCGGCTCGGGTGGAGTTGGAACGTCAGCGGCGCTCATCGCCGCGCGTCGTGATTTCTTCGAGGCGTGGGTGTGCGCCGACTACGACTCCCCGCGAGCTCGTGCTGTCGTGGACCGGGTGAGAGACCCGCGATTCACTGCCGCAGTAGTGGATGCAGGTGATGCACAGGCCGTCGCCGAGCTGTGTCGGGCTCACGCCATTACCCACGTGCTCAACGTCGTCGATCCCCGATTCGTGATGCCGATCTTCACCGGAGCTCTCGCAGCGGGATGTGACTACCTCGACACCGCGATGAGCCTGTCCCGCCCACACCCCGAGCAGCCGCACCGGGAAGCGTTCATCAAACTCGGCGATGAGCAGTTCGAGCAGTCGGATGTCTGGGAGTCATCAGGGCGTCTGGCCCTGTGTGGGATCGGCGTGGAACCAGGCCTCGCTGATGTCTTCGCTAGGTACGCCGCTGATCATCTCTTTTCCGAGATCGATGAGATTGGTGTGCGCGACGGAGCGAATCTCGTGGTGAGCGGATATGACTTCGCGCCCAGCTTCTCGATCTGGACGACGATCGAGGAGTGCCTCAATCCACCGATCATCTGGGAACGGGACCGCGGTTGGTTCACCACCGAGCCCTTCAGTGAACCGGAGATCTTCGACTTCCCCGAGGGAATCGGACCGGCTGAATGCGTCAACGTCGAACACGAGGAGGTGCTGCTTGTTCCGCGCTGGATCGACTGCAAGCGAGTGACGTTCAAGTACGGCCTGGGGGATGAGTTCATCGAGGTACTGCAGACCCTGCATAAGCTCGGTCTCGATCGCACCGAGGAGGTGGAGGTGCGTGGACAGAGGGTCTCTCCCCGAGACGTGGTGGCGGCCTGCCTGCCCGATCCGGCGACGTTGGGGGACAAGATGAGTGGATTGACCTGCGCGGGAACGTGGGTCACCGGTTCCGGACCGAGCGGGGAGCGGCGTGAGGTGTACCTCTATCACGTGGCCGACAACGACAAGACGATGCGCGATTACGGAACGCAGGCCGTCGTGTGGCAGACCGCTATGAACCCGGTGATTGCCCTGGAACTACTCGCCGCCGGTCAGTGGCAGGGGGCGGGAGTGAAGGGCCCCGAGGCCTTCGATGCGATGCCGTTCCTTGACCTGCTAGCCGACGGGTACGGCCAGACCTGGTCGATCCGGGAGCACTGATCGGTGGGTGCCGCGGGGTGTCCTCAGGCATCCAGAGTGCCGCGTACGACACTCACCGCGCTGTGCGTCGGATCACCGTCGAACTCCTCCGCTGACACGTCCACTACGCGGAAGCGATCGAGTGCGATGCCGGGAGGGAGCGGCAGCGTGCTCGTCTCGCCCGGTCCTACAGTGCCGAGGGACACCATCACGGATGCATCGTCGGTGAGCAGCCACACCTCGTAGTACCCCTGGGTTTCGGGCAGGCCGATGAGATCGACGCTCACCGAATTTCCGGAATCGCTCGAGCGGATCTCGGCATTTCCTCGGGTGGTGAAGCCCGGCAGTGGCTCGAGTGATGCCTGAGCGATCACCGTGGCGGGGGTGGAGGAGTTCTGGACGACAACGGCGCCCCCGATGCCGCCGAGCACTAGTCCGATAGCCGCGGCGAGGCCGATCCAGGGTGCTCGTGAGCGTCGTTGCATCGGGATGACGACGGCGCCGGTGTCGGCGGTC
>JBDQGZ010000078.1:0-8859 GCA_040265115.1 Candidatus Nanopelagicales bacterium
GTCCGCGGGCCCGACGACGGCTCCGGCACCGACATCGCCATCCCCGACGACGGCGGAGCCGACCGCCCCAACGAGTTCCGCGGCGCCAGCTCCACCCGATGGAGCGCTGGCAAAGGTGTCGGATATCCCGGTAGGTGGCGGGCAAGTTTTCGATGAGCAGAAGATCGTCGTGACCCAACCTGCTGAGGGGGACGTCCAGGCCTTCACAGCAGTGTGTCCGCACCAGGGCTGTCTGGTGTCGGAGGTGGTGAGCAACGAGATCCTGTGCCCGTGCCACGGCTCACTGTTCTCCGCCGATAACGGAGACGTGATCCGGGGCCCGGCTGTGCAGGGACTTGCCGGGGCAAGCGTGAACATCGTCGACGGCTACATTGTCGCCGGCTGACGGCTCCCAGTGGCGACGCCTACGCTAGGGCGTCGTGGCTGATCCCTCGACGTACCGCCCGGCCCCGGGTTCGATCCCCGAGTTGCCCGGTGTGTATCGATTCCGAGATGAGCACGATCGAGTCATTTACGTCGGGAAGGCCAAGTCCCTTCGATCCCGGCTATCGTCCTACTTCACCGACATCGCCGGATTGCACCCGCGCACACGATCGATGGTCGAGTCCGCCGCTTCGGTGGACTGGGTCACCGTGGGGACCGAGGTTGAGGCACTGCAACTGGAGTACTCCTGGATCAAGGAGTACGACCCACGCTTCAACGTTCGCTATCGAGATGACAAGTCATACCCCTACCTGATCGTGACGCTGGCGGAGGAATTCCCCCGGGCCTTCGTCGGTCGAGGGGTCAAGCGCAAAGGCGCCCGCTATTTCGGCCCCTATGCGCATGCCTGGGCGATCCGCGAGACGCTCGACCTCATCCTGCGTGTGTTCCCTATCCGTACCTGTTCCGACGGTGTCTTCCGGCGTGCCGCCCAGGTGGGTCGGCCATGCCTGCTGGCGGATATCGGCAAGTGCTCGGCTCCCTGCGTGGGTCGAGTGAGTGCCGAGGAACACCGAGCCCTCGTCGAGGATCTCATCGCGTTCATGGCAGGGCGCACTTCGGTGATCGAACGTCGGCTGGAGGAGGCCATGAGGGAATCGGCTGCCACGGAGGACTTCGAGAGCGCGGCTCGATATCGCGATGACCTGGGTGCCCTGCGACGGGCCATGGAAAGGAACGCGGTCGTCTTGTCCGACGGCACCAACGCCGACATCATCGGGCTCGCCGAGGACGAATTGGAGGCGTCCGTCGAGATCTTCCATGTTCGAGATGGTCGGGTTCGTGGCCAGCGCAGCCTCATCGTGGACAAGGTCGAGAACATCGACGATGCGGGGTTGCTGACGCGGCTGCTCCAGCAGGTGTACGTCGACTCCGAATCCGTTCCGCGCACCCTGCTCGTCCCGGTCGAGCCGGAATCGGGAGTCGAGGGTTTCCTCGCGGAGTTGCGGGGAGGTCCTGTCACCATCAACGTGCCGCAGCGAGGACAGAAACGTGCTCTCTGGCAGACGGTGACCGACAACGCGCAGCAGGCGCTTGCCTTACACAAGGCCAAGCGGGCCGGAGACTTGACGACCCGGAGCAAAGCCCTGTCTGACATTGCCGAAATGCTGGAACTCCCACTACCCCCTCTTCGCATCGAGTGCGTGGACATCTCCCATTTGGGTGGCGAGGGAGTCGTCGGCTCACTCGTGGTGTTCGAGGATGGGCTCCCGAGACCCAGGGACTATCGTTCGTATCGCATCAGCGAAGCCGGGGCGCGTGACGACACCCGCTCGATCTATGAGGTCGTGTCCCGACGGTTCCGACGTCGTGATGATCCAGTGGCTGCTCGGACCTCTCCATATCCACCCCAGTTGCTGCTCGTCGATGGAGGAGCCCCGCAGGTCGCTGCGGCAGCCACCGCCCTTGCGGATCAGGGCGTTGAGGACATACCGGTGGCAGGCCTAGCGAAGCGGCTCGAGGAAGTTTGGCGTCCGGGAGAGCCCGATCCGCTCATCCTGCCTAGGTCCAGCGACGGACTGTTCCTGCTTCAACGCATTCGGGATGAGGCGCATCGCGTCGCCATCCGCCACCAGCGTCGGACCCGGAAAGTGCGAGTTACCCGAGGGGCGCTGGACTCCGTGGGGGGACTTGGGCCGGCGCGTCAGCGTGAACTTCTCAAGGCGTTCGGATCCGTGGCTCGAATCCGTCAGGCGTCGCCGGAAGAGTTGACCTCTGTCCCGGGAATCGGTCCTCGCCTTGCGGCGGAGATCCATCAAGCGCTGACGACATCACACCATACTGAGAGTGACACTGTCGACAACCACGCCGATGCCCACGATCATGATCCATCAGTGACACAGGGAGAGGGAGCCGATGACTGAGGGGTCGAATGGCGGACAGGCCATGGAGGTGGCGCTGGTCACCGGGATGTCTGGCGCGGGACGTTCCACCGCAGCCCGTGCCCTGGAGGATCTCGGGTGGTTCGTCATCGACAACCTGCTGCCCTCTCTGATCCCCGACAGTGTGGCCGCATTGTCCGCCGGGGGAGAGATTCCTCGACTCGCCGTCGTCGTCGATGTCCGTGGTGGGCGGTTCTTCGACGACGTCGAGTCAGCGTTGCAGCAATTGCGGGCGGATGGGGTGTCCGTGCGCGTGGTGTTCCTTGAGGCTTCGGATGAAGCGCTCGTGCGTCGGTTCGAAAGCAGTCGTCGCCCACATCCTCTTCAGCAGGGGGAGCGATTGATCGACGGACTCCGCCGAGAACGACAGTTGCTGGGAGCTTTGCGCGGTGATGCCGATCTCGTCATCGACACGACGTCGTTGAACGTCCATGACCTTAGGAGGAAGATCGACGCCGCGTTCGGAGACGTCGAACCGATCGCCCTGCGAGCAACCGTGATGTCCTTCGGTTTCAAGTACGGCATACCGGTGGATGCCGACATGGTGCTCGACGTCCGATTCCTGCCCAATCCGCACTGGGTGGAGGAGTTGAGGCAGAGCACGGGCCTGCAGTCGGAGGTGTCGGATTACGTTCTGGACCAACCCGATGCCCCCGCCTTCTTGGACCTGGCATCCAAACTCGTGGACATGATGGCCGCTGGCTATCTACGTGAAGGAAAGCGCTACGTCACCATTGCGATCGGCTGCACCGGAGGAAAGCATCGCAGCGTCGCCATGGCGGAGAACCTATCGGTACGCCTGGTGAAGCACGGAGTGGAAACCCTCGTTGTCCATCGGGACCTTGGACGTGAGTGAGGGGGCCAGGGCCTACACCTTCGCCGTTGCCCTCGGCGGGGGCCATGGAATCACCCCCGCGCTTCAGGCTCTGGTCGAAATCAGCGACGAGGTGACCGGAATCGTCGGCACCATCGACGATGGCGGATCGAGTGGTCGGCTACGTTCATTCCTCGGCATCCTGCCGCCCGGTGATCTGCGGATGGCCTTGGCTGCGCTCCTTCCGGACGACGAGGAGGCCACGCTGTGGCGGGCAGTCCTCCAGCACCGCTTCGACGGACAGGTGGATGTCGGTGGGCATGCCCTCGGCAATCTCCTCATGGCGGCTCTGTGGGAGGAGACCGGCGATGTGGTCTCGGCCCTGGATGTCTTAGCGGAAGCCATGCGGGCACGGGGCCGAGTGTTGCCCAACGCACTCGAGGCAGCGGACCTAGTGGCCGAGTTCGAGGATGTCCCCGGCGCTGCTGGGGAGACGGCACTGACGATGCGGGGCCAGGCGGAGATCTCGCGTACCCGGGGCGTGATCACGTCGATGCACATCGATCCATCCATGCCTCAGCCATGCCGGCCAGCGGAGGAGGCGATCCGGCAGGCGGATCTCATCGTGCTCGGTCCGGGCTCTTGGTTCACAAGTGTTCTGCCGCACCTACTCGTTCCCGGTGTGCAGCACGCTCTGGCGGACAGCGCTGCGACCCGGGTCTTAGTGGTGAACCTCTGTGCTGAATCAGGTGAGACTGAGGGATATCCGGCCCACGCCTATGTAGAGTCCTTGGTCAGGTTGTTCCCGGAATTCCGCATGGACATCGTGCTCGCTGATCGCCGGCACGTCGATAACGTGGCTTTGCTCGAGACGGCGAGTATGCAGCTGGGGGCACGCGTGGTGATGGATGACCTCGCTTGCGATGGATTGCACGATCCACAACTCCTCCGCTCAGCCCTCGAACGCATCGCGATGGAAGATTCATGACATGGGTGAACCGCATCGGTCCGGCATGAAAGGATGACACCATGGCGTTGACCGCAGAGGTGAAGGACGAGATTAGTCGACTCGAGGTGACCAAGACGTGTTGCCGACGAGCCGAGGTCTCGGCGCTGCTGAGATTCGGTGGATCTCTGCACATCATCAGCGGTCACGTCGTGGTCGAGGCAGAGGTAGACGCAGGAGCCATCGCTCGCCGCCTTCGTCGAGATCTCGCTGACGTGTACAACGCGGACAGTGACGTCGCGATCGTCACCACGTCATCAGGGATGCGCAAGGGGAGTAGGTACGTCGTCCGCATCGTGCGTGGCGCTGACCATCTCGCTCGGCAGACGGGACTGGTCGATGGGCTGGGCAGACCAATTCGGGGGCTCCCGCCAGCGGTGGTAAACGGTGGGCTGTGCGATGCCGAAGCGGCGTGGCGGGGCGCATTCCTCGCGCATGGATCATTGACTGAGCCGGGACGTTCCAGTGCCCTGGAGGTCACGTGTCCAGGGCAAGAGGCCGCGCTCGCCCTCGTCGGTGCCGCACGCCGGCTCGGCATCGCGGCGAAGTCCAGAGAGGTGCGAGGAGTCGATCGGGTCGTGATCCGCGATGGGGACGCGATTGCCGCGATGCTGACGCGCATTGGGGCACACTCGTCGGTTCTCACCTGGGAAGAGCGACGGATGCGCCGTGAGGTTCGTGCGACCGCGAATCGACTCGCGAACTTCGACGATGCGAATCTCCGTCGATCCGCTCGAGCAGCCGTGGCCGCAGGGGCGCGCGTGAGCCGCGCCCTGGAGATTCTCGGCGACGATGTGCCCGATCATCTCGCCCAGGCAGGGCGACTCAGGTTGGAGCACCGTCAGGCAAGCCTGGAGGAACTTGGTGCTCTGGCCGATCCTCCCTTGACTAAGGATGCAGTGGCAGGACGCATACGGCGCCTCCTGTCTACCGCAGACCGCCGTGCTGAAGAGTTGGGGATCCCGGGCACTGAATCGGCCTTGACCGACGCGATGGTCAATGGTGAATGGGAGGACGCCTGAGACGCTCGGCTCGCCGCCGATAGGGTGTTCTGCGACGGGAACGACGACGTCGGCGTCTCGAGGAGGACACCATGGCAGTGCGAGTGGGCATCAACGGATTTGGCCGAATCGGTCGAAACTTCCTGCGGTCGATATATGCGGAGGGTGCAACATCCGACGTCGTGATCGTCGGTATCAATGACCTCACCGACACGACGACGTTGGCCCACCTGCTGAAGTACGACAGCGTCCTCGGTCGCTTCGGGTATGAGGTGAGCGCTGGGGAAGGATCCATCACCATCGACGGGGTCACCATCGCGGTCATGGCGGAGCGAGACCCGGCGGCGCTTCCCTGGGGCGATCTGGGTGCGGACATAGTGTTGGAGTCCACCGGTCATTTCACGGACGCGACCAAGGCTCGCGCCCACATCGAGGCGGGGGCGAAGAAGGTCATCATCTCCGCCCCGGCGAAGAATGAAGACGTCACGATCGTTATGGGCGTCAACGAGGGCGACTATGACCCGGCGAAGGACGTGGTGATCTCCAACGCGTCTTGCACGACGAACTGTCTCGCTCCGATGGCCAAGGTGCTCGATGATTCCTTCGGTATCGAGCGCGGAATGATGACCACAATTCACGCCTACACGAATGACCAGCGCATTCTTGACTTCCCGCACTCCGATCTGCGCAGGGCGCGCGCCGCAGCGATCAACATGATCCCCACGACCACAGGTGCAGCGAAGGCCATTGGGCTGGTGCTTCCCCAGTTGAAGGGTCGCCTGGACGGATATGCCATGAGGGTGCCCACGCCCACCGGATCGGCGACCGATCTCACCGTGGAGTTGAAGACGTCGGCCACAAAGGAGGAGGTCAACGCCGCGATGAAAGCGGCCGCGGACGGCCCGCTGCGGGGCATCATGCACTACACCGAGGATCCGATTGTGTCGACTGACATTGTCACGGATCCCGCCTCGGTCGTGTTCGATGCCGGAATGACGAACAGCATGGGCACGATGGTCAAGGTCTTGGGGTGGTACGACAACGAGTGGGGCTATTCGAACCGTCTGGTGGATCTTGTGCGCTATGTCGGCGATCGGCTGTGACGACACGCCTGACCGATCTTGATGTCACAGGTCGCATCGTCGCTGTCCGCTGCGACCTGAATGTTCCCCTTGGTCATGACGAGTCTGGTCACGTGGTGATCACCGACGATGGGCGAATTCGGGCCAGCATCCCCACCCTCGAGGATCTGCTAAGTAGGGGTGCTCGTGTCGTGATCCTCGCCCACCTAGGGCGACCTAAGGGGCAGGCGGATGACGCATTATCCCTTGCCCCGGTGGCTCATCGCCTGGCTGAACTGTTGGATCGACCGGTGCGGTTCATCGCCGATACGTCCGGTCCCGGTGTCTCCCTAGCAGCGCAGAGAATGACCGATGGAGATATCGCCATGGTTGAAAATATCCGTTTCGACTCGCGGGAAACGTCAAAATCCGCGGCTGAGCGAGCGGAACTTGCCGATGACTGGGCAACCTGGGCCGAAGCGTATGTGAGTGACGGCTTCGGGGTCGTCCACCGAGAGCAGGCATCGGTGACCGACCTTGCCCAGCGAGTCCCGCGTGCGGCCGGAATGCTCGTAGAACGGGAGCGGGAAGCCTTTGCTCGCGTTCTGTCCGAGCCCGATCGACCCTACGCGGTGGTTCTCGGTGGTTCGAAGGTCTCCGACAAGCTGGGAGTCATCGAACACCTCCTCGAAAGAGTGGACATCCTGCTTATCGGCGGTGGCATGGCATTTACCTTCCTGCGTGCCCAGGGTCTTCAGGTAGGGCGTTCCCTGCTCGAGGAGTCGATGCTCGGAACCGTCGAGGAGATCATGCAGCGCGCGACGCAGCGAGGCGTGCGGATCCTGCTCCCGGTGGACGTTGTGGTGGCCGAACGCATCAGCGAGGACGCGCACTCTGAGATCGTGTCGGTTGACGCCATTCCCGAGGACTCGATGGGACTGGACATCGGACCTCGAACCATCGCTGAGTTCAGCGTGGCGATTGGTCAGGCGCGCACCATCGTGTGGAACGGTCCCATGGGCGTGTTCGAAGTCCCTAGCTTCGCTGAGGGCACCCGCGCTATCGCTGAGGCGATTGCTGCCAGCGGGGCGTTTACCGTCGTCGGGGGCGGCGATTCCGCCGCTGCCATCAGGGCCCTTGGCATCGGGGAGGGTCGCTTCGGACACATCTCCACCGGGGGTGGAGCGAGTCTGGAACTTCTCGAGGGTAAAGACCTACCCGGTCTCGTGGTGTTGGAGGAAGGAAGCGCATGAGCACACGCAGGCCTCTCATGGCCGGCAACTGGAAGATGAACGTCAATCATCTGGAAGCCATAGCCCTGGTGCAAAAGATCGCCTTTGCGCTCAACGATGCCGACTACGACGCGGTCGATGTGGTTGTGCTGCCGCCATTCACAGACCTGCGATCGGTGCAGACGCTGATCGATGCGGACGGATATCGCATCGAATTCGGAGCCCAGGATCTCTCCGCTCACGACAAGGGTGCGTACACCGGAGAGGTGTCGGCCGCCATGCTCGCCAAATTGGGCTGTTCCTTTGTGGCGGTCGGACACAGCGAGCGACGGGAGTACCACCACGAATCATCGGAGCTGGTCTCGGCCAAGGCTCGCGCCGCCCTGGCTCACGACATCACACCGATCATCTGCGTGGGTGAGGGCCTCGACGTTCGCCAGGCGGGGGAGCACCTGCCTTTCACCATCGGACAGTTGCGCGAGTCGATCGACGGGCTGACCGAGGCAGAACTCGAGCGAATCGTGGTTGCCTATGAGCCGGTGTGGGCCATTGGAACCGGAGAGGTGGCCACCCCGGGGGACGCCCAGGAGGTGTGTGGAGCGCTTCGGCAGTTCCTTGCTGAGGAGGTGTCCGCCGCCATCGCCGATGCGACTCGGATTCTTTACGGCGGTTCGGTGAAGGTGACGAATATTGCCGGGATCATGGCCCAAGCCGACGTCGATGGTGCCCTGATCGGCGGTGCCAGCCTCGATCCAGAGGAATTCGTCGGTATCGTGCGATATCGCCTGCACCCGGCGCCGGACGCCTGAAGGCCGAGCCCCACGTGATAACGTCTCGCGACGTCTCGTACACGCCCGCACCATGCTGGAGGAGTTTCCCCTATGACGACTGCCTTAGTGATCGGGCTGTCGATCCTGCTGGTCGTTACCAGTGTGATGCTCGTTGTTCTCATCCTGCTGCACCGTGGCAAGGGTGGTGGCCTGTCGGATCTGTTCGGCGGCGGGGTGACGTCATCAGTCGGGGGATCGTCCGTTGCAGAGAAGAACTTGGACCGGCTCACCATCGGTATCGGCTTGATCTGGGCCGCTTCGATCGTGGCCGTGGGACTGCTCGTCCGAACCGGAGGTTGATCTGATGGCAGGTGGCAGTGCGATCCGCGGGAGCCGTGTGGGCGCAGGTCCGATGGGCGAGGCCGAGCGAGGTGAAATCGCTCCCCGCGTCTGGGTGAGTTTCTGGTGCGCCCGCGGACACGAGACGACTCCAAGTTTTGCCGCCGACGCGCCCATCCCCGATAGCTGGGATTGCCCCCGCTGTGGATGGCCGGCGAGCCAGAACTCTGAGGAGCCTCCGGCCCCTCCCAAAATCGAGCCCTACAAGACTCA
>JBDQGZ010000079.1:0-8843 GCA_040265115.1 Candidatus Nanopelagicales bacterium
GGGTGCCCTCGGGGAGGGGGGAAGTTGGCCCCCGGTGGATCCCTCGCTCCCGGGCGCCGTAGACTCGGGCGACCGGTGGTTGTCCACCTGTGTGCGGCAGCCTGCCGTGGCCTGATGTCCATGCCACGGCAAGCACCGGGCGCGGGCTCGACCTCCACAGGGCCGTAGCTCAATTGGTAGAGTCCCGGTCTCCAAAACCGGTGGTTGGGGGTTCGAGTCCCTCCGGCCCTGCTGCACCCGACCGGCTGACACGAGAGGCACGTGATCGTGAGCGAGACAAGCGCATCCTCGACCCAGCGCTCCCTGCTGGGTCGTTTCGCGCTGTTCCTGCGGCAGGTCGTCGCCGAATTGCGCAAGGTCATCTGGCCGACCCGCAAGGAACTCATCGCCTACACCATCGTCGTGGTTGTCTTCGTGCTCGCCATGGCGGGCATCGTGGCTCTCCTCGATTTCGCCTTCGCTCGCGTGGTGCTGTTCATCTTCGGCTAGCGCCCTCACCGTTTGTCTTAAGGAGTAGTCCCGACCGTGTCCGAACAGCCCCCTATCACCGATCCCTTCGCCATGCCGGCGGAGCCTGTCGACGCAGGTGAGGTCGGCGATGCCGTCGTGGACTTTGCTGAAGCATCGGCCGATGCGGTGACCGAAGCAGTCGCTGATGAGGTCGCAGCCGAGGTGGCAGAGGAGCTCGTCGAGGCCGTCGCCGAAGAAGTCGCCGACGACGTCATCGAAGGCGTGGCCGAGGAAGTCGCGGCAGAAGTAGCCGAGGCGGAGGAGGAGATCGACCCTGTCGAAGCCTTCCGCGAACAGATGCGACTCTCTCCCGGGGATTGGTTTGTCGTGCACTCCTATGCCGGGTATGAGAACCGGGTAAAGAACAACCTGGAGTCGCGCATCGCGAGCCTCAACATGGAGGACTACATCTTCCAGGTCGAGGTGCCCATGGAAGAGGTCACCGAGATCAAGTCCGGGCAGCGCAAAGTGGTCTCCCGCACCAAGTTCCCCGGCTACGTCCTCGTCCGAATGGATCTCACTGATGAGTCCTGGGGTGCGGTGCGCCATACCCCAGGCGTCACCGGATTCGTGGGCCATGGGCACACCCCAGCCCCGCTGAGCACCGAGGAGGTCGTGGCGATCTTGGCCCCGGCACCGGAGAAGAAGGCAGGTGCGCCGAGCGCGGGGGGTGCTGCTGCGACCAGCGAGATCCGCGTCGTGGACTTCTCCGTGGGGGACTCCGTCACTGTCGTCGATGGCCCCTTTGCGACCCTGCACGCCACGATCTCGGAGATCAATGCCGAGGCGGGCAAGGTCACCGGTCTTGTCGAGATCTTCGGCCGCGAAACCCCGGTCGAATTGGCGTTCAACCAGATTCAGAAGAACTAACCCACCTGCCCGATTTTGTCTTTCGGGCCCGAACGAGGACACTATTGCGTCATGGCTCCGTCGAAGAAGGTCGCTGGCCTCATCAAGTTGCAGATCCAGGCTGGCCAGGCCAACCCCGCACCGCCCGTGGGCCCTGCCCTGGGTCAGCACGGGGTCAACATCATGGATTTCTGTAAGGCCTACAACGCCGCGACGGAGAACAGCCGTGGCCAGGTCATCCCGGTCGAGATCACCGTCTACGAGGACCGATCCTTCGACTTCAAGCTCAAGACGCCACCAGCGGCGAAGTTGATCTTGAAGGCCGCTGGTCTCGATAAGGGGTCGGGTAATCCTCCCGCGGTGGTGGGTTCGATCACCCGCGACCAGGTGCGCGAGATCGCTGAGACCAAGATGGCTGATCTCAACGCCAACGACGTCGAAGCGGCGATGAGGATCATTGAGGGTACTGCCCGCAACATGGGCGTGTCCGTCAGCGGCTGACACTACGCGCCGCGACACACCACGCATCACGACACGCAACACCACGTGCAACGCGACACATAACTGAATGGTCTGGTGGGAGGACCGCGCGCGGTCCGCTGACCACCACTGCCACCTGGTGTATCCCCGAGGTGCACCGATCGATACAAGGAGCAGCATCATGAAGCGCAGCAAGGCATATCGGGCGTCCGCCGCCAAGATCAATCCCGACGAACTCTACGCACCCCTCGCAGCGACGCGGCTGGTGAAAGAAACCGCGACCACGAAGTTCGACCCGACCGTCGAGGTGTCGATGCGTCTAGGCGTCGATCCCCGCAAGGCTGATCAGATGGTCCGCGGAACCGTCAACCTCCCCCATGGAACCGGCAAGACTGCCCGCGTCATCGTCTTCGCTGTGGGCGACAAGGCTGAGGAGGCCCGCGCCGCCGGAGCCGATGAGGTCGGTGGCGATGAGCTCATCGATCGCGTAGCCGGAGGCTGGACCGACTTCGACTCCGCCGTGTCCACGCCTGATCTGATGGGCAAGGTTGGTCGACTCGGCAAGGTGCTCGGCCCCCGCGGATTGATGCCGAACCCCAAGACTGGCACCGTGACGATGGATGTCGCGAAAGCCGTGGAGGACATCAAGGGCGGCAAGATCGAGTTCCGGGTCGACAAGAACTCCAACCTGCACTTCCCGATCGGCAGAGCGTCGTTCACCGATTCGGCGCTCGCCGAGAACTACGCTGCTGCGCTCGAGGAGATCCTGCGCGTGAAGCCGTCCTCGGCCAAGGGGCGCTACATCTCCAAGATCACGATGTCGACCACGATGGGGCCGGGAATCCAGGTCGACCCGTCGCGGACCCGCGATGTGGCGACCGACGACGGCACGAACTGATCAACCCCGCCGTTTTGACGGAAGCGGCCCACGTCGCGTACCGTCACCCCTCGGCAGGTTCGCCTGCCCGCACTACCCGAGACCGCCGGTCGTGATCTCCCTCCCAGGGTGATCACCGAAGGACCCCCGAAGGGTCGGCCCGCGCAGGTGGAGCAGCCGCACCTTTCAGGTGCGCCTACCTCCCGCGCGTGTCGCCACTCGGACACCAAGAAGCGAGGAGGACCACCGTGGCACGTGACGACAAGGCCACAGCCGTCGGCGAGATCACTGAGGAGTTCCGTTCCTCCACTGCTGCCGTACTCACCGAGTACCGCGGCCTCACCGTGTCCCAGCTGAAGGAACTGCGCCGCTCCCTGGCCGGGATCGCTTCCTACTCCGTGGTGAAGAACACCCTGACCCGGCGTGCTGCAGCTGACGCAGGCGTTGAGGGTCTTGATGACCTGCTTGTTGGTCCGAGCGCGATCGCCTTCGTCAAGGAGGATCCGGTCGCCGCGGCCAAGAGCCTGCGCGCTTTCGCCAAGGACAACCCGGCCCTCGTGGTCAAGGGCGGCTATATGGACGGGCGTGTCCTCAATGCCAGCGAGATCGGCAAGCTGGCCGACCTGGAGTCCCGCGAGGTGCTGCTGGCCAAGCTGGCCGGCGCCATGAAGGCGTCCATGTCCCAGGCAGCGGGCCTGTTCAACGCACCGTTGTCGCAGGCGGCCCGGCTCTTCGCCGCGCTGCAGGAGAAGGTGCCCGCCGACGGTGCCGCCGCTCCCGAGCAGAGCGCTGCCGAGGAGGCTCCCGCGCCCGAGGCTCCCGCTGAAGAAGTAGTGGCTGAAGAGGCAGCACCCGCCGAGGACACCCCCGAGGCTCCCGAAGCAAGCACCGCAGCAACATCCGACACTCCCGAGGCACCCGCCGAGGGTTCGACCGAGGGCTGATCCGCCCACCACCACCCCCGGCCCTCGGCCGGAATGATGAAAGGAAGCGCCCACCATGGCGAAGATGAGCACCGATGAACTGCTCGACGTGTTCAAGGAGATGACCCTCATCGAGCTCAGCGAGTTCGTGAAGGCATTCGAGGACACCTTCGAGGTCACCGCAGCTGCCCCCGTGGCCGTGGCTGCCGCAGCCCCCGCCGCTGGCGGTGGCGATGCCGGTGGTGCCGCTGCCGAGCAGGATGAGTTCGACGTCATCCTCGAGGCGGCCGGCGACAACAAGATCCCGGTCATCAAGGAGGTCCGTGGACTCACCAGCCTCGGCCTGAAGGAGGCCAAGGACCTTGTCGAGGGTGCGCCCAAGGCGATCCTTGAGAAGGTCGACAAGGAGACCGCGGGGAAGGCCAAGGAGGCCCTCGAGGGCGCCGGCGCCACTGTCACCCTCAAGTAGGACCCGCCTGTTCGGGGGTGATGGATTCCCCCGCTCGACTTCGCCACCGGTACCCGCAGGTGGCGATGGAGGCCCGCCGAAGCATGCGACCCATGCACCGGCGGGCCTTCGGCGTTGTCAGGGTCCAGCACGGGTGTCCTTCTACCTGCGATGCCCGTTCCCGTGGTGACTTAGGTGACATTTGGATCACAGAGTCCGGCGCGCCGCTTGACGAATCCCTTGTCCGGCAGGCACCATCAACGCGCACGTAGATCACCACGGGCCGGCTCGTGCCGACGCCTTTGGGGTTCGAGGGCCGGAACCACCGGGTCCTGGCGGGGACGCTGTTCACCCGCGAGGGCTGCCGGAGCCGGACGAGGAACGCCAGGAGCGACTCCCGGGGTGTGGACAGCGGTGTGCCCAGTGGGTATACTGCCTCTTTGCGCTGCCTATCTTCCGGTCCCCTGCATGGGGCCTGTGATCGTGCCGCGCCACTCCGCTGCCACCCGCGAGCCCGTGGAAGGACCTCTCTTGGCCGCCGCCCGCACTTCCTCGAATACCTCCAGCCTGTCCCCCCAGCTGAACCGCCCCTCTTTCGCCAAGATCCGCGAACCCCTCGCGGTGCCGAACCTCCTCGCTCTGCAGACGGCGAGCTTCGACTGGCTCATGGGCAACGAGCGTTGGCGCGAGCGCGTCGACGCTGCCGTGAAATCGGGTCAGCGCGACGTCCCCACGACCTCGGGTTTGGAAGAGATCTTCGAGGAGATCAGCCCCATCGAGGACTTTGCCGGGTCGATGTCGCTGTCGTTCCGCGACCACCGGTTTGAGCCGCCGAAGTACACCGCTGAGCAGTGCGCGGAGAACGACTTCACCTACGCGGCCCCACTGTTCGTCACCGCGGAGTTCATGAACAACGAGACCGGTGAGATCAAGTCCCAGACGGTGTTCATGGGTGAGTTCCCGTTGATGACCGATCGAGGGACCTTCCTCATCAACGGCACTGAGCGCGTCGTGGTGTCCCAGTTGGTGCGCTCGCCGGGTGTGTACTTCGAGCGCTCGATCGACAAGACCTCCGACAAGGACGTCTTCTCCGCCAAGATCATCCCCAGCCGCGGTGCCTGGTTGGAGTTCGAGGTCGACAAGAAGGATCTCGTCGGCGTCCGGGTCGATCGCAAGCGCAAGCAGCCGGTCACCGTGTTCTTGAAGGCCCTCGGCTGGACCAGCGAGGAGATCAGGGAACGCTTCGGTGCCTATGACTCGGTGCTGCAGACCCTCGACAAGGACACCGTGGAGACCCAGGAGGAAGCACTCCTCGATCTGTACCGCAAGCTGCGTCCGGGTGAGCCGCCGACGGTCGAGAATGCGCGCAACCTGCTGGAGAACTTCTACTTCAACCCCAAGCGCTACGACCTCGCGAAGGTGGGCCGGCACAAGATCAACAAGAAGCTCGGACTGGATCAGCCGCTCAACCAGAACACCATCTCGCGTGAGGACATTGCCGCAACGATCGAGTATCTCGCTCGGCTGCATGCCGGTGAGCCGACATTCACCGGCCCCCGCGGCGAGGTCAACGTCGAGACCGATGACATCGATCACTTCGGTAATCGCCGTCTGCGCACTGTGGGCGAGTTGATCCAGAACCAGATTCGCACTGGGCTGTCCCGCATGGAGCGCGTGGTGCGTGAGCGCATGACGACGCAGGATGTCGAGGCGATCACACCTCAGACCTTGATCAATATCCGTCCGGTAGTGGCGGCCATCAAGGAGTTCTTCGGGACCTCCCAGCTGTCTCAGTTCATGGACCAGACGAATCCGTTGGCGGGACTGACCCACAAACGTCGCCTGTCGGCGCTGGGCCCCGGTGGCCTCTCGCGCGAACGGGCTGGCTTCGAGGTCCGCGACGTGCACCCCTCCCACTACGGTCGGATGTGCCCGACCGAGACTCCCGAGGGCCCAAACATCGGCCTTATCGGGTCTTTGTCGACCTACGGTCGGGTCAATGCGTTCGGGTTCGTCGAGACGCCCTATCGCAAGGTGGTGAACGGAAAAGTCACCGACACCATCGACTACCTCACCGCCGATGAGGAGGACCTGTACGTCATCGCTCAGGCGAACGCGCCGTTGAAGGACAACGGCTCCTTCGCTGAGGACCGCGTTCTGGTGCGTCGCAAGGGTGGCGACGTCGACTATGTGTCGCCGAACGAGGTCGACTACATGGACGTCTCGCCGCGACAGTTGTGGTCGGTCGCGACAGCGATGATTCCGTTCCTCGAGCACGACGACGCCAACCGCGCGCTCATGGGATCCAACATGCAGAGGCAGGCAGTCCCACTGCTTCGCGCAGCGGCGCCGCTGGTCGGTACCGGGATGGAGTTCCACGCCGCCTACGACGCCGGTGACATCGTCACCTCGGCGAAGGCCGGCGTCGTGTCCGAGGTGTCAGCGGACCATGTCGAGATTGCCCACGATGACGGGACCTATGCGACCTATCGGCTGCAGAAGTTCCACCGCTCCAACCAGGGCACCTGCTTCAACCAACGCGTGATCGTTGAGGAGGGCGACCGGGTCGTCGAGGGGCAGATCCTCGCGGACGGTCCTTCGACCGATCTCGGCGAGATGGCCCTCGGCAAGAACCTGCTCGTGGCGTTCATGTCCTGGGAGGGCCACAACTACGAGGACGCGATCATCCTGAGCCAGCGGTTGGTCCAGGACGATGTGCTCTCCAGCATTCACATTGATGAGCACGAGATCGATGCACGGGACACGAAGCTGGGACCAGAGGAGATCACCCGGGATATCCCGAACGTCTCCGAGGAGGTGCTCGCCGATCTCGACGATCGCGGCATCATCCGCATCGGTGCTGATGTCGTGGCTGGCGATGTCCTCGTCGGCAAGGTGACGCCAAAGGGCGAGACTGAGTTGACCCCCGAGGAGCGCTTGCTGCGAGCCATCTTCGGTGAGAAGGCACGCGAGGTCCGGGACACCTCCTTGAAGGTGCCCCACGGCGAGTCGGGCAAGGTCATCGGTGTTCGCGTCTTCGATCGTGATGAGGGCGATGAACTTCCCCCCGGTGTGAACCGGCTCGTGCGGGTCTATGTCGCTCAGAAGCGCAAGATCACCGAGGGCGACAAGCTTGCGGGACGTCACGGAAACAAGGGCGTCATCGCCAAGATCCTGCCCGTCGAGGACATGCCGTTCCTGCCCGATGGCACCCCCATTGACATCGTGCTCAACCCCCTCGGTGTGCCGGGCCGCATGAATGTTGGCCAGGTACTCGAGACGCACCTTGGCTGGGTCGCGAGCTCTGGCTGGGATATCGATGCGAGCGATCCGCGCGGTTCCCTGCTGCCCGATGATGTGCGCGAGGGCCAGCCCGGCACCCGCGTGGCTACGCCGGTCTTCGACGGTGTGCGAGAGGACGAGCTGGCGCTGCTGCTTGACTCCACCAAGCCCACCGATGACGGACACCGACTCGTGGGCGGCGATGGCAAGGCCCGGCTCCTCGACGGCCGCACCGGTGAGCCTTTCCCCGGACGGTTCACGGTGGGCTACATGTACATCCTGAAGTTGCTGCACCTCGTCGACGACAAGATCCACGCTCGGTCGACCGGTCCGTACTCGATGATCACCCAGCAGCCGCTCGGTGGAAAGGCGCAGTTCGGCGGTCAGCGCTTCGGCGAGATGGAGGTGTGGGCTCTCGAGGCGTATGGCGCGGCCTATGCGCTCCAGGAACTGCTCACCATCAAGTCTGACGATGTCCTCGGTCGCGTCAAGGTGTACGAGGCCATCGTCAAGGGCGAGAACATCCCTGAGCCGGGCATTCCGGAGTCGTTCAAGGTTCTCGTCAAGGAGATGCAGTCCCTGTGCCTCAACGTTGAGGTGCTCTCCGGAGACGGCATCGCGATCGAGATGCGTGACTCCGACGATGAGGTGTTCCGAGCTGCGGAGGAGCTCGGAATCGATCTGTCCCGGCGTGAGCCGAGCAGCGTCGAAGAGGTCTAGCGCCACCCACCGACCCCCTTTCCCCGCACCAGCGAACAGCAGAAAGAAGGACTCACGTGCTCGACGTCAACTTCTTCGACGAGCTCCGTATCGGCCTGGCCACCGCCGACGATGTGCGCACCTGGTCCCATGGCGAGGTGAAGAAGCCCGAGACGATCAACTACCGCACGCTCAAGCCCGAGAAGGACGGCTTGTTCTGCGAGAAGATCTTCGGGCCGACCCGCGACTGGGAGTGTTACTGCGGTAAGTACAAGCGCGTCCGTTTCAAGGGCATCATCTGCGAGCGCTGCGGGGTCGAGGTCACGCGCGCGAAGGTGCGACGTGAGCGTATGGGCCACATTGAGTTGGCGGCGCCGGTGACGCATATCTGGTACTTCAAGGGCGTTCCGAGTCGACTGGGTTATCTGCTCGACCTGGCTCCGAAGGATCTCGAGAAGGTCATCTACTTCGCCGCGTACATGATCACGCGCGTCGATGAGGAAGGCCGCCACGAGATGCTGCCGACCCTCGAGGCGGAACTCGGCAAGGAGAAGGCGGAGATCGCCAAGCGTCGCGATGCCGATGTCGAGGCTCGGGCGCAGAAGCTCGAAGCCGATCTGGCCGAACTCGAGGCGGAAGGGGCGAAGGCCGATGTGCGCCGCAAGGTGCGCGAGTCCGGCGAGCGCGAGATGGCGGCCTTGCGCCGCCGCTCGGACGCGGAGATCGATCGCCTCGACAAGGGGTTCGATCGCTTCCGCAGCCTCCAGGTTCAGGA
>JBDQGZ010000080.1:0-8820 GCA_040265115.1 Candidatus Nanopelagicales bacterium
GCGTCGGACCTCCCGCGACTGCGCGGCCCACTCGGACGTCAACTCCGCGATGGGGTCTCGACGGAATCCCAATGAGCGCCCGAACCGCCGAAACAGTGGGCTCAGGCTCCTCGTGTCGACTGAGAATCGCTGAGGTCTCGATGCTCAACCTCTCCACACCTCGGGGAGCAAGATCACCATCTTCGGCCAGCATCGACACCGCATCGGGCGAACGAAGCAGGAGATCGCTGACGTACCGACTCGAGGACAGCAGTCTTGCCATGCGCTCTGCGGCCACCGACTCATCGCGGAGCAGTCTGAGATACCACGGGGTTGACCCGAGGTCGTCACTCATGCGACGGAAGTCCAACAGTGCTGCGTCCGGATCCGACCCATCGGCGAACCAGCCCAGCAGCACGGGCAGAAGTGTCCGCTGAATGGCCGCCCGTCGGGACACCCCCGAGGTGAGGGCTTCCAAATGGCGCAGAGCTCCTGCGGGATCGGCATAGCCCAGAGCCTTCAATCGCTGCGCTGCTGCCTCCGGCGTCAGCCGAGCAACACCGGCATCGAGCCGCGCCACAGCTTGGAGGAGCGGCCGGTAGAACAACTTCTCGTGGATGCGTCGGACCTCCCGCGACTGCGCGGCCCACTCGGACGTCAACTCCGCGATGGGGTCTCGACGGAATCCCAATGAGCGCCCGAGGCGACGTAGCTCGTTCTCATCGTCCGGCACGATATGGGTGCGGCGCAGTTCCTGGATCTGAATCCGATGCTCCAGGGTGCGCAGGAAGCGATAGGCGGCGGCAAGCGTGGCGCCATCCTCACGTCCGACGTATCCCCAGGTGGCGAGTGCCTCCAAGGCGGTCAACGTCGTGGGATTGCGCACCATGACATCGCTTCGGCCATGCACCATCTGCAGGAGTTGGACCGAGAATTCGACATCTCGAAGCCCGCCGCGCCCAAGCTTCAACTGCCGATCCGCCTCCCGTGCCGGGACATGGTCCTCGACTCGCCGGCGCATGCGCTGGACGTCGATGACGAAGTCAGGGCGGCTCGCTGCCTCCCACACCTTCGGGGCGATCGCATCCATGTAGGCCCGACCGAGGTCCGGATCACCGGCGGCTGCCCTCGCCTTGAGGAGGGCCTGGAACTCCCAGGTGGTCGCCCATCGGTCGTAATAGCCCACGTGTGAGGCGAGGGTTCTCACCAGGGCACCCGCCTTGCCCTCCGGCCTCAACGCCGCATCCACCTCCCACAGCGCGCCTTCCGACGTGTGCTCGCCACATGCCCGTATGACACCCGTGGCGAGTTTCGTTGCCGATTTCAGTGCGGCGACTTCATCGGCGTTCTCCTCCAGCGGCTCGGCTACGAAGATGACATCGACATCGCTGATGTAATTCAACTCCTGCGCACCGCATTTTCCCATTGCGATGATGGCGACACGGCACGGTGCAGCATCCTCCGGCAGATCGGCTCGCGCGATGGCGAGGGCCGCCTCCAGGGCAGCATCGGCAAGTTCGGCGAGCAGGCGACCGACGTGATCGAAGATCCACTCATGCACGAGATCCCCGACCGCGATCGTCAGCAGCAAACGCCGGTAGGCGATCCGCAGATCATCGAGAACATCGAATCCCGCCCCTCGTGCCGTAGGCCACGCATCATGAGCATTCGCTCCCACTGCCTCGAGCAGTCCGGCCCGCATCCGGTCCGCTGTCAGCTCTGTCGTGGATGAGGCCAAGACCTCGACCTGCTCCGGACGCCGGATCAGATGTCTTCCTAGCGCTTCGGAGGCACCCGCGACGATGCACAGTGACCGGCGAATACGTGGATCCGTCAGTACGGCATGCTGCCCTGACTCGGGTAGGTCGCCGAGGACCGCCAGTGCCTGGTCCGGGTCTGCCGCGCGGCTGAGGTCCTCGAGCAGCTCAGCCCGGGACTCCTCATCGAGATCAAGGGCCACCAGCCGCATCTGCGCAGCCGTCGTGTCGATGAACCCCGCCCGAGCAAGGGGCGCGGTGGAGGATGCCGCTCTTCCCGCGTTCATGACAGCGTAGTCACAGCAGCGGCAGGTAGCGTTCGATCTCCCAGGCATTCACCTGTCGTCGGTAGTCCTCCCACTCTGCCTTCTTGTTCCGCAGGAAGAAGTCGAAGACGTGTTCCCCGAGGGTCTCCGCCACGAGTTCGGATTCCTCCATCGCCTGGATCGCCTGGTTGAGGCTCGTGGGCAGCGGGGTCATTCCGAGCGCTCGGCGCTCCCCGGACGTGAGAGCCCAGACGTCATCTTCGCTGCCGGGCGGCAACTCGTAGCCCTCTTCGATCCCTTTCAGCCCTGCCGCCAGGATGACCGAGAAGGCGAGGTAGGGATTGCAGGCGCTATCTAGGGAACGAAATTCGATCCGGGTCGAGTTGCCCTTGCTCGGCTTGTACATCGGGACGCGCACAAGGGCCGAGCGATTGTTGTGGCCCCAGCAGATCCACTCCGGTGCCTCTCCCCCACCCGCGAGCCGCTTATAGGAGTTGACGAACTGATTGGTGACCGCACTGATCTCGGGAGCGTGGGTGAGCAACCCTGCGATGAAGGATCGGGCGATCTTCGATAGTTGATATGGCGCACCCGGTTCGTAGAACGCGTTGCGGTCGCCCTCGAAGAGCGACAGGTGCGTGTGCATGCCCGAACCAGGAGCATCTCGGAACGGCTTGGGCATGAAAGTGGCGTAGACTCCCTGCTCGAGGGCGACCTCCTTGACGACGAGTCGGAAGGTCATCAGGTTGTCCGCGGTGGTGAGCGCATCCGCGTATCGCAGGTCGATCTCCTGCTGTCCCGGTCCCCCCTCGTGATGGCTGAACTCCACCGAAATACCCATAGACTCCAGCATGGTGATGGCGTTTCGCCGGAAGTCGAAACCGATGGCCTGGGGCGAATTATCGAAGTAGCCGTAGTGGTCGATCGGCTCCAGCGGACCTTCCCCCGGTGCGTTCTTCAGCAGGTAGAACTCCACCTCGGGATGCGTGTAGAACGCGAATCCCATGTCGGCGGCGCGAGAGAGAGTTCGCCGCAGCACCCAGCGGGGATCGGCATAGGACGGCGAGCCATCCGGCATGTGAATATCACAGAAAATACGAGCCACCCCCGCGGACTCACCTCGCCACGGCAGGATCGCGAAGGTCGACGGATCCGGCTTCGCGAGCATGTCCGACTCGGAAACCCGGGCGAAGCCCTCGATTGCCGATCCGTCGAATCCCAACCCCTCTTCGAAAGCCGCCTCGAGTTCCGCAGGTGCGACGGCAACCGACTTCAGCGTCCCTAGGACGTCGGTGAACCACAGGCGCACGAAGCGGATGTCCCGCTCCTCGATGGTGCGCAAAACGAAATCGGTCTGCTTATCCATGGCACCATCCTGCCAGGGTCCTCCGGGACACAGCAGGGGCTAGCCTGTCCTTCGTGCCGACCCTGCGTCTCGCCCTCGCTCAGGTCAACCCCACTGTGGGCAACCTGCTGGGCAACAGTGCACTCATCCGCGAGGCGATCGAACGCGCGGATGCGCTCGGGGCAGACCTCGTCGCCCTTCCCGAGATGGTACTGACGGGCTATCCCATTGAAGACCTGGCGCTACGCCCCTCCTTTCAGCACGCGACCGCCGAAGCCCTACGTCAACTCGCCGCAGATATCGCCCGGGACGGACATGGTGAGATCGTCGCTTTGGTGGGCAGCCTCGGTACGGCATCGGACGGCAGACCCTCCAACACAGCAGCAGTCCTCCACCGCGGGAAGGTCATCGCCGAATACGCCAAGCACTATCTGCCCAATTACGGCGTCTTCGATGAATTCCGCTACTTCGCGCCGGGCGAGAATCGGATGACGATTCGCGTTGCCGGCATCGACGTGGGGATCGCGATCTGCGAGGACCTCTGGCGAGGCGCCGATCCGCGGCCCTGGGCGGATGACCTCGGCCTCCTCGTTGTGCTCAACGGATCACCCTATGAGCAGGCCAAGGACGATGCGCGAGGTGAGATGTGCAGCAGGCGGGCCCAAGAGTCGAATTGCCCGCTGGCCTACGTGAACATGGTCGGCGGTCAAGATGAGTTGGTGTTTGACGGTGACTCGCTCATCATGGATCGCAGTGGACACGTAGTCGTGCGAGCGCCGCAGTTCATCGAGCACCTGCTAACCGTCGATCTCGACTGCGCACCGGGCAACGCTCCAGAAATTCTCGAGATCACCGCTGAAGCGCGAGATCACGGAGCGCCACTTCCGCCGACGCTCGCACCCTCACTCAGCGATGAGGAGGAGGCATACCGCGCCCTTCAACTCGGCCTTGCCGACTATGTGGACAAGAACGGATTCCGAAGCGTCATCCTCGGCCTGTCCGGCGGAATCGACTCCGCACTGGCCGCCGCAATCGCATGTGATGCCCTCGGGCCTGACCGGGTCTTCGGAGTCTCGATGCCCAGTGCCTACTCGTCGGAGCACTCCCGAGACGATGCGCGCGATCTCGCCGAGCGCACCGGCCTGCACCTACGCACCGTGCCCATCGCACCCCTCGTGCAGGCTTTTGCCAACGAGATCGACCTGCAGGGATTGGCCGAGGAGAACATTCAGGCACGGATCCGCGGAGTGACCCTCATGGCGTTGTCCAATTCCGAGAGCCACCTTGTCCTCGCGACCGGCAACAAGAGCGAACTTGCCGTCGGTTATTCCACGATCTACGGGGATGCCGTCGGGGGATTTGCACCGATCAAGGACGTGCCCAAATCATTCGTCTGGCGTCTGGCCCGCTGGCGGAACGAGGAAGCCGAGCGGCGCGGACAGACACCTCCCATCCCTCCGAGCAGCATCACGAAGCCGCCGAGCGCGGAATTGCGTCCAGGACAGTTGGACACCGATTCACTGCCGCCCTATGAACTGCTCGATGATCTCCTCGACTCCTATGTGGAAGGTGATCGGGGTGCTAGCGACCTCATCGCCGCGGGTTTCGATCCGGATCTCGTTGAGCAAATCCTGAGGATGGTCGACGCTGCAGAGTACAAGCGCCGCCAGTATCCACCCGGAACGAAGATCTCCTCCAAGGCATTCGGTCGAGATCGCCGCTTGCCGATCACCAACCGCTGGCGAGAAACCTCTCACCCAGACGACTGACCATCGCGCTCGGGGCCCACCTCTTCGGCGAGCTCACGGGCGTAGTCATCGACTTCACGCGCGACTAATTCATCGACAGGACTATCCGTACTAGGCGCTAAGTCCTGGCGAGGCGGTGTGATCCTCGGCAGCGCGAAGCCGACAGCGAGCGCCGCCAGCACGACGATGCCGAAGGATACGTAGTAGGTCAGGTGCGAAGCGTCGAGGAACGCCGCGAAGGCTTCGCTTCGAACCTGTTCGATGACGGCAGCCGGGGCAGTCGAGGCATTGAGAAGCGCATCGGTCGAGATGATGGACTCCGACGCCACCTGCACCGCATCCTCCGGAATTCCGGAATCACGCAGGATCGGCGAGATTGAGGTGGCGTACTGGGTCGCCAAGAGGGTGCCGATGATCGCCACACCCAGCGCCCCACTCACCTGTCTGACGGTGTTTTGGACTGCGGAGCCCGCTCCTGCGCGCGCGAGGGGCAGGACGTTCTGCATCACCGTCGAGGCGGGAGCCATGACATTGCCCATGCCGAACCCGAAGATGAAGAACCCCACGAGCAGCATCCACAGGGGCGCATCGAGCGACAGTTGAGTCAGGGCGAGAAGCGCGAGCGCAACGAGTACCAGCCCGGTGGTCATCACGGCTCGATATCCGAATCGGAGCACCATGCTCGCGCTGCGCGGCGCCGCGAGCAGCTGACCGGCCGCGAAGGGAATGAAGCATAAGCCGGCGGCCAACGTGTCATAGCCGCGCAGGATCTGCAGGTAGAAGGGCAGCGTGAAGGTGATTCCCGACAGCGCGAAGAAGGCCAGGCTCACCGCGATCAGGCTCACCGCGTAGCCGCGATTAGTGAACAGCCGCACATCGAAGCTGCTGTGATCGCTGCGGTACTCCCACCACAGGAAGACCCCGATGATGACCAGCCCCGCAATCACCGGGACAAGCACACTCGCTGCCAGCCAGTCGCGAGTCCGGGACGCATCGATGATGCCGTAGATAAGCAGGACAAGCCCGACGACGGAAATGACCAGGCCCACGAGGTCGAGCTTCCGGGGATGCGGATTGCGCGTCTCTGGGACAATTCTCGCGATAAGGACGAGGCCGACGGCGACGATTGGCACGTTGATGAGGAAGACAACTCCCCAGTCATTGCCCGTCAACCAACTCGACCAGGTGGGGTGCGCCAGCAGCAACCCACCCAGGATGGGGCCCAGGGCGACAGCAGCACCCACCGCCCCGGCCCATGCTCCGATTGCCTTTCCTCGCTCATGGGGAGGGAAGACCACGGTGATGATCGCGAGTGTGGTGGGGAGCACAGCGGCCCCGCCGATTCCCATGATGGCTCGGAACGAAATCAGCATCCCCGCATTCAGGGAGAAGGCACAGATCGCGGACGCGACTGCGAAGACCACCAGCCCGATGACCAGGACACGCTTTCGTCCGATCCGATCCCCGATCACGCCCCAGGTGAACAGCAGGGCCGCAAAGGTCAGGATGTAGCTGTCGATCGACCACACGAGCTCAGCCGGTGTGGCACCCAGATCAGCCTGGATGGTCGGGAGGGCGATATTCAAGACCGTGTTGTCGAGGACGACGACCAGCAGACTCACGACGAGGACGCCGAGAATGGCCCATCGACGAGGATGGCCCGAACCATCGGTCATCCAAGCGTCATTCACTAGGCGAACGGTACTCCGAGGGAATTACCCATCCCGCGGAGGTGCCTCGGAGGCCAACGTGTGCCACCATTGACCCGTCCGGGGACTCCGCACGGGAGCCTCGAGATTGGAGCACTGCCATGTCGGATACCTCTGTCCTGTACGGCTCCCAGCGATCCGGTCGTGTCACCGTCCGTGATCTCACCCAGGCGAAACTAGCCGGTGAACGCTGGCCGATGATCACCGCATACGACGCGATCTCCGCCTCGATCTTCGACGAAGCCGGAATACCCGTTCTCCTCGTCGGAGACTCTGCGGCCATGGTCGTCTACGGCTACGACTCGACCGTCCCCATCACGGTGGACGATCTGATCCCCCTGACACGCGCCGTGGTGCGCGGTTCGCATCGAGCGATGGTGGTGGCCGATCTGCCCTTCGGTTCCTATCAGGCGAGCGTCGAGCAAGCCCTCGAGACCGCGACGCGATTCATGAAGGAATCCGGCGCCCACGCGGTGAAATTAGAAGGCGGGAAGCAGGTGCTTCCCCAGGTTGAGGCTCTCGTCGCCGCGGGCATTCCCGTGATCGGGCATCTCGGCCTGACTCCGCAGTCGGTCAACGTACTCGGCGGTTACCGCGTGCAGGGGCGCGGCGAGGCCGGGGAGACCCTGATGCAGGATGCCAAGGCCCTCGAGGCCGTCGGCGCCAGCGGCGTCGTGCTCGAATGCGTGCCGAGCGAGCTGGCCAGCCGGGTCACCGAGATCCTCGCGATTCCCACCATCGGGATCGGAGCGGGTGCGGCCACTGACGCACAGGTTTTGGTGTGGCAGGACCTGCTCGGGCTCACCTCCGGGCCGACGCCGAAGTTTGTCGCCCGGTATGCCGACATGCGCTCGACCATGGCGAACGCCGTGAGCGAGTGGGCAGCGGATGTGCGGACGGGAGCGTATCCCGGACCCGAGCATTCCTACTCGTGATCACCCGTCAACATCGGTGACGCGGATTCCCGCGTGCGCCTTGTATCGACGATTCATCGAGATGAGGTTCGCGGTGAAGGCCTCCACCTGACCGGCGTTTCGTAGTTTCCCGCCGTAGATGCCACGAACCCCGGGGATCATCGACGCCAGGGCGGAAACGGCATCGGTCGCGGGCCGGTCATCGCCGAGCACGAGCACATCGGTGTCTACGCGGTCCAGATCAGTATCCAGGAGCAGGACCGCGGAGACATGATGGAAAGCAGCCGTCACCACACTGTCGGGAAGTAGTCCGGCGGCCTGTTGGGCAGCGGAACCCTCCGGCACAGAGAGCGCAAAGGCGCCTGACTTGTCGAAGCCGAGCGGGTTCACGCAATCGACGACGATCTTTCCCACCAGCGCATCTGCAAGAGGAGCGATCGTGTCAGCGTGTGCTGCCCAGGGCACCGCGATGATGGCGATGTCGCACCCGTCAGCGCAGGTGCGGTTGTCCGCACCCGACACGCCCACGAGAGTGTCCGCCACTTCACGGGCCCGTGCCTCATCACGCGAACCAATAGTGACTTTGAGACCGGCTCGCGCAAAGCGCACAGCGAGTCCGCGGCCCTGTTCACCCGTTCCACCGACGATGCCGATTCGTGCAGTGCGAACGTCCATCACCGGCTTGTCATCTGCCACCTGTGTCATGACCGAATGTTGTCAGACCGCACCGCCTCAACACACATGCGGTGCGCAGAACAGCATTGACGCGTCATGTTTCGCATGCGCGACACGCCGATACAGTGTGGAAAAAGATAAAATTTCTGTCACAGTTATGCATAACGAACTCGCCACAAGGCGAGTAATGACATGTCAGGAGGCACCGTGGCGGTCGCAAAGAAGACCACCGCACGTAAGTCTGCCGCGCGCAAGCGCCCGGCAGCCAAGAAGGCGGCAGCGAAGAAGACAACCGCACGCAAGCGTCCCGCGGCCAAGAAGGCAGCAGCCAAGAAGACCGCACGCAAGCGTCCCGCGGCCAAGAAGGCAGCAGCCAAGAAGACCGCACGCAAGCGTCCCGCGGCCAAGAAGGCAGCAGCCAAGAAGA
>JBDQGZ010000081.1:0-8728 GCA_040265115.1 Candidatus Nanopelagicales bacterium
GCTTCACCCAACGCACCTCTCCCATGCCCTGGCAGCGCTACCGACCCTTCGAGCCCATTTCCCTGCCAGATCGCACGTGGCCGACCAAGACCATCACCGTCGCGCCCCGCTGGTGCGCTGTTGACCTGCGCGATGGCAACCAGGCCCTGATCGACCCCATGACGCCGGGGCGAAAGCGGCGCATGTTCGAACTGCTCGTGCAGATGGGCTACAAAGAGATCGAAGTCGGGTTTCCTTCTGCGTCTCAGACCGACTTCGATTTCGTACGCATGCTCATCGAGGAAGACCTCATCCCCGACGACGTCGTTATCCAGGTTCTGACGCAATCTCGCGAGCACCTCATCGAGCGAACCTTCGATGCCATTCGCGGGGCCAAGCAGGCGATCGTCCACCTCTATAACTCGACCTCGACCCTGCAGCGTCGAGTGGTCTTCGGCCTGGATCGTGACGGCATCAAGGACATTGCGGTCCATGGTGCGCAGTTGTGCGCAAAGTACGCCGAGCAGATCGCGCACGAGACCGATGTGTATTTCGAGTACTCACCTGAGTCCTACACCGGGACCGAGTTGGACTACGCCGTCGAGATCTGCAACGCCGTCACCGACGTCTGGCAGCCAACGCCGGAACGCAAGGTGATCATCAACCTGCCAGCGACGGTTGAGATGGCTACCCCCAACGTCTACGCCGACTCCATCGAGTGGATGAATCGTCACCTCGACCGGCGGGACTCGATCGTGCTGAGCCTGCACCCGCACAATGATCGCGGCACAGCGGTCGCCGCAGCCGAACTCGGGTACATGGCCGGAGCCGATCGCATCGAGGGTTGCCTGTTCGGCAATGGCGAACGCACTGGCAACGTCTGCCTGGTCACTCTCGGCATGAACCTGTTCAGCCAGGGGATCGATCCGCAGATCGACTTCTCCAATATCGACGACATTCGCCGAACGGTGGAGTATTGCAATCAACTACCGGTGAATGAGCGTCACCCCTATGGCGGCGACCTCGTCTACACGGCGTTTTCCGGATCGCACCAGGACGCGATCAACAAGGGACTGCGCGCCCTGGAGGCCGAGGCACTCGCCGAGGGCACCGAGGTTGATGACTACCCCTGGGAGGTGCCCTACCTGCCGATCGATCCGAAGGATGTGGGCCGCACCTATGAGGCGGTCATCCGGGTCAATTCCCAGTCCGGCAAGGGCGGAATCGCCTACATCATGCGCACCGAGCACAAGCTGGAGCTACCGCGCCGACTGCAGATCGAGTTCTCACACGTGATCCAGGAGCGCACCGATTCCGAGGGCGGGGAAATCTCACCCGAGGAAATGTGGTCGACCTTCTCCGCGGAGTACCTCCCCGATCCGGCAGCGCCCTGGGGCCGCTTCTCGCTGGTGTCCGTGCGGCAGGACTCGGCGGTGGACGGTGCCACGAGCGTCGAGGTCAACCTGCTGCAGGAGGGTGAGGAGATCGGGATCACCGGTCAGGGAAATGGCCCGGTGGCAGCGTTCTGCGATGCACTGGCCGCCTTGGATATCGATGTTCGGGTGCTCGACTACGCCGAGCACGCGATGAGTGCCGGTGGCGACGCGATCGCTGCGTCCTACTGCGAGTGCGCGGTCGACGGTCGCGTGCTGTGGGGCGTCGGCATCGATCCGTCGATCACGACCTCCTCGCTGAAGGCCATCATCAGCGCGGTGAATCGGTCGTACCGCGACTGATCCGCAGGCGCGTTCAGATCGTGGTTCGGTGAGCGGGCCTTAGCTCCAAGCGATGTTGACCGCGCGACCGGTGTGGGCGCCAATCTCGGACACGATCGACGTCAATGTTTCGTTGCCGACCGGACTGTCGACGGTGAGGACGATGAGCGCGTGACCACCGGCGTCATCGCGGCTGACCTGCATACCGCCGATGTTGACCTCGGCCTCGCCGAGGATGCGGCCGACGACGCCTACCATGCCGGGGCGATCGTGGTAGCGGAACAGCGCCATGTGCTCGCTGAGTGGGACATCGACGTCAAACTCGTCGACCTCGACGAGTTTCTCTACGTCCCGGGCACCAGTGACCGTCCCGGCGACGCACAGGGTGACGCCATCGGTCAGGGTAAGCCGGACTCGAACCAGGGTGCGGTGATCGGGGCTCTCGCGATCCGTCACGAGCGCCACCTCAATGCCTCGCTGCTCGGCGAGCACCGGAGCGTTGACGAAGGACACCGGGTCGTGCACCAAACCGGAAAAGACTCCCTTGAGGGCAGCTAGTTCAATAACACGCACATCCAGATCCGCTGCCTCACCTCGGACTTCGACATCAACTCGCTCGACCGCGGTGTCGACCAGCGAACTTGCGATCTGACCGAGGTGCTCAGCGAGCGGGAGCAGGGGTCGAATCGGTTCGGCTACTGAGCCGCCCTGGACGTTGACCGCATCGGGGACCAACTCCCCCGCGAGAGCGAGGCGCACTGAGCGCGCCACCGCGATTCCGGCCTTCTCTTGGGCCTCGTCAGTGGACGCACCGAGGTGCGGGGTTGCCACAACGGTCTCGAGACCGAACAGCGGGGAGTCGGTGCACGGCTCACTGGCGTAGACGTCGAGACCGGCGCCCCCGACGCGCCCCTCACTCATCGCCTGGAACAGCGCCTCCTCGTCGATGATGCCGCCTCGAGCAGCATTGATGATGTGGACGCCCGGCTTGACGAGGGCCAACTTCTCAGCATTGATGAGGTTGACCGTCTCCGGAGTCTTTGGCAGGTGAACGGTGATGAAGTCCGACTCAGCGAGCAGTTCTTCGAGGGTCACCATGCGCACACCGACCTGTGCCGCGCGGGCCGGTTGGACATAGGGATCGTAGGCGATGAGGCGCACTCCGAAGGCCGACAGGCGCTGAGCCACGAGGATGCCGATCCGCCCGAGACCGACGATGCCAACGGTCTTCTCGGTGAGTTCGACGCCGGTGTACTTCGAACGCTTCCACTCCCCACCCTTCAGGGCGAGATTCGCGGGGACGATCTTGCGAGCACTGGCAAGAAGGAGGCCGACTGCCAGTTCAGCCGCGCTCACGATATTCGAGGTCGGGGCGTTGACGACCATGACGCCGGCCTGGGTCGCTGCCTTCACATCCACGTTGTCCAGCCCAACACCAGCGCGAGCGATCACCTTCAAACGCTGAGCTGCGGCGATCGCCTCGGCGTCGACCTTGGTCGCGGAGCGCACCAGGATCGCATCGACATCAGCGATCGCGGGGAGCAACGCGGCGCGGTCAGCCCCATCGCAGTGGCGGATCTCGAAATCCGGCCCGAGGGCCTCGACGGTCGCCGGCGACAGTTCTTCGGCGATCAGGACGACAGGCTTGGACACAGGGCACCTCATGGGATCGGGATCGGTCATGTCTTCAACTGTGTGCGCACCGCAGTCTAGTCAGCCCATCACACACGGGCTCGGCGGCGCCATGCGGTGAAGGAGGTGAGGGGTCCGGCATGCGGTGGGACCAGCCACGGCCAGGGATGAACCGATGCCAGCTCCAGCTGAGCGCTCCGAGACCGCCATCCGGGCACAGGCGTGAAGGTGGCTGCGAGGCGCTGGCCGGACAGCACCTCTATCGGATCCCCCCGCACGATCGTGAGTGGGCGACGCGTCCCGAGATCGGCGAGGCATTCGGTGAGGAAGACCAGCCGATGAGTGGCGAGTCGCAGTCGGGTGAGGAGTGCAACATCGAAGACGAACACTGCAGGCAGGTCAGGCCATGCTTCCAGCGCCGGATCATCGTCCCCGAGGGATTCGGCCGTGAGCCACACCGCCTCGGCTACTCCCCCGCCATGAGTCTCTGCCTGCGATGGTCCGCGCGTGGCATCGAGATCGGGATCCTGTCGCATCAGCGGATCGACCATTGCCCGCGGGTCCGGGGAGTGCTCATCGGGCCAGTCCGAGATCGGGCATGACGCTTCGCGTGCGCATGTCGCGCATAGCCCGGGGGCGCGCTTCTCCACCTGCCACCGGGAGAAGCCGTACTCCTTGCCGGTCAGCGCACCGACGGTCCATTGCCAGCCCAGCCGGTTCGCCGCTCGCGAGCCATCGAGCAGGAATCGGAAGAATTCATCCTCACCATCGCGCCATCCAAGACCCTCTCGGACCGTGTGCTGGGACGCCAACCACATCCGCTGCTGGTTGGTCAACCATCCGTCCTGATGCAGGTTGTCGACGGACAGATCCATGCAGGCCAGTTCCTGGTCCCAGCCCGATGTCAAGGATTCACCGCCGGTATCGCGTGTGCGTTCGGGAACCGCGAAGCGCAGGGAACGCGCCGACGCCCGGCCGAGTCGGGCGTAGAGATGGCGCGCGTATTCCTGCCACAGCAATTCGCTGCGAAAGGACTCCCCATCGCGCGCTGGACCTGACCCGACGTGATCCCATGCGCGGGGCAACGAGATCAGACCGTGGCGGATGTAGGCCGACAGACGCGAAGCGCCCTGACGAGTTGCCGGCCACACTTCATTGCGCCGCTGCGCGTATCCGGCCACATCGAAGGAAGCGAGAGCTGCATCAGCGGCGCTCTGGCCGCCGGTGATGGCACCCCGGCGGACCTCCCCGACGGCCACATCACCGAGGTGGACCGACACCCACTCGAGGACTTCCTCAGGATCGGGAACGGGAAGTTCTCGCGTCTCAATCGTCGTCATCGGGCCCGCCTGATGCGGATCGGACCCCGTGCTGTCGAGGGGTCGACGACCCGGCCCGACTGCACGATCTCGACCTGTCCCTGGGCCACCAGGCGTCGCGCCGCGCATCGTGCGGGCTCCATCATCACCCGCCATGCCTGCTCATCATCCGCACCTGCCACGAGCCGGGCCGCCTCACTCGGGCAGATGCTCGCATCACGGGAACGCTGGTCGAGTAGATCGAGGATCGCGGTTTCCAGTTGCTCATCCATGTTCGTCACACGCGTCGATCGGCATGCTTTCGAACAGTAACGAACCTCGTCCCAGTTTCGCTCCCACTTCTTGCGCCACTCGATCCGACGCCCGCATCGAGCGCAGGTCTTTTCCGGTTCGGCGGCCACGAGCGATCAGCGGGCTGCGGTGCCCTCGATGTAGTCATCATCACCGGAGTCGATCCAGCTCATCAAGCCGCGCAGCTCCGAGCCCACCTTCTCGATGGGGTGCTGCTCGGCCTCAGCCCGCATCGCCTTGAACTCCGGACCGCCCGCTTCCTGGTCGGCCATGAAGCGCTCGGCGAAGGCACCGCTTCGGACATCGGCCAAGACCGCCTTCATGTTCTCCTTCACGCGGTCGTCGATCACGCGAGGACCGGACACATAGTCACCGTATTCCGCCGTGTCGGAGACGCTCCATCGCTGCTTCGCGATGCCACCCTCGTACATGAGATCCACGATCAGTTTCAGCTCATGCAGGCACTCGAAGTAGGCAACCTCAGGCTGATAACCAGCCTCGACGAGGGTCTCGAATCCCTTCATCACCAGCTGGGAAGCCCCACCGCACAGCACAGCCTGCTCACCGAACAGGTCGGTCTCCGTCTCCTCGGTGAACGTGGTCTTGATGCCGCCGGCGCGCAGGCAGCCGATCGCGCGCGCGTACGACAGCGCAAGCGGCCAGGCATCACCGGTGGCATCCTGCTCGACCGCGATGATGGCCGGAACACCTCGGCCAGCCACGTATTCGCGGCGCACAAGGTGTCCTGGGCTCTTGGGCGCCACCATGCAGACGTCGACGAACGGTGGTGGCGTGATGAATCCGAAGCGGATCGAGAACCCGTGCGCGAAGAACAGCGCATCGCCTTCCTGGAGGTTGGGGGCGACAGCCTCGGCATAGAGCTTCTTCTGCACCGGGTCCGGCACCAACATCATGATGACGTCGGCCTCAGCCGCCGCCGTGGCTGGGTCAACGACCCGCAGCCCCTCCTCCTCGGCCCGGGCCCGGCTCTTGGAACCTTCGGCGAGCCCGACTCGAACATCAACCCCGGAGTCCCGCAGGCTCAGCGCGTGGGCATGCCCCTGGCTGCCATAGCCGAGGACCGCGACGACGCGGTTCGCGATGATTGACGGGTCGGCATCGGCTTCGTAGAACAACTCGGCCACGGGGGTTCCTCCAGGTCTGTGAATGCGGTTGTCTGGTTAGGACGAACGAAGGTTATCGGGTGGTCCCACCCACTCAGCCGGTGCGGTCAACAGGCCGGAGGGCCCGGTCGGTCATGGCGCGACCCCCTCGGGAAAGCGCCACCATGCCCGATTGCACGAGTTCCTTGATGCCGAACGGCTCGAGGACCCGCAGGAGGGCGGCGAGTTTGTCGTGATCCCCGGTAGCCTCGATCGTGACGGCGTCGAGGGCAACATCGACCACCTTCGCGCGGAACAGTTGCACCGTCTCGAGGATGGACGACCGCGTGGCTGAGTCAGCCCGAACCTTGACCAGCATGATCTCGCGCTGAACCGAGGATTCCGAATCCAGCTCGACGATTTTGAGCACGTTGATGAGCTTGTTCAACTGCTTGGTCACCTGCTCGAGGGGCAGCGACTCCACCGAGACCTCGATCGTCATCCGGGACACCTCGGGCATCTCCGTCGGACCGACCGCGAGCGATTCGATGTTGAAGCCTCGACGGGAGAACAGGCTCGCGACCCGGGCGAGCACACCGGGCTTGTCCTCGACGAGGACAGACAGCGTGTGACGACTCATCGGCTCAGTCCTCCCGATCCCAGGAGGGTGCCATTTCACGGGCGACCAAGATGTCGTCGTTGCTCGTGCCGGCAGCAACCATCGGCCACACCATCGCGTCCTTATGGACGACGAAGTCGATGACGACCGGCGCGTCGTTGATGCTCATCGCCTTCTCAATGGTCAAGTCAATCTGGTCCGGACTATCGCACTGAAGGCCGTAGCAGCCGTATGCCTCTGCGAGTTTGACGAAGTCTGGGAAGCGATGCGAATGCAGATCGGTCTGGGAATAGCGCTCGTTGTAGAACAGCGTCTGCCACTGTCGGACCATCCCGAGACTGGAATTGTTGATCAGCGCCACCTTGATCGGGATGTCGTTGATCGCGCAGGTCGCGAGTTCCTGATTCGTCATCTGGAAGCAGCCATCGCCATCGACAGCCCAGACCGTGGTGTCCGGCAAGCCCACCTTGGCTCCCATAGCCGCGGGCACGGCGTACCCCATCGTCCCGAGCCCGCCGGAATTAAGCCATGTGCGCGGGTTCTGGTAGCCGATGAACTGGGCTGCCCACATCTGATGTTGACCGACACCAGCGGCATACACGGCCTCGGGGCCGGCGATCGCGCCGAGGCGCTGGATCACCAGCTGCGGGGACAGCGATCCGTCGGAGGGCAGGTCATAGCCCAGCGGATAGGTCTCGCGCCAGTGGTTCAACGTGCTCCACCAGGCTTCATAGTCGCCCTGATGGCCGGCGGCCTGTTCCTCTCCGAGCACGGCCACGAGTTCGGTGATGAATTCCCCGACATCCCCCACGATGGGCACGTCGGCATAACGATTCTTGGAGATCTCCGCCGGGTCGATGTCGACGTGGATGACGGCCGCATCGGGAGCGAAGGTGTCGAGTTTGCCGGTCACGCGGTCATCGAAACGGGCACCGAGCGCGATGATGAGGTCGGACTTCTGCAGCGCCCCGACCGCAGCGACCGTGCCGTGCATGCCCGGCATGCCCAGATGCTGCGGATGTGCGTCGGGGAAGGCGCCGCGCGCCATGAGCGTCGTCACTACCGGAAGCCCGGTGAGTTCGGCGAGGCGAAGCAACTGGGGGGACGCCTGCGCGCGAATGACACCGCCCCCGACGTAGAGCACCGGACGCTTCGCATCCGCGATCAGCCGGGCGGCCTCGCGGACCTGCTTGCTGTGCGGGCGGGTCACCGGGTGATAGCCCGGGAGTTCGATCCGCTCTGGCCAGGCGAAGGTTGTCGCGGCTTGGAGGGCATCCTTGGAGATATCGACCAGGACGGGTCCCGGCCGACCGGTCGAGGCGAGGTGGAACGCCTCAGCGATCGCCCGCGGGATCTCGGCGGGATCGGTGACGAGGAAATTGTGCTTGGTGATGGGCATCGTGATGCCGCGGATATCGGCCTCCTGGAAGGCATCGGTGCCGATCGCCGACGACGGCACCTGGCCGGTGATCGCCACGAGCGGGACCGAGTCCATGTGGGCATCCGCGATCGGGGTGACGAGATTGGTGGCGCCCGGACCGGAGGTCGCCATGCACACCCCGACCCGCCCGGTGGCCGCCGCGTAGCCCTCGGCTGCGTGGCCCGCCGCCTGCTCATGGCGGACCAGGATGTGGCGCACGCTGGTGGAATCCATCAGCGGGTCATAGGCCGGGAGGATGGCTCCGCCGGGGATGCCGAAGACGACATCGGCCTTCGCATACTCGAGGGCGCGGATCAGGCTCTGCGCACCGGTGATCTGCTCCCCGGAGTTTCCGGTGTCCACCTGACCCGTGCTTGTCGCACTCGCGTCACTCACTGTCTTCCTCACTTCGTCTGGGCCGGTGATCGACCCGCAGCGCTGCCGCTGCAGCACTCCATGGTCTCCTATCGACCCCCACCAACACGAAACCCCCCGGCCCGGTGGGCTCGGAGGGTGCGCGCGGATCGCCTACAGGCTCGGGCTAACCCGCGCGCCTGCCTACGATGACGGTCCGCTGCATGGGGATGAGCATACCGCCCAACCCCACCGATGCCAAGCCCTCATCCTTGACATCCAACTCAGTCGCAGAC
>JBDQGZ010000082.1:0-8727 GCA_040265115.1 Candidatus Nanopelagicales bacterium
ATGACACCCTGGCGAACCTGCGGATGGCAGGGCTCACGCCGGTAGAGGTGCGGCTGCGGGATGCACCGGCGTACTTCGATGATGACGAGACATATGCCGCCTATCTCGCCGATGTGGTGCTGCATCGGCTCAGCGACGAACAGCGTGCGCGGGTCGCCAGTCTGATGGGGGACAGGTGCGTGGACTACGTGCGGCTCGAGGTGATGGCGGTCAAGCCCCGCGAGTCCGACGAAGATGCCCCGGCCCGCAACCATTTTCGTCGCGAGGACTAGGCGGTCCGTTCAGTCGACGTAGCCGACGCGATGGGGGCTCCACCGGAACTTCCGCGCGGACGGAGTCGCCGGGTTTGGCTCAGGAGCCGGAGGGATGACCATGTCGACGTAGCCGACACGGTGTGGACTCCAGCGGAATACGCGCCTGGTGCGAGGTGCAGGAGCCGAGGGCGCGACAAGTTCGGGTTCGGGACCCTCGGGAACGAAACCGACGCGATAGGGGCGCCACTGGAAGACCATGCCGTGGGCACCGCGTCCGCGGGCCCCTCGGTAGCACAGGTCGAGGCTGCGCTCCTCGGTGAGATCGGCGCCGCTTAGTTCCCCGACGACGCGACCGCTATCGAAGACCACGACCCTGGTGCACAGGTTGGCAAGATCTTCGTGCTCTGCGCTGGCGATCACGACGGCTGTGCCGGCCTCGGCGGCCTCGGTGATCCGAGAGAAGATGTCGGCCTTGCTTCCGACGTCGACGCCCTGGGTGGGTTCGTGCAGCAGCAGGAGCGAGGGCTCCATCTGCAGCCACTTGGCGAGGAGCGCCTTCTGCTGATTACCGCCGGACAGGGCACTGAATTCCAGGTTCGGCATGGCTGGTCGGACGTCGAAGGTGGTGAGCAGCCCGCCGACTCGTTCCCGAACCGCAGCGAGCTGCAAGCGTCCGCGAGAGAAGTACTTCTTGAGCACGGGAAGCGCGACGTTGTCCTCGACGGTCGCTTCGGACGTTCCGGAGAGGTACAGGCGATCCGCTGGAAGGAGTGCGACCCCGGCGGCGATCGCTTCGGTGGGCGTCGCCTTGGACGTCTTGAGTTCCTGGTCATTCACCACGACGTGACCAGAGGCGGCGTCGCGTGCTCCGAAGATGTAGTAGGGAACCTCGTCATGGCCGGCACCCATGAGCCCGGTGATGCCGACGATCTCTCCCCGATCCACGTTGAGGTCGAAGTTCCTGATGAGTGTGCCGTTGAGGCCGGTGACCGTGAGGACGCGCTCGCCTGGCTCCGCCTCCACCGGGTCCGGATAGAAGGACTCCAGGGTGCGGCCGAGAATGAGCGAGACCAGCGCATGCTCGTCGGTGTCCTCGGTCACGACGGTGTCGATGAGCTGGCCATCGCGCAGGACGGTGATGCGGTCGGTGATGTCTAGCACCTCATCGGTGCGGTGACTCACGAAGACGACTCCCGCACCGGTCGCGGCGACGGTGCGCACCGCCTCGAAGAGCCGCTCGACACTGTCGGTTGGCAAGTAGGCCGTGGGCTCGTCAAGAACGAGCACCTTGCCGGATCCATCGTTGCCGAGGTGGTGCATGGCTCGAACGATGGCGACGATCGCGCGGTCCACCTGGGACAGAGTGATCACGGGAGCGTTGGGATCGACTTCGAGACCGAACCGCTCGAGTTCGCCTTCCACTGCTGTGCGCTCAGACTTCCAGTGAATCCGCTGGAATCCGCTGGCCTGCCAGGAATTCAGCCGGATATTTTCCAAGACGCTGTAGGCCGGGACGAGCCCGAGATCCTGGTGGACGAACACCAGGCCGTGATCCGCTGCTTCGCGGCCGGAGATGGGCAGGTTGATCTCTTGGTCATCGAGAACCAACCTGCTCCCCGGGTCGGGGACGTGATAACCGCTCAAGACCTTGATGAGGGTGGACTTCCCTGAGCCATTGCGGCCCACGAGCCCATGTACCTCTCCGGCGCGGACGTCGAAGTCGACGTCAATGAGCGCCCGGGTTGCCCCGAAGGTCTTCGACAGTCCGGTGAACTGCAGGACTGTTTCGGTCACCACGTCCCCTTCCCGAGGATGGTCGGTCGAGCTACCGGATCAGGCGGGTGAGCCCCAGTAGCTCTTGAACTCGGCGAGGAAGTCGATGCCGTACCAGTTCGGAGAGTTCTCCGTGGACGGATCGATCTCGCCGATGTTCTCAGTGTCGAACACGCGGCAGGTGATGTCGTAGTTGTCGATCAGCGGAGCCCCGGCGAAGATACGGAAGGCCGCATCCACCGTGGCGAAGCCGAACCAGTCGTTCGGGCAGCCGACATCCATGGTGACGGAGGTCGAACCGATGCCCTGCATCACCACGGGGGTGGCGTTGAAGGACGACTGAATGGCATCGCTGCCGGCGTCGGTGATGCCGGGATCTGTTCCGGCGATCGTCATGCCGTCATAGATCGGCAGGAGGTACTTCAGGTTCGGGTTGGCGGTCAGGGCGTTGCGGGTCTCGCTCGCCAGGACGCCGTCCTGCCAGGTGCCCAACTGGGCATCGCCGTAGGTCGCGACGCAGTCGGGGCACAGCTCGGCCAGCTCAGCCTGGATCTCCTCGATCATGATGGGGCTGGAAGGCTGGCCCTCGGAGCCGATGACCCATGCCTCGCCGTTCTGACCGCCATTGGAGTTCACGATGTACCAGTCGGCCATGAGGCGAGCCGGGATCGTGTAGTCGAAGGTCACGTCGGTGATGACGCCGTCGCCGGGAGCCACGCCGGGCTTCGCGGTCTGGTTCGTCGTCATGACGGGGATGTCACCGGTCTCGTTGAACGGGATGAGGACCGGCGGGATGGCGTTGGTGACAATGAGATCCACGCCAGCGGCCACGGCCTGGGCGAACAGGCTCGGGATCGCCTCGATGTCGAAGTCGGCCGAGGAACGAGTCGTGCTCACGCCGTACTCAGCGAAGCCGATCTCCCAGGTGTCGCCCCACTGTGCGAGGACCGGGATGCGGTCATCGAGCGAGATGATGGCGACGCTCTTGCCGGCCGCGGCCGGGCCAGCCTCGAAGGCCTCACCGTTGTAGGTGAAGGTGATCGGTGCCTTGGCCGCGTCGTAGCGGGCCTTGGCCTCGCCGACACCGTCGGCAGGACCATCGGTGGGGCCGTCCGTCGGGGACGGCGCCGCGGAGCTGGTGGCGTCCGTCGGCGACGGGGCGGCGGAGGAACTGGAGTCCCCACCGTCGCTGCCGCCGCAGGCGGCCAGGATGAGCGAGGCGATCCCGAGGGCGGCGATCGGCCCGAGGGAGCGCTTCATGCTGCGCTGCTTCATGTACTTTCCTTTCCTCTTCAGGTCGATCGAGCCGACAGGCGCGACCGGAGACGCGTGGCAAGGGTTGCCACGAGGACGCCGACGACGAGTGCAGTGCCGTAGAAGACGTCCGAAACCCAGGCTTGGAAGCCCAGGAGCTGTAGACCGGTGATACCGGTTTCGATGAAGTACACCGCGACAACGGTGCCCCAGGCGTTGAAGCGCCCGGGAACGATGGCGGTCGAGCCGAGGAACGCTGCGGCGAAGGCGGCGAGAATGAAGGCCTGGCCGACGCGGGCTTGGACTGCGCCGGTGTTGCCCAGCAGCATCGCGCCGGCAAGCGCACCCATCGTCGCTGAGATGACGAGCGAGGAGTAGCGGTAGGCGTTGACGCGGATACCGGCGAGTCGAGCGACCTCCCGACCCTGGCCGACGAAGTACAGGTGCCGGCCGATGGGGGTGTGCTGGAGGATGTACCAGATGACGAAGGCGATGATCAGGACGATCCAAAACGAGGTGTAGAGGCCGAAGGTGCGATGGGTGAGGAACTCATTCCACCAGTCGCCCTTGATCGAGATCGTGCTGTTGCCGACAAGTCCGGCGACGAGGCCGATGAGGGCTGTCCCCGAACCGAGCGTGACGACGAGCGATGGGATGTTGAATCTCACTGAGAGCGTGCCGTTGAGGAGCCCGAACAGCATGGCGGCGACGACGGCGATGAGGATGCCGATGATGACGGGTACGCCGTGTGCGGTGTAGAGCCAGGCGGGGACGGCGGCTCCCAGGGAAAGCGAAGCGCCGATGCTGAGATCGAACTCCCCGGCGGAGAGGGCGAAGATCAAGCCAAGGGTCAACAGCACCGTGGCGGTCTTGGAGTTCGCGATTGCGGTGAAGTTCTGCACCGTGAGGAACGTGTCGGGCAAGAGAAGGGTGAAGACCAGGATCAAGATCGCCCAGGCGACCAGGATCGAGTAGGCCTGCACACGTCGGGCGACGACGCCGCTGCGACGGGCCTTCTCTCGAGCCTCGGTTGAGGCGGTGGTCAGTGACATGGAGCCCTCCGCTCGTGCTGGGTGCATCGTTGTATACAAGATTCAGCGCGAGAGCGCATCTGGAAGCGATCTAATTGTTGTAAAACATGATTGTTACGAATTGGTCGCGTTCCGGTTTCATCCAAAATGTGTACGATCTTGGTCATCGACTCGTGTAAGGAGCCCATGTGAAGGTTTCGGTCATCCAGTCGGGCGGTTGCGGCCCGTCGGTCCAGGGCAATCTCGAGATGCTCTCGGGGCTCGTCCGGCAAGCTACGGCGCAACCCTGCGACCTGGTGGTCCTTCCCGAGCTGTGCACGACGCCCTACTTCGCCTCGGGGCCCTTCGACCCGGAGGCAGCCGAATGGGCGGAGCCGGTGGGTGGCCCCTCGACCCAGTTCTTCTCGGCACTGGCGCGCGAGGTGGATGCGGCGATCGCCTTCGGTATGGTCGAGCTCGGTCCTGATGGCGTGGTCTACAACGCTATGGTCCTCATCGATCGACGGGGAAACCTCGTCGAGGGAGTCGGGCCGGACGGCACGCGTTACCCGGCCTTCCGCAAGCTCACCGCTCCGTCGGTGTTCTCCGGGACGCTGACCGTGGACGAGGCGTCGTATTGCACACCCGGGCCGAGCCCCATGACGTTTGACCTCGACGGTGTTCGCCTCGGAGCACTGATCTGCTACGACCGCGCGTTCTCGGAAGTCTGGCTGGCCAACCGCCACATGGGCGCCGATGTCGTGCTGGCGATCGTCTCGTCGTTCGGCTGGCGTGAATCGCTCTTCGTGGATGACCTGCGCATCCGGGCGATGGAGGTGGGTGTCTTCGTGCTGGCCTCGAACCGAGCCGGGGAGGAGACGCACAAGGGCACCACGACGAGTTATTTCGGTCGCTCGTGCATCATCGCCCCGAGTGGGACCGTGCTCGCGGAGGCACCGGCTCATGAGCAGCCCTCCCTCCTTCATGCTGATCTCGACCTGTCCGAACTGGCCAAGGCCCGCGAGTTGTGGCCGGTGTGGAATGACCGGCGTCCGGAGCTTTATCGGTTCATGTACGACTCGTGAGCGAGCATCAGATGATGCCGCGCTCGCGGTAGTCGCTCATCCGGTCAGCGTCGTAGCCGAGCAGGTCCGCGTAGACCTCTTCGGTGTGCTCCCCGAGATCAGGGCCGACCCACTTCACCTCACCAGGGGACTCCGAGAGGTAGGGGAACACGTTCTGCATTGGGAATTCCCCGAAGGTCTTGTCGGGCACCCGCACGATGGCGTTTCGGGCCTCGATGTGGGGGTCCGCCACAATGTCCTTCGCCTGGTAGACGCGACCGGAGGGAATGGCGTTCTCGGTCAGGTGGTCGAGCAGAGCATCGGCGGTCCACTGGGAGGACCACTCGGCGATGATGGCGTCGAGTTCCTTGTCGTTGGCGCCGCGGGCGCTGTGCGTTGCGTAGCGGTCATCCTCGGCCAGCTCCGGCTTGTCCATGGCGGCGGCGAGACGGCGGAAGATCGTGTCCATGTTGGCGGCGATGAGGACGGAGTCGCCGTCCTTGGTGGGGTACACATTGCTCGGTGCCACATTCGGCAGGGTCGGACCGGTGCGCTCGCGCTGGTATTCACCGATCTCCCACTCGGGGATGAGCGACTCCATGTAGGCGAAGACGGACTCATAGATCGATGCGTCGATGACCTGGCCCCGACCGGTGCGGTCGCGGTAGTGCAGCGCGGAGAGGGCGCCGAGCGTGGCGAAGGTGGCAGCGAGCGAGTCACCGAGGGAGATGCCGCATCGCGACGGTGGACGGTCTGGGTCTCCGACGACGTAGCGCAGTCCACCCATCGCCTCACCGATGCTGGCGTATCCGGGGCGGGGAGCATAGGGGCCGGTCTGGCCGAAACCGCTCACGCGAATGAGGATGAGACCGGGGTTGATCTCGGAGAGAACGTCGTATCCCAGGCCCCACTTCTCCAGCGTCCCCGGGCGGAAGTTCTCCAGCAGCATGTCAGCATTGGCGATGAGGTCCTTGATGATCTGCTGACCCTCGGGTGTTCTCAGGTTCGCGGTCACCGACTTCTTATTGCGGGCAACAATGGGCCACCACAGCGACTTGCCATAGGGCTTCTCACGGCCCCACTCGCGCATCGGGTCGCCGACCGCGGGGTCCTCGACCTTGATGACCTCGGCGCCGTAGTCGCCGAGAAGCTGCCCGCAGTAGGGGCCCGCGAGCAATTGGCCGAGTTCGATGACCCGGAGATCGCTCAGGGCGCCAGGGGCAATGTTGTCGAGAGTGGCAGTCATGTGATCTCCTCCGCAGCGGGCGTGAGCAATGTATACAACCTAGCGGGGCTGCGTGCATCTTGGCGAGGGAACAATCGCAATTTCTGTGTGCTAGCAGGCAGAGACTGAATGGGCAAGATATGTGGCCCCGGTGGACTTGTATACGAAAAGGGTCCACAATAACCGCCATGGCTGCCAGCGAAATCACCATCCTCGAGGTCTGTCCACGCGACGGCCTGCAAAACGAGCGCATCCCCTTGACCGTCGATCAGCGGATCGAACTCATCCACCGTCTGGCGAGTGCCGGTGCTCAGCGGATCGAGGCGGTCAGCTTCGTCAACCCCAAGCTCGTGCCTCAAATGGCAGGAGCGGAAGAGGTCATGGCGGGCCTCGACCGGACACAGGGTGTGTCCTACAGCGGCTTGGTGCTCAACCGTCGTGGCAATGATCGGGCCCTGCAGAGCGGCGTCGACGAGATCAATGTGGTCGTGCCCTCGACCGACGGCATGAGCAAGGCCAACCAGAACATCGACGTCGCGGGAATGCTCGACGCCGCCCGCGAGATGATCCGGGATGCCAAGTCGGCGAATGTGCCAGTGTCGGGCACGGCCGCGGTCGCCTTCGGCTGCCCCTTCGATGGAGAGGTGAGCGTGGACCAGGTGCGCCGGGTGGTCCGTGTCTTCGCGGAAGCCGGGATCGATGAGATCGCCCTCGCGGACACCATCGGAGTCGGAGTGCCATCGCAGGTCCGCGCACTCACGGCGATGGTGCGCCAGGAAGCCCCGGGAATCCCGGTCCGATTCCACTTCCATAACACGCGGAACACTGGATACGCCAACGCCTCCGCCGCACTCGAAGAGGGCGTGCGGGTCCTCGATGCCGCAGCCGGTGGCTTCGGCGGCTGCCCCTTCTCTCCGGCGGCCACCGGAAACATCTCCACCGAGGATCTCGACTATCTCGCCGTTCGCAGCGGCTACGTCACGAACCTCGATCGCGATCAGGTCGTGGCGGCGGCGGAATGGGTGTCCGGGTTGCTCGAGCGCACACCTCCTGCCATGGTCGGGCGCGCCGGAGCGTTCCCACCGGTGGTCACGAGTGAAAGGGGAGCCGCATGAGCGGGGTGCTGTGCAACATCTCGATCATCTACTACTCCTCGACCGGCAACATCGCGGCCATGGCCGAGGCGATGGGCGAGGGCGCAGCCGATGCTGGCGCACAGGTGCGGGTCCGGAAGGTGGCCGAAACCGCGCCACCGGAGGCAATCGCCTACAACCAGAAGTGGGCCGACTTCGTCGAAGCCACGAAGAACGACACGCTGGCCAGCCTCGACGATGTGGAATGGGCCGATGGGCTCGCGCTGGGTTCGCCGACTCGCTTCGGTGGGCCCGCGAGCCAACTCAAGGCGTTTTTGGACACCACCGGAGGCCTGTGGGCCAAAGGCATGCTCGTTGACAAGGTAGGCACGGCTTTCACCTCTGTGTCGACGGCACACGGTGGCCTGGAGTCGACGATCCTGGCAATCAACAACCACTTCTATCACTGGGGTTCGATCGTGGTGCCGCTCGGATACGAGAACGAACATCTGCTGAAGGTCTCCGGCAACCCCTATGGCGCATCATTCGTGTCCCGGAAGGGCGCGGGCCCAGATGAGGTGGCGTTGACCGCGGCCCGTATGCAGGGAGAGCGGCTCGCGCGGATCACCGGTTGGATCAAGGCAGGACGGAGCACGACGTCATGACCGAACCACTGCGGATCCTTGCGATCGGCGGAAGCACCCGCCCGGACTCGTCGAGCGAGCGAGCGGTGAAGGCGGCGGCTCGTGGTGCGCAGGCATATGGAGCCGAGGTTCGGTTCATCGTCAGCCGCGACCTCATGGTCCCGATCTACGACACCGAGACCGAGGAGCGCAGTGAACTAGCGCAGCAGCTCGTGGAGGCCTACCGCTGGGCGGATGGCCTTATTGTGGCGAGCCCCGGATACCACGGCGGCATCAGCGGCATGATCAAAAATGCTCTCGACTACATCGAGGACCTCCGCGAGCACGATCGGGTGTATCTCGCCGGGGTGGCCGTCGGTTGCATCGCGGTCTCCTTCGGCTGGCAGGCCCCGGGGGCGACGCTTCACCAACTGCGTCAGGTCGCCCACGC
>JBDQGZ010000083.1:0-8703 GCA_040265115.1 Candidatus Nanopelagicales bacterium
GGAACGTGCACCACTGATGTCACCGTCACGACATGCGAGATCACCGGTCTGATCAACGACGACACCTATCACTTCGCCGTCCAGGCGGCGAACTCGATCGGCTGGGGCAACTACTCCCTGATCTCCAACTCGGTCGTCCCCAAGGCGCCTCTACCCCCACCACCGCCACCACCGCCGGTCGAGCCGACGATCGTGATCTCCGGGTCGCGGGGAGAAGTGCGCGGAAAGAAGGGGATCATCGTCACGGGCGAGACCACGGGCTTCGCGGCCGGTGACATCCTCATCCCGTGGTTCCGTTGGTCAGGGCCGTCTGAATACAGCCCCGGATTCGCCCGGATCTCTATCCGCGAGGACGGGGATTTCCGCTGGCAGCGGCGCACCGGTCGGAAGATCTACATCATCATCCGGTCCGAGGCTGATCCCGCGATCCGATCGAACCGCTTGATCCTGCCTCCGCCCTAGGCCAAGGCACGGCCCCGTGGGGTGCCAGAACCCCATTTTTGATTCAGTCCACCATCACGCGGTGTCAGATCATAAGGTCGGGCTGTGGGTGATCAGTCCGTCCTCCCTGAGCCTTCCTCAGGGTTGAGCCGACGTGGGTTTCTTATCGCGGTCGCTGGTGCTGCTGCGGTCGCTGCCTTGCCCGGGACGGCACTGGCGAAATCACCTCGAGTGGCCTCCGGCGCTCCCAGTTTCATTCTTCGGCGGCGCGAGGATCTGCTGCGGATCACCGTCCATGCTGTCGACATGACCGTCGATGCCGACAGCGGTCTGCTCCGCGTGAATGGTCAGCTGGGTCGACTCGTGATGGGTTTTGGACCTCAATCCCTCGTGGAAGAGGCATTCCCGTCGAATTCCGGTCGAATCACTGCTCCCGTCGGCGCACGACTGTCGGGCCCAGTCAGATCGCGTTCGAGTTCGACCCGGATGAGGATCAGATCGGCCTCAGCCTCGACGATCTGCTCGACTGGACCTACCGCCGCACATCAGTCCCCACCCTCGCCCAGGCCCGAGCCGGGCAAAGTCTCACGAACCAGAGTAAGGAGTATTACCGACCCCCCCGCCCCTGGGAGACGGCCATCGAGATGCCCTGGTGGCTGATCCTGGCGCCGCATCAGGACAGCCGGTGGCAGGGCGCCGTCACACCCGTGACGCGCCGTCGACGAACCGAGATCTTCCATGCTCGGCTCGGGGCGACGGACGCGCGAACCGGAGCACGCGTCGAGGGGACCGACGATGTCACCGTCCGTGGTGTCTGGATCCAGGATCCGGGCGCAGACCGTGTGCTGCTTGGCGTCTCGAACCCACCTGCGCTTGGTGGTGACGGATACCCGTTTGAGATGATCCCGAGCCCTCGTGATCGCGCCGATATCGTTCGCCTGTCCACCCTGGTCGGGGATGAGCAAATTGGCGGGGCGCCCGCTCCAGTCAAGACACGCCTGGCAATGACCTCACTGGGTGGCCACCTCGACGCTGCCGGTGCATGGAACGAACCCGGTGTGTCTAGCCTCGCTGCCTGGCAGCAGCGCATCTGGCAGGGCCGGGATACCTACGCCAAGATCGTCCGGCGAGGCTTCCTCTATCCGTGGGGACTCAAGGCCGCCTACGTCGAAGAGGGTGTGCGGCGCTTCTCGATCGATCGGACCGGGGGCATCCGTCCGTTCTGGTTCAAGATCGCCCGCATCGTCGTCACCGAACCGACAGTCGACTTTCTTGACGCGACCGGAGCAACCGGTGCCGGGCAGCGAGGTGCCCTGTTCAGCAAGATCACCTGTACGACGAAGCAGACCCCCGAACTGGTGTTGCCGGCGAACGCCAGACCGTTGAACGCAGCTGGATGGAGCGGGGCCTACGTCTTCACCCCAGCGACTGCAGGACCGAATAACTCCACCATTCCCTTCGAATTCTCCTTCATCGGCATCGATCCGAACGGGAATGAAATCCCCTTCACTCAGCCACTTCTCTTTGCAGAAGAGAAGGCGAGCCGTACTCCCCGCCGAAACCGCGTCGCCGGCATGGACCCCAACTACTCCCCGGATGGGTCGGCGGCGTTGCGCCAGTTCTACTCCGCACTCGGTGGTGATGAGAAGACGGCGCGCTTCGCTGGTCAGGCTGTTGCTTACGCTGAAGAAGTTCTCAACTCCGTGGAGTCACCCACCGGCGAGGGTATTTACGAACTAGGTGAAGCCACCGGGACTTCACAGGTCACCGAGCAGATCGTGTTCGACATCCTCGACAGTCTCGGAGTCCCCGGCACTGACGATGTCATTTCGCTGATCGACGGGCTGGAAGAGGATCTGCTCGATGCGCTTCAGCCACGCAATCTCCCGTTTATGCGTGAGGCGAACGTTCTCCTCGAGGATGCATCTCGACTGGCAGGGAAGACGATCACCGCTGCGCTTGAGTATCCCCGCGAATTCCTGGAGAGCGGGCTTGATGAAGTAGCCAATGTCGGGAAGGTCTATCTACAGAAGGCCACCAATGCCGTCACGGATCTTGCCCTCGACGCGGCGAAGGCTGGCGGCATTGTGGTGCCCAAGGTCGATATCGCCGGTTTGAGCGCGAGCGCGGGCGCAGTCTATGGATCGGTCCAGCAACTGCGCGGATTCGCATCAGACGGTCGGATCACTCCCGGCGAGGCACTCGCCGCAATCAAATTGCTCGGTGGAGTCTCGCTCGCTGACATCCTGCCCGAGAGTTTCCCTGGCATCGGCTCGGACGGGAAGCCGACCAGTGAAGCCCTGCAGATGTCGACGACGATCGTCGATACGGGTTTGGATTCCGAGCGGGCGATCGTCACCCTGAGCATGGATTGGGCTGCCGGCTTGGTGACCATTCCCCTGTTGGACGTGTCTCGATCTCGACTGAAGGTCACCTCGGTCACTGAGGTGCCGACCGTCGGTGGAGACGGTCGTTTCAGCGTCGAAGGGGCTTTCACCGACTTCACCGTCACTCTCGTCCCCGGAATGGAATTCGTCCAGGTCGTGGTCGACAAGATCTCCTTCACCGCTGGCACAGGACGAACTCCGGACATCGATGTCGCCGTGAAGGAGATCGACTTCGGTGGGCTGATGAGCTTCATCAAGTCCCTCGCGTCGTATCTTCCCTTTGGGGACAGTCTGTCGATCGACGTCGATACCCGGGGTATCAGCGCAGGGTTGTCACTCGAACTCCCGTCCATCGCTTTGGGCGTCCTGACGATCAATTCGATCGGCGTCAAGACTGGTCTCACGCTGCCCTTCGGTGACGGCCCGGTGCGCTTCCGGTTCGGCATGTCCGGCATGGATGATCCGTTCTCGGTGACTGTGTCCGGACTCGGAGGCGGCGGGTGGCTGGGCAATGACCTGGGAGTCGATGGCATCGAAAGAGTCGATGTTGCATTGTTCGCCGAGGCCAAAGCTGCAGTCGACTTCGGCGTCGCATCCGGCTCAGCGAGTGTGAAGATCGGATTGCAGTTCACCTTCGGTGCGCCCAGCGCCGGAGAAGACGAGGTGCTCGCGCTCACTGCCTTCGCCCGAGCCGATGGCCGCCTGAGCGTGCTCGGCATCGCAACCGTCAGTGTGAACGTCTACATCGGCCTGACCGTCGAAATTCCCGCATCCCTGCCCGGCTACGTCAAGCTCAAGGGGCAGGCAACGTGCACAGTGCATGTATCGGTCGCCTTCTTCTCCAAGAGCGTCTCCTTCACCGCCGAGCGCAGCATCAACGGCACCTTCCTCGACGGCAACTCACCTCTCTTGGGCGGAGCCTCCGCCCGAAATGATCAGGGCCCGGCCACCCCCGTCACCTTTGCTGACACCATGCCCGAAGAGGCCTGGGCTGAATTCTGCGAGGCCTTCGCATGATCCTCGAAACGATCGTCTTCACGGCCCTGCCTCTGCGACGAGAAGGGGACATCGGCTTCCTCTCCGTGGCTATCACCCCACAACTCATGGGTGAGGAAGGTCGCCCTGCGCAACTCCCGCTGTCGCGCTATCCCGATTTCGCCTCGGGTGCGTGGCCGGCGATCGTCTCAGCCATCAACTGGCAGGTGGCCTTCCGCTGGAGCGAGGACGACCGCAATGAGGAATACGTCAATGCTCGTCGAGTGTCTCCGGATCCAGACGTGGCGCTGTTCTCGCGCATGTTCCCAAAGTCGATGCCGGTCGATCCCTTCACAGTTCCAGACAGGCGCGATGTTCTGAGCTTCCCCGCTCGTGTCCTCTCTCGCGGACTGGACGATCTTCAGGAGAGACTCGCCAGTTCGTCCCCCGAAGTTCGACCTCTGATCGAAGACCTGATCAGCTTCGGCAAAGGTGACCAGCAGATCAATGGCCCCCAGCCCTTCGACACCTTCGACATCGGGCCCGCGTGGAACGATTCGTTGAACGCGACGATCGATCAGCAGTTGGCTCGCGATGGTGCCGTGAAAGATCCGTCACCCGGTGCCGAAGGGTCGGTGCCTTTGTCGTTGGCGATGCTGGACCGTTTCCTCCAGCCGATGATGGAGGATTCCGACCTGAGTAATCAGCCGGTCTGGCCTGAATTGGACTTCCACGCAGCGGTCTCCCTGCTGGGAAATCATCCCAACCTGATGCGCCGACTCGGCTTCATCGTCGACCTGCGCGTTGATCTGTCTAGCGTGCGGGTCCGCGGCCGAAATCCCCGCGTCTACGCGATGACCGACTGGCCCCCTCCCTACGACCCGGATGCGACTGGCGTCGACATCACGACGTCATATCCACGTGTGGCGACGACGTTCACCGGCTCGGTATTCCGGCCTGCTTCGCGGGGGAACGCGATCGACGGAGATTTCCGGTCGGTCAACGATGTTGCGGTAGTCACCAGTGACGTTGAGATGGAGTCGACCTCTACCCGGGCCGCAGCATCTGCTCTGGGTCGCGCGATCCGCCAGGAACGTCGTACCTACGGAAGTCCCGAGCGAAGCGGCGCTCCGTCCCGACGATCTTCGGGGATCGGGCTCGCGATCGATGACCTTCCCTTCGACCTTCTCAGCCGTATGACAACAGCGACGACTCAAGCCGATGCTGCAGTTCTTGGGAACGACATCCTCGTATCGGCGGAAGATCTCACCGTTGGTTATCGCATCGACGTGCGTGCCCCGGGCAGCCGTCGTTGGCAGAGCCTGCATCGCCGTCGCGGAGTCTTGACTCCGTATGAGGGAGTGCGACCAGTCGGGCAGGTCGACCTCGAAGAGGACGAAGGCTGGGCGGAAATCGCGGTCACCAGCAAACTTGACGGATCCGGCCCGCTGCGACTCGGAAGCTGGATCGGACGCTGGGATGGCTGGAGTCTTTCGCTGCCCATGCCCGGTCTCGCCCTAGGCAGCGATGACCAGCCGTCCTCTGGTCCCACCGATGAAGAAAGACAGATCCTGATCGAGAGCCTCCACGGTGTCATCGATTATGAGCCGCCGGCTTCAGGAGCGCAGCTGCCGGTATTGCGATTCTCGACCAACGACTACGAATTCCGGCTCCGCTGGGTCGATCTCGCGGGGAATTCCGCGCCCGTCAGTGCGTCAGGGGGACCGACGGTTCGAGGACGCTACTTGCGACACGACCCGGTGTCTTCTCCGGGCCTATATCTGGGGGGAACGGTCGTGTGGGGTGAGTCAGTGGAAACTGCGGTCCTGCGCAATTCCGCCGATCGTGATGTCCGGCGTGACACCAGTATCCGGTTCGTTGCACCACCCCAGGTGTCGGCGGCGCTGTGCCTCACTCACGGGATGTTCGACCGCAATGGGCGTCCCGATGTTCGTCGGTACGGACAGATCGCCTCGCGGGAATCGGCGAGTTTCCCCAGCGACACCCTCAAGGCCAAGGACGAGGCTGTCCCCTACCTCCCCGATCCGATTGGACGCGGCCTGTTCGTCAGGGGTGTCCCGAGGTCGAATGGGCGATTCAACGGAGAAGTGAGCCTGGACTACTCCGGCGAGTGGCCCGACCTCATCCCCATCGAGGTGATCATCGACGGCGGATTCAGTGGCGGACGGACCTCAGGCAATCGCATCACCATCGGAGTGCCGAAGGGTCGGGTCGCGCACCTTCGGTTGTCGAACTCGCTCACCGCTGAAGGACTGAAGTTGATGGACCTATGGTCCCGAGCGGGATCACGAGGAGCCACTGCACGGGCACAAGCGGGAGCGTGGTGGCAACTCACACCCGATCGGGTCCTCGTGGCCGTCCATGCAGTGTTTCAGCCGAAAACCGAACCCCGCTTTCAATTCCGGGGGGCGGGCGCAACGAGGTGGCGCGCCACACGAATCGAGGGACGCACCTACGCCCAACTCACGGGAAGTGTGCGCGTCGATCAACCCTCCACCCAGTCAGTGTCATTCCTCGCCGAGCGAACCCAGGGTGTCGACAACGGCCCCGGCACAGCGCCACCGCGAGTCGACACGACGGTGATCGGCTCGCTGGGCTCGATCGACATCGACGATCCCGCTCCGGGCGGAGGTGTGGCGAACGCGCAGGCCTCTCTCAGGGCACCACTGCCCGACACGAGAGCGGCGAGCATCAGCGTCGAAGCCATCGGTTCGAGCCGTTTCGCCGAGTACTTCCGGCAGACGAACTCAGTCGTATTGAACGACGACAGGGTGCGCATTCATGACGGCGAGATTGTCGAAGGTTCAGTCCGGGTGACCTATCTCAACGGTGACGACACCATCGTGACCGCACCAGACGATGCCTACGTAGTCGATGCGGCCGGCGCATTCATCAACCGGGTCCCTGATGCTGATGCTCCCGAGGGTCGGAGCATCCCGGCAGGCACGCGAGTCGATGTCAGCTTCATTCCCGGACCGATCACTCGCTCGTCGCTTCAGGCCCGCCGGACAGGGCATCGGCGTGCTTCGATGCGAGTTCCTTCCGCTGCCCGTCCGTTGCCGCTGCTGGTGTCCGGGATTTTGCCGACGTTCGGTTGGAACTCCCCACGTTTGAAGAGGGGACGGCTGGTGAGCCAGCGCACCGGACAGGGCTTGCGGGTCTATCTCGAAAGGCCCTGGTTCACCTCCGGCATCGGTGAGGAACTCGCTGTGGTCCTGCGCCCTTCTGGTCGAGCCAATGAAGCGAGGGACGATCTCGTATCACGTTGGGGCTTAGATCCGGCGACCCTGAGCGCTCCACTACCGGAACGGTCGTTCCCCGATGCCTCGCACTTCACGAACGAGGATGCGCGGGCTAGCGGCGTGCGGTTGGCGGAACTCGATGCGGAGGTCGACCTCGTCCGCTATCAGATCGGGCGTCCCGGTGCCGGTGGTCTCATCCCGGCATACGACGCCGAGAAGGACATGTACTACGCGGACATCAACCTCGATATCGACAACGCCTACCGGCCCTTCGTTCGGCTTGCGCTCGCGAGGTACCAGCCGGCGTCGGTCGACGGCCTGGAACTGTCCACGGTCAGCCTCGTCGATGTCGTGCAACTCGAGCCCGATCGGGCTGCTACCTGTGTGGTCGCGAGAGCTGGTAACCAAAAGGATCGAGCGACCGTCACTCTGTCCGGAGCCTCGTATACCCGCAATGAGCTCGGCCTAGGTCCGGGAGTCGCTCGGCTCATCCTGGAGCGACACAACGGCCCGGAACGTGGTCTCGCGGGACGCAAGAATTCCGCGGCGTTCACGCCGATCCTGACATCGAACATGCGCGGTCGAACGAGCCTCACGGGTGTCGCGACATGGACCGGCAACTTGACGCTGCCGTCCTCGCGCACCCCCGGGCAATACCGGATCGTGATCGAGCAGTTCGAGGAATGGCGTGCCGATGGCTCAGCCCAGGCGTGGCGAAACCTGTCCGAGAGCGAGCGTGAATCGGCGCGGGCTGAACGGCTAGTGCACCAGGACATCCTGTGGGTGTAGGAGGGCAGGAACGATGACACGTATGCCGTGGAAGCGAGCGATGTTGGCCTCGACAGCGGTTGTCGCTGTCGTGGCTGGCTTGCTCGGTGGTGCAGCAGGCGCGAGTGAACCCGAGTCGAGCATCGCACCGGCTATCCAGCCTGAGCAGACCCTCGAAGTCCAATCCAGCACGTCGGACGAAGCCTCTGCCCCCGCTGAAATCCAGTATGCGCAGGGGATCATCGTGGTTCGGCCCAAGGGAGCGACGCTGCGTGAGGTTCGCCGGTCCGTGCGCCGGATAATGCGCGACGTGCTGCCAGACCGTCGAATCGTGGCGACGATTCGACCAAGCCGAGAATCCATGGCCTACCGTTTCGACGCGAACATCTCAGCTGATGAAGCAAACACATTGGCGGAGGCCATCGTGGAGGCCGGAGTCAGTTCATGGGCTGGCGGTGATTTCCTCATTCCACGAAACGAGCGCGTTCAGACGGCCGAGGTTTTCCCCGCCACCGGCACACCTCGACCCGCGGCTGCGGACGACACGAATATCACCGATCCCGACTTCCTCACCAAGCAGTGGTATCTCAGAACTCAAGCCGAAAGCCAGACCACCACTGCCGCAGGATTCACCGATGCGTGGAAGACTACCGTTGGAGACCCTTCTGTCGTCGTTGCGGTGATCGACGACGGAATCACTCCGCATCCAGACCTGGACGATCAACTGGTTCCAGGCTACGACTTTGTCGATGATCCAGCCAAGGCACTGGACGGGGACGGCTGGGATGACAATCCGCGGAATGAGGGCACGTGGGTGACTCTCGACGATTCCAACAACGCCGGCCCCTTCCAAGGCTGTACATCAAACC
>JBDQGZ010000084.1:0-8659 GCA_040265115.1 Candidatus Nanopelagicales bacterium
CTCTGGATCATCGAGCGAACCTGTTCATCCGTGGCGGCATCGATCTGCTCGCCCGTCACCGCCTCCTGGTCCGCAAGCCCGAGCGAACGTCCGATAGAGGATGCCGTGACGGCATGATCACCGGTAATCATGATGACGCGAATACCCGCAGAATGACACTGCGATATCGACTCCGCTGCTTCAGGTCGCGGCGGGTCCATCAACACGGACATGCCCAGCAGCGTCAACCCATTCTTGATGCATGAGGCGTCAATGCGCTTTGTCTCGGATGCGCATTCCCTCTCCGCGATCGCTAGGAGCCGTCGACCAGCAAGAGCCGACTCGTGGCCGCGCGTAGCCCAGTCTCCCGACATCTCCTCGCACATCGAAAGTACGACTTCAGGCGCACCCTTAACGAAGAGCATCACCCTGCCCTCGGGCGTCCGACGCAAACTGGCCATGTACCGAGCATCGGGGTTAAAGGGAATCTCATCGAGAAGCTCAGAGTCGTCGAGAACCGTCTCGACATCGACTCCAGCCTTCGCCGCGAGAGGGAACAGCGCACCCTCCGTGGGATCACCGATGATGACCCAGTCGCCCTCTTCCTCACGCCATTCCGCGTCATTGCAGGAGATTGCCGCTACGCATAGATGCCGCGCCTGATCGCGCAGTAGTTCGGCGTCGATGCGTTGCTCCAGGATCAGTTCTCCGTCAGGGGCGTATCCGGCACCTGACACCTCGACATCTCCGCACGGAAGGAGAAGCTCGACGACCGTCATCTCGTTGCGAGTCAGTGTTCCCGTCTTATCCGTGCAAATGACATCGACCGACCCCAGAGTCTCCACGGATGGGAGCCGACGAATGACGGCTCTTCGTCGCGCCATGCTCTGCGTCCCGATCGCGAGCACGATGCTGATGATCGCCGGCAGTCCTTCGGGGATTGCCGCGACCGCCAGCCCGATGACCGCGAGAAAGGCCTCGATCATGTCGAAATTGCGAACGAAAACGGCCAGGACCCAGGCAAGCGCCCCGGTAACCAGGATCACGATGGTGATCTGCCAGGCAAAACGGTCAAGCCGCCGGGTCAGCGGAGTCTCGATCGAGTCGGCCTCGTCGATCAAGCCACCAATTCGACCCATCCGGGTAGCGGCTCCGATAGCGGTGACCTCGGCAATCGCATGACCGGACACCACGAGGGTGCCCGCGAATACCTCACGATCACCCTCGGCCGACTTTTCGACCGGTACTGATTCTCCGGTGAGAATCGATTCCTCTACCCGTAGCGCATGCGCACGGTGCAAGATCCCGTCAGCGGCAATCCGATCACCAGCTTCGATCACGATGGAGTCGCCGCGAACGATCTCTGCGGCATCGATCACCTGGCGTCGGCCGTCTCGGATCACTGTCGCTTCGGTGACGAGTAAGGCGCTCACCGCTTCCAGGGCTCGCTGCGCCCGACCCTCTTGGATCCAGCCAATCAGTGCGTTGATGACAACGACTGCGAAGATGACAACCGAATCGATGTAATCCCCGACAATCGCAGTCACGACTCCAGCAACGAGAAGCACGATGATCAGTGGGTTCCGAAACTGAGTGACCAAGCGGGACCATGTTGATCGAGGGGGTCGATACTCGAGGGTGTTCGGACCTTGCGCGCGGGCTCGCTTTTGCGCCTCCGTCGCTGTCAATCCCTCCGTCACCATGTCCATAGCCTCGCAAAATCCCGCGCCCTCCCTCCCGTATCGGTCTTCCGAGGGAAATCTGTGACCATTCCAAGACTGGACAGGGCGTTTCGCTCATCCTGCGTCGGTGCGCACACTCCTACCCTGGACGAACCGAGCTCAGCCGATCCTGCGATTGCCGATGACCACGACCTTCCCCACACCTCGGTCAGGGACCCGCGCCGGTCCCTTGGCACATGGCGGCTCGATTCCGACCGCGAGCCCTCGACGGCTGCGCCACATCCCCGCCCTGGATGGTCTCCGCGCCATCGCCGTCCTCGCCGTCATCGGCTACCACCTGCAATGGCCCCTCCTCGGTGGCGGCTTCCTCGGGGTCGACCTTTTCTTCGTGCTGTCCGGCTTCCTCATCACCAGCCTGCTACTCGCCGCACCCACGGATAGACCGCTTCGCGAACAACTCGCAGAGTTCTATCTGCGTCGCTCTCGCCGGCTCCTCCCCGCCCTCACCCTCCTACTCATCGCAATCAGCGCCTGGGCTGCCTTCATCGCGATCCCCGAGCAGATCGGGAACCTGCGCCAGCAGGGACTGGGCACCGTTTTCTATGTCTCCAACTGGGTGTTCATGGCTGAGGATGCGACCTACTTCGAGACGTTCACCGACCCCTTACCGCTCCAGCACACCTGGTCCCTGGCAATCGAGGAGCAGTTCTACCTCGTCTGGCCTGTACTCCTCCTGATCCTGCTGCTGCGCCGTGTTCCACGCGCGTGGCTGCTGATCGGGACCGCGGCGATGACACTCGCGTCCGCCGGCTTCATGTGGTCCGTCGCCTCGAGCGGCGGTCTCAATGACGCTTACCTCGGCACCTTCTCCCGCGTCCATGAACTCCTCATCGGGGCTCTCGCCGCCATGCTCATCAGCGGCAGCCGCCGCGGTCGACACCAATACACCTCACCGAGTCTCGTGTCCACCACGATCGCGGCATCGTCGATCGTGATCGCGATGAGCATGATTTGGCTCTCCGCCGACGGGATGACCTACTACCAGGGCGGTTCCGTTCTCTTCAGCATCGTGGTCGCGACCCTCATCGTCGTCCTCGTCCGTCACCGACCGGGTGGAGGATCGTTCCTCGGCAATCCCGTCATACGCTGGATCGGCGCCATCTCCTACGGGCTCTACCTATGGCACTGGCCAGTGATTGTCTGGCTCACCCCGGCATCCACGCCCTTCGATGGGCTCGCCCTAGAGATCGTCCGAATCATCGTCATGTTCGCCGCAGCATCAGCGTCGTACTACCTGATCGAACGTCCCATCCGGCGGGGCGGTTGGGGGTCCCTGCGGATCAGTCCGGCCGCCTGGTGGTGGAGTGTCGCCGTTTCGATGGTGGCTGTCTCCGCTCTCCTCGTCTCGTCGACCAGTTCGGCGGTGGCGGATGCCGACGAAGCCTCTCCGGACTCGAGGGTGACGGCTGCAGATCACCTCATCGGGAGCACGTCCCCCGACGCCCAGACCCTGCTCGTCGCCGGCGACTCCGTTCCGAAGGAGTTGATGCCCGCCTTGAACGATGCAGCGGTCGATCGGGACGTGAGCATCATCCCGGCCGCGTTCGGCGGCTGCTCCGTCATCGGTGAATTCCAAGTCGACATGACCGGATCGGGCTTCAACTGGTCGAAGCGCTGCACCGATGCTCCAGCAGTTCAGGATCAAGCCCTCGTCGGCCACACGCCTGACACGGTGGTGTGGTTCTCCAATCGCGAGCGCTATGGGATCCGCACTCAAGACGGAGACATCATCCTCGCTGGCACCCCGCAACACCGGGAGACCATTCGGACGGAGATCGCCTCGAGTGCACGTCGCCTCACCGCCGCCGGCGCAGAACTCATCATCGTGCTTCCCTCACCGAAGGCCGAGGCGGCGATCGGTCCGTGCGCGAGCGAGCCGGATGCACCTGGATGTGCCCTCGACCCAACCCAGATCGAGTCCTTCGCCTGGCTCCGTTCGGTCTACACCGATATCGCCGATGAACTCCCCCGGACCCGACTGGTGAGAGCCGATGACGTGCTGTGTCCCTCGGGGGCCCCTTGCCCTGCGATCGAGCATGAGGGAATCCCCATCAGACCCGACGGTGTCCACATCGCGCAAGAACTCGAGCCGTGGTTCGCCGAGATTCTGCTCGATCGAGTTCTCGCGCAATCTGCCGTCCGGCCTTAGTGGCGATACCCCGATTTCGCGGGGAACGGCAGCGGACCAGTGAGCGAGTCGAGCGCTGCAACCTCGGCCTCGATGTCCTTGATCAGTTCCTTCGCCAATTCCTGACCGAGGCCATTACGCACCACGACGCGCTGCACGGTGCGATCCGACATGTCATCCGGGAGCGGATAACTCGGGACCTGCCAGCCCTTCGCCCGCAGCCGATCCGAGAGATCGAATAGTGTCCAGTAGCGCTGCTTGCCAGGGATCAATCGCCAAGCGACCACCGGGATATCCGAGCCATCGGCGATGACCTCGAAATCATCCATCGCCCCGACTGCCTCGGCGATCAGTCTTGCCACGTCCTGGCAGGCCTGGTGGACCCGGCGATACCCATCCTTGCCCATCCGCAGGAAGGTGAAGTACTGGAGGACGACCTGGGCCCCAGGCCGGGAGAAGTTCAAGGCCAAGGTAGGCATCTCACCACCGAGATAGGACACCTTGAAGATCAAGTCCTCGGGCAGGTACTCCTCCTTCGCCCACACCACCCAGCCAACACCGGGATAGACCAGGCCGTACTTGTGGCCTGAGGTCGAGATCGAATGCACGCGGGGGACCCGGAAATCCCACTCGATGTCGGGCTGGAGGAACGGAGCGATCATCCCGCCCGACGCTCCATCGACATGGATCGGAATATCGAAACCTGTCTCCTTCTCGATCTCGTCCAGGGCCGCCGCGATCTGCTTCACCGGTTCGTACACGCCGGTGTAGGTCACCCCCATGATCGCCACGAGCCCGATGGTGTTCTCGTCGATGTAGTCGGCAAGGTTCGTCCCATCGAGACAGGGATGGTCATCGGTCACCGGGACATATCGAGGTTCGATGTCCCAGTAGTTGCAGAACTTCTCCCACACCACCTGAACGGCCGAACTCATCACCAGGTTCGGCTTCGATGCGTCCTTCCCTGCGGCTCGACGGGCCTGTTGCCAGCGGCGCTTCAGCGCCAGGCCACCGAGCATGCACGCCTCTGAGGACCCGATTGCCGACGTCCCGATGGCACCGTCCGGGTCGGTGTTCCACAGATCGGCGAGCATCCGCCAGCAGCGTTCCTCGATGGCCGCAGTCGCGGGATACTCATCCTTATCGATCATGTTCTTGTCGAAGGACTCCGCATAGAGCCGATCGGCATAGTCACCCATCCAGGTGCCGACGAACGTTGCGAGATTCAATCGCGCATTGCCGTCCAGCATGATCTCGTCGTGGACGATCTGATAGGCCGTCGGCGGCAGGATCTGATCCTCGGGGAATCGAGTCGTGGCCGCGCCGTGCACCTCCGATTCCTGACTGAAGATCGGATCGAATTCAAACTCCTTGTCACCCTCTCGCCAACTCACATCCTTGCCTTCGTGTGACATCACTGGTTCGTCTGCGAACTCGACCGTACCGAAGGATTCGAGGACTCGCAGTCCAGTTCACGTTCCTTATCGTGAACGAACCGTGAGGACCCTCTCGCATGTCGGTTCGCACAAAAGTCCGCGGATCGGGAGATAGTGAACATAGAGGAGGTTTTTCAACAGACAGGGAGGAAGCGGGATCCGCTCTACATCCGGGCACGAGCGGGGGGGAAGCACGAGGCAACGATGCAGGAGGTAGCAGCATGGCAACGACCCTGAGAGTTCAGAGTGCGAGCACTGAACTCCCATCCACCTCGGCCCCATCGACAACATCGACAGCATCGACCAGGGCCGATTGGGGTTACTCGGAGACATATTCCGTCGCCGTCGATGAATCAAGCCGAGAGGTTTTCCTCGACGGCACCCTGATCGACCTAACCCGCACGGAATTCGACCTCTTGAGCCTGCTGTCTCGCCACCCTCGTCACGTGTTCAGCGCTCGCCGAATCCAAAGCGAACTGTCGAGTACCGACTTCTATTCGGGACCACATGCTGTCGAGGCTCACATTTCCCGCTTGCGGCTCAAACTCGGGGAAACGGGACTCGAGCCTCGCTTCATCCATACGGTTCGAGGTGTGGGATATCGATTCGAGCCCGGGGCTGGTGCCACCTCGCCACCCAGTGCCGTTGAGCCTCAGCCGGCCGTTCAGTTCGAGCTGATCCTCGATCGGTGCATGAGGGTCATCTGGATCAGCAGATCCGTGCCTATGAAGGACGATGGCCCCATGCCTGTCGCCATTGGAGACAACTTCCTCACCGCCCTCGATCTCATGCCCGAGTGGAGACAGCTCATGTGGTCGGTCACGCCCATCGAGGATCATCATCGAGAGTTAGTGGGTTACGGGATCAACGTCGATGCGGAATTAGCTTCAGGCTCCGGCTGCACGGGTCCGGATCCGCTGGTACACTATAGTTGAACAATCAACTATATGGAGTGATCATGCCTGCCATCACCGTCGATAACCCTCTGAGCCTGCCGCGCGTTCCCACAGCTGATCCGACGGTGAAGGACCGCCAGGTGGTGTCGCTCACCACCGCACCCACGGGATTCGAGGGCGAGGGCTTCCCCGTCCGCCGTGCCTTCGCCGGCGTCGACCTGCGTGCCCTCGATCCCTTCATTCACATGGACCAGATGGGCGAGGTGGAATACGCGCCGGGTGAGCCGAAGGGCACACCGTGGCATCCGCATCGGGGCTTCGAGACCGTCACCTACATGATCGACGGAATCTTCGAGCACTCCGATTCCAATGGCGGTGGTGGCGTCATCACGAACGGTGACACCCAGTGGATGACCGCGGGTGCCGGCATCCTCCACATCGAAAAGCCCCCGGAGCATCTCGTGGTCAGCGGCGGCCTATTCCACGGTCTGCAACTATGGGTGAACCTGCCGAGTGCGCAGAAGATGGCGCAGCCGCGTTACCAGGATCTCCGCTCCGGGGAGGTCACACTGCTGTCCTCGGACGACGGCGGCGCGCTCCTTCGGGTGATCGCCGGCGAGCTTGGCGGCCATACCGGCCCCGGCTCGACCTACACGCCGATCACCCTTGTCCACGCGACCATCTCCCCCGGTGCTGAGGTAACGCTGCCCTGGCGCCCAGACTTCAACGCGCTCGTCTACTCGCTGTCAGGCACCGGCTCGGTGGGCTCCGGTGAGGCGCGCCGACCGCTGAAGAGCGGCCAGCTCGCCGTCTTCGGTGAAGGCGACTCGATCACTATTGCCGCCGACCCAGTCCAGGAATCCCGACTGAACGGCCTTGATGTGTTCATCCTCGGCGGGCAGCCGATCCGAGAGACCGTCGCGGCCTACGGCCCCTTCGTGATGAACACCCGCGCCGAATTGATGCAGGCCTTCGAGGACTACCAGGCCGGCCGTCTCGGCAGCATCCCCGCCAACCACGCCTAAACCCAACTCCGCAACTATCAGCACTTTTTCGCCCCTAAGGAGTTGCGGAGTTTGGCTCTTGCGTGGCGCTTTCATGCGAGGCGACTACATCGTGATGATGACCTTGCCTGTTGTCGCTCGCGCCCGCAGATCCTCATGTGCTCGACGGGCTTGCTCCAGCGAGTACTGGTGGCCAGGCAGTGGCTCGAGCACCCCAGACTGGACCATGCCGATCAGTTCCGCCAGAGGCTGGGCGACCATGCGGACAGGGTCGCGCATGCAGTCGACCAGCCAGAACCCCACGACACTCTGGCTGCGACCCATGAGGGCTGCTGGATCAATGGGAGTCGCCGGCTGGCGTGAAGCCATCCCATACACCACAAAGCGCCCAAACCGACCGAGCGCAGCGAGTGAAGCATCCGTTGTCGGCCCCCCCACCATGTCGAGAATGATGTCGACCCGCTTCCCTCCGTTGGCCTCGCGGATCGCTGCCGTCATTCCATCCGTCTCCGCGGGGATCGCGACGTCTGCTCCCCGAGCGACCGCAAGGTCTCGCTTGTCTTCAGTCGACGCAACAGCGATCACCCGCCCCGCACCCCAATGCTTGGCGAGTGGCACCAGCAGGCTGCCAACTCCACCTGATGCGGCATGGATCACCACACTCTCGCCTTCCTGCATGCGAGCTGAGGTTCGCAGAAGATGCCAGGCCGTGAGTCCCTGCACAAGCAAGCTCAATGCCGCGGTCGCCGACATACCCTCCGGAACCTCGAAACAGGCCTCCGGAGCAACGAGTGCCTTCTCGGCGTATCCACCGGTCATCGCGAATCCACACATCCGGCGACCATCGGCGAGTCGACCAATGACCTCTCCTCCGGGGATGAAGGGCAGGGTCTGTTCGGAGAGATAGGAGTTCTCCGCCGCATGCGTATCCGCGTAGTTCACCCCCGCCGCTTCAACCTCCAGCACCTCAAGACCCGGCGCAGCCTCCGGATCAGGGAGCTCGACGAGTTCGAGCACGTCTGGTCCACCGAATTGACTCACCTGAATCGCTCTCATTCCGCCAACCTAGTGCTCACACACTCCTTGCGCACCAGTTCGGTCGGCGACAATCCGTGAGTGGTCGAGTTCCCCTGCCGTTGACCGTGTCGACGACTGTGCATGGCCCCCAGGCATCAGGAAGACAGCACTGATTGCTCCAAGTTCGACCTCAGTCGACTACCGCTAGATCACCGTGCCCGGGCGGTGAAAATTACTGCAAATACTGGCAAATATCCGTGTCAGGTGCTTGACACGCTTCGCTCTTCCATGATGTACTTCGTACAGGTGTTCCGGTTCGACAGTTCCGCTTCTGGCCGAGGCGGATGACTGATTGAACACGTGGCCGCGATCAATGTCGATCGCACTGTGATGAGTGAATGAGACACCGGGATGTTCCTCCCGGCCCCCTGTTGGGGACACCTTCGCCGATTGATTC
>JBDQGZ010000085.1:0-8621 GCA_040265115.1 Candidatus Nanopelagicales bacterium
CGCCCCGGAGGCCACCTCGCGAATCACCATCACGAACACCTCCGGCACCGCTATCGGCCTCACCTCACATCTCCATCTCGCAGAGGCGAATCCGCGGCTGCGATTCGATCGGGCGGCAGCCTTCGGCATGCGACTTGCCCTGCCGACGGGAGACACACTGTGGTTGGAACCCGGAGTCACCACGGACATCGGAATCTCCCCACTTCGGGGTGACCGCGTCGTGATCGGCAACACGGGGGTGGTCGATGGTCCGCTCGACGATCCGCTCGTCCGTGAGCGTGCGCTTCAGAGGCTGCGTGATTGCGGCTATCTCGACATCCATGACGGGGCCGAGGTCAACGAGACCAACCGAGCCGAGGAGGCGGTCGCGCGACTCATGAGCGATCGGCGTGACGCATGAGCCCCTTCGGCCCACGCGCAGGTGACATCGTGGCACTCGGCGGGACGGGGCTTCGACTTCGCGTCCCCGCACGCGTCCCCGACGAGCACGATGAGTTCCGCGTCGGCTTCGCGAAGACCGGTCGGGATGGAATCGGCCTTCGATCCGTCACCACCGAGGAGTCCTGCGATCTCCTCATCACGAACGTGATCGTGATGGATCCTGTCGATGGCATCCGAGTCGCGAGCATCGGCATCCGCGGGAACCGGATCAGCGGAATCGGCAAGGCCGGTAATCCTGACGTCAGCGACGACATCGACATCATCGTCGGATCGGGCACCGTGGTCGTGGACGGAGACGGCCTGATTGCCACTCCCGGCGGCATCGACACCCATGTGCATGGACTCAGTCCGCGAGTTCTCGATTCCCTCATCTCCTCCGGCATCACCACCGCCATCACCCAGGAGGCCGGGCCCATGTGGGGTGTGGGGCTCGGCTCCCCGTCGGTCGTGCGTCAGGCACTGCGCTCGCTCGATGCCTTCCCGTTGAACATCGGCGTCCTTGGGCGGGGATCGACATCCCGGGGCGAGATCCTCCGACAGGCAGCCGACTCCCACGTGTGCGGTTTTAAAGTGCATGAGGACACCGGCACAACCCTGTCCACTCTCGATGTCGCGTTGCGTACCGCGGACGAGATCGATGTCCAGGTTGCCCTGCACTCAGACAGCCTCAATGAATCGCTCTCCGTCACCGACACCATCGCCGTCATCGACGGCCGCACCGTGCACGCGTATCACGTGGAGGGTTGCGGTGGCGGCCACGCTCCGGATGTCCTTCGTCTGGCGGGTCGCGAGAACATCATCGCCTCCTCCACCAACCCCACGCTGCCCTTCGGCATTAACGCCGTGGACGAACACGTCGACATGATCATGCTCAGCCATGGCATGGACCCCGAGCGCTCGACAGACGTGCGCATCGCACGAGCTCGGGTTCGTGCCGCGACCATGGCCGCGGAGAATCGACTGCACGATCTCGGTGTCATCCCCATCACGTCCTCAGATGCTCAGGGCATGGGCCGCGCTGGCGAGACATGGTGGCGAACGTTCGCCCTCGCCGCGGTGATGGCCGATGCAGATGAAAGCACCGACGACAACGATCGCCTCCTTCGCTATCTCGCGAAGATCACGATCAACCCGGCCCTCGCGCATGGCGTCAGCCATGAGATCGGTCGCCTCGCGCCCGGATTCCTCGCCGACATCGTGCTCTGGCAGCCCTCGGAATTCGCTGCCAAGCCCCACCTGGTGTTGAAGTCGGGCTATCCCACCTGGGGAGCGACGGGGGACCCCAACGCCAGCATCGATTCGGCAGAGCCACGTCAGTTGGCCGAGCAGTTCGGGGCTCACGGTGCCTCCCCGGCGGATCTGTCCGTCCTGTTCAGCAATACCGCCGCTCTGGACGCCGGAACAGCACCTACCGCCAGACGTGCGGTAGCCGTCCGGAACTGTCGAACGGTGCGCAGCAGCGATCTCATCCGCCATGGCGTCCTCGGGGAAATCGAGGTCCCAGGGAGCGCCGGTGCACCCGTCCGCTGGCGAGGGGAGAACCTCACGATGGAACCTGTGACGCACACCCCACTCTCCCGCCTTCATTTCTGGTAGCACGACGGCACCGCACTAGGCTGGCCACCCATGGAGATCCTGCGACTAGGCCCCGAGCCCCAGGACTACGCCCAGACCTGGGCACTCCAGCGCCAGGTTCATGCCGAGGTTGCAGCAGGCAATCGACCCGACACCCTCGTGCTGCTCGAGCACACTCCGGTCTACACGGCGGGTCGGCGCACCGAGCCGACCGACCTCCCCATCGACGGAACTCCTGTGGTCGAGGTCGATCGTGGCGGTCGAATCACCTGGCACGGCCCAGGGCAGCTGGTCGGCTACCCCATCATGCGTCTGCCCGAGCCGCTCGCCGTCGTCGACCATGTTCGACGCCTCGAGAGCTTGCTCATGGCCACCTGCGCATCGCTCGGCCTGGCGACTGTCCAGGTCGCCGGGAGAAGCGGCGTCTGGGTCGATGCCGATCACCAGGGTCCCCAGCGGAAGATCGCCGCGATTGGTGTGCGCGTCTCCCAAGGGGTCACGATGCATGGGTTCGCCCTGAACTGCGATTGCTCCCTGGCGGCCTTCGATCTCATGGTCCCCTGCGGAATCTCCGATGCCGGGGTCACGACCCTGAGCCGGGAGCTCGGCAGAGATGTCACCGTCGAAGTCGGCGCAGACGCACTCCTCCCCCACGTCGAGGCGATCCTGTCCCCCGCCAAGACCACCGCCTAGGCTGGACCCCATGACCGTGGCACCTGAGGGCCGGCGTTTGCTGCGCATCGAGGCACGCAACGCCGAGGTGCCCATCGAGCGCAAGCCCGACTGGATCAAGACCCGGCTGCGCACCGGCCCGGAGTACACCGCTGTGCGAGAACTCGTCGCTCGCGAAGGCCTGCACACAGTCTGCCAGGAGGCCGGCTGCCCGAATATTTATGAGTGCTGGGAGGACCGCGAGGCGACCTTCCTCATCGGCGGCGAACAGTGCACGCGACGGTGCGACTTCTGCCAGATCGACACCGGGCGCCCGGCTCCCCTCGACCGCGATGAGCCGCGCCGGGTGGCGGAATCGGTCCGCACCATGGGCTTGCGCTACGCCACCGTGACCGGCGTCGCCCGTGACGACCAGCCCGATGAGGGAGCCTGGCTCTACGCCGAGACCGTGCGCCAGATCATCGCGCTCAACCCCGACTGCGGGGTCGAGGTCCTCATTCCCGACTTCTCGGGAAAGCCCGAACTCCTCGGCGAGGTGTTCGCCGCCGCGCCCTCGGTCCTTGCCCACAATGTCGAGACCGTCCCCCGCATCTTCAAGCGCATCCGGCCGGCCTTCACCTACGAGCGAAGTCTCGACGTCATCACCCAGGCCCGGAATGCGGACCTGGTGACCAAAAGCAACCTGATCCTTGGACTCGGCGAGACCGACGACGAGATCGACACCGCGCTCGGGGATCTCTACGAGGCAGGCTGCGAGCTGATCACCATCACGCAATACCTGCGCCCCACCCCCCGGCATCACCCGGTCGAGCGGTGGGTGACTCCGGAGGAATTCATCTCCTGGGCAACCCGCGCCGAACAGATCGGCTTCTCCGGAGTGATGAGCGGCCCCCTCGTGCGGTCCAGCTACCGGGCTGGCCGGTTGTACGCCCAGGCAGTCGCAGCACGCTCCTGACGCCGTAGGGTGTGACCCATGTCCGACGCTGCACCCAAGAAGCAGGGCCGCTTGGCCAAGATCCGGGCGGGGCTAGGTTCTCTTCGCGAGAACTACCGCATGACGAAGGCCTATCACCGCTGGGTGGGCTGGGAGATGCTCGGGCTGTTCATCCTCGCGGGCGCCGTCGTGGCCGCGCCCGTCGGGATCCTGCTGAACTGGCCCACCGGCATCCTGCTCGCGCTGCCGATCGGCCTTCTCGCCGCCACATTCTGGTTCAGCCGTCGCGCCATGAGCGCCGCCTACACACGAATCGAAGGGAAGCCAGGTGCGGCTGCGGCCGTGGTGGAGAACATGCGCGGCAAGTGGTGGGTCACGCCGGCCGTCGCCGTCACGAAGAACTCCGACATGATCTCGCGCGTCATCGGCAAATGCGGAGTGGTGTTGGTGAGTGAGGGGCCGTCATCTCGCGTCACCCACATGCTGGCCAATGAGCGGAAGAAGACCGCCCGCTGGCTGCCCGAGACCCCGATCTATGAGATCCAGGTGGGTGTCGAGCCCGAGCAGGTGCGTATTGGCAAGCTGCAGCGGGAGCTCACCCGGCTGCCAGCGAACCTCAAGGGCTCGCAGATCCTCGATGTGCGCCGCCGGCTCGAAGCACTCAGCTCACGCGACAACCCCCTGCCCATCCCCAAGGGCCCGATGCCGAAGACGACCAAGATCCCGAAATCAATGCGCGGCTAACCTCTGGGCTGCACCACCGACGACCGCATCACCACGCGCGTGCCCGCGGCGCGGTCCTGCAATCCTCGCCCTTCGGAGTCATAGACCACTGCCGGGATCACCAGGCAGATCAACAAAGTGCGCAGGGCGATCGCCGGGAGCCCCAGACGGCCCCCTGCCATGCGAATCACAGCGATTCCCATGATTCGTTGTCCGAAACTCGAGCCGATGAGCCATGTGAATACGGTCACCTCGAGGTAGAACACGCCCAGGATGGCGACAGCCGAATCATTGCCCGGATACTCCAACTGGGGAAACACCAGTCGTACCACCAGCAGGCAGGCGACCCAGTCGATCACGATGGCCAGGAATCTCCGTCCCAGGCCGGCGGGCACGAGGGATGATGATGACGTCGGGGCCTCGGGCACGCCCACACGCTACCTAGGCAGCATCCGGCAGGCATCTTTCGGGCGTAACACGGGCGAAACAATCGGTATACCGACCAGAAATCCCCTCCCGATAGCGTCTCCTCTCGACAGCGGCGTTCGCCGCTGCAGAGGCGATCACACCGTAGGTGCGGGAAAGACACCTGCGGGAGTATGGGAGGAATCAATGTTCAGCAACGCCGATGAGGTCAAGGCCTACATCCGGGACAACGATGTGAAGTTTGTCGACGTCCGCTTCGTGGACCTGCCCGGTGTCATGCAGCACTTCAACGTCCCGGCGCAAGCTTTCGTCGATACCGCCTTCGAGGACGGGTTGATGTTCGATGGTTCGTCGATTCGGGGGTTCCAGGCCATCCACGAGTCGGACATGAAGTTGATTCCCGACCCGGCGACCGCCTATCTCGATCCGTTCCGCACGGAGAAGACCCTGATCATCAATCATTCCATCCGTGACCCCTTCACGGATGAGCCCTACAGCCGCGACCCCCGCAACGTCGCGGCTCGGGCCGAGGCATACCTCACCTCGACTGGAATCGCGGACACTGCCTTCTTCGGCCCCGAGGCAGAGTTCTACATCTTCGACGATGTTCGCTTCGAAACGAAGACCAATGCCGGTTACTACTTCATCGACTCCATCGAGGGCGCCTGGAACACCGGCAGCATCGAGGAGGGTGGCAACCTCGGTTACAAGACTCGCTACAAGGGCGGGTACTTCCCCGTTCCCCCGGTCGACCACTACGCCGATCTGCGCGATGAGATGGTGACCACGCTGCAGCAGGTCGGCCTCGAGGTCGAGCGCGCACACCACGAGGTTGGCACAGCTGGCCAGGCAGAGATCAACTACCGCTTCAACACCATGCTGCATGCGGCCGATCAAGTTATGCAGTTCAAGTACGTGATCAAGAACGTGGCCTGGGCCAACGGCAAGTCGGTGACATTCATGCCCAAGCCGCTCTTCGGTGACAACGGCTCCGGCATGCACACCCACCAGTCGCTGTGGAAGGGCGGCGAACCGCTGTTCTTCGACGAGACCGGTTACGGCGGCCTGTCCGACATGGCCCGCTGGTACATCGGTGGCCTGCTGGCCCACGCGCCGTCACTGCTCGCCTTCACGAACCCGACGGTGAACTCCTATCACCGCCTCGTCCCCGGCTTCGAGGCGCCGGTGAACTTGGTGTACTCAGCCCGCAACCGCTCCGCCTGCATCCGCATCCCGGTGACGGGCACGTCACCCAAGGCCAAGCGCGTGGAGTTCCGGGTGCCCGATCCCTCGAGCAACCCCTACCTCGCCTTCGCCGCCATGCTTATGGCGGGCATCGATGGCATCAAGAACAAGATCGAACCACCGGCTCCGGTCGACAAGGACCTCTACGAACTGCCGCCGGAGGAACTGGCCGAGATTGCCCAGGTGCCCGGCTCGCTGCCCGAGGTCCTCGACGCCCTCGAGGCAGATAACGAGTACCTGCAGGCCGGTGGGGTGTTCCCCTCAGACCTGATCGAGACCTGGGTGGACTGGAAGCGCTCGAACGAGGTCGACCCAATTCGCCTGCGGCCACATCCGCACGAGTTCGAGATGTACTACGACATCTGATCTCCCCGTGCGTCGCCTCGCCTCGCGCGCATGCGGGATTGAGGGCCCCCGGCTTTTGCCGGGGGCCCTTGCTTTGGGACGACCCGATGCCCCGCCACTAGACTCCCCGCCATGACGCAGCGCCTGATCGTGCACATCGGGCCGCGAAAAACGGGGACGACCTACCTGCAGCGAGTCCTGCAGCAACTCTCCCCCGGCCTGGCCGACGCCGGAGTCCTTTACTCCACCGACTTCCGCGGCGGCAATGACTACAACCACGTCAGTGCCGTGACCGATGTCACCTTCGCCACCGAAGCCAAGGTGAATGGACGATGGACCTCCCGGGATGGCAGTGCGTGGATCGGTCTGCAGCAGGCCGTCGCTTCCTGGGACGGTACCGCAATCGTCTCCGCGGAGATGCTCGGTGGCCTGCGCCCAAATGCGGCCGCCGCCTTCCTCGAGGGGTTACCCGCCCAGCGAGTCGATGTCATCATCACGATGCGCGACCTTGCGCGCATCCTGCCCTCGTCGTGGCAACAGCATGTGCGGAACACCCACACTGAGGATTACCGGCACTATCTGCGTCGTCGCGGTCGGCAGCGCGGCAAGGTTCCTCCCATCGAACGGCAGCCGGTGTGGGACACCAAACGCAACCTGACGTTCTGGAGGTCATACGCCTACGGAGCACTCGTTCGGCGCTGGGCCTCATTGGTCGGACTGGATCATGTTCGCGTTGTCACGCTCCCACCAGCAGGGTCCCACTCGTCCGCACTCTGGGAGCGCTTCATTGCAGCGGTGGATGTGGCCGAGTTGCCCGCAACAGCACCGACGCTGGAGAATTTCATCGCGAATATAGGGTCCACCGCAGAGGAAGCCGCTTTTCTCCACGCCTTCAACGTCGAAGCCGCCTCCCGCGGCTGGAATCGGCATCGAACGAACGCCGAGCAACAGCGATTGCTGTCCGCTGGGTTCCTTGATCGCGAGGACCGGGGGCAACCCCTGCGCCTTCCCGCAGACTTCGTCGACATCGTCCGCGACTGGGCAGATGCCGACCGTACAGACCTCCAGAGCACTCAGGTCACGATCTTCGGAGACCTCAGCGATCTGGAAATCCCCGCGAATACCCCGATCATGGGGGAGCTCGATCCTGACAAAGTCGCAGCGGCTGGCGCTTTCGCGCTACTGGAGAACCTCGAGAAACCAGGACGGCGCGTCAGGTCTCGTAAGGGCGGACAGCGCCGAGCCCCTCGCCCGGTCCGGATGGCTCTGCAGAAAGCTCGTCGTTTTGCGAAGCGGCTCCGCTAGAGCGCGCCTTCTGCTCCCTCAATCCCTTCACGACCCGCCACGCCATGATGACGCCGACCGCGGCAACGATCAGCATGAAGCCATTGAGTGCCACATTCGGCCATGCCGAAATCGCGAGCGCATAGATCGTCAGCCCCAAGCTCCCGAGCAGCGTGATGACGTGGAACCCGACGGAATGCGACGACACCCGTCGCGTCGCCACGAGCGCGTATCCCAACACGATGAGCACGGCGCCAACCCAACCGATAACAGCGAAGGCCAGGTCGAGGGTGATTCCCACACCGGTGAGTGTAGGGGTCAGTTGTCGTAGAACACGCGCTCGACCACATTCCGCGCCCGCCGAGTGATCCGGCGGTAATCCTCCAGCAGGTCACTGCCGTGCCCTGGTCCGTAGCCCATGAGGTGGGCAACACCCGTGAGATCGGGCGGCGCACCGGGGACAAGATCCCCCGGCTTACCGCGAGCCAGAACGATCGCGTTGCGCACTCGTGTGGCCATGAGCCAGGCCGTGCTCAACGCTTCAACGTCGGAGGCATCAAGCAAACCCGCCTGCTCGCTCGCCTGTAGTGCCACCAGGGTCGAAGTGGTACGCAGATCGGGGATGTCCGCAGCATGGCGCATCTGTTGCAGTTGTACTGCCCACTCCACATCCGACAGCCCACCGCGCCCCAGTTTGGTGTGCAGGGTCGGATCGGCACCCCGCGGCAGTCGTTCGGATTCCATCCGCGCCTTCAATCGGCGCATTTCCCGGAGAGCCGCCTCATCGAGTCCCCCGCTGGGCCAGCGGAGCGGATCGATGAGGTCGAGGAACTCCACGCCGAGGGCACGGTCTCCCGCGACCGGACGCGCGCGAAGAAGGGCCTGCGCTTCCCAGGGAGACGACCATCGAGCGTAGTACGCCGCATACGACGCGAGGGTTCTCACCAGCGGACCCTGTCGACCCTCAGGTCGAAGA
>JBDQGZ010000086.1:0-8462 GCA_040265115.1 Candidatus Nanopelagicales bacterium
CCCCGCGCCTAGCCCGGTCGGGTCCACGGGTGTCGTGGCATTCGACTCGGTCTCGTCGGGAACCGCCACGACGGGCACCAGCAGCCGGGACCGTGCGAGCGCATCGACGACACGCGAACGTGCAGCACGGTCTCGCGCGTAGACCTCGAGAGCGTCCGCCAAGACAGCGGGCGCTGAGCCGTCATCGCCGGAGAACTGGGTCGGAACCTCCAACCGACGCCCGGCACCGTCCACCACACTCAACTCCTACAACCGACAGGCGTGGATATCTGTGACGAGGATGCCTCGGGCCCCGAGGGAGTACAACTCATCCATGATGCGGTGAACATCTCGGCGGGACACCATGGCGCGCACGGCAACCCAGCTCGGATCATGCAGGGGGGACACGGTGGGAGACTCGATGCCCGGAGTGATCGCGCAGGCACGATCGACCTGGTCGGCGGCAATGTCATAGTCGACCAAGACATAGGCGCGGGCGACCATCACGCTGTGCAATCGGCGAATGAATGTCTCCACGGCAGGGTCCGAAGGAGCACCGATCCGGCGCACGACGAGTGCATCGCTGACCAGCAACGGCTCCCCCACGATCTCAAGACCGGCCTTGCGCAGTGTGGTTCCCGTCGCCACGACATCGGCGACCGCATCCGCGACCCCGAGCGCGACGGCGTTCTCTACCGCACCATCAAGTTTGACCACTTCTGCGTCGATGCCCTGACGTTGAAGGTATTCGGCTAAGAGGCCGGGATAGGAGGTCGCGATGCGCTTGCCGGCGAGGTCCCGCGGAGACGAGACGGTATCCACCGGTGCAGCCAACCTAAACGTCGAACCCGCGAATCCGAGCGCGAGGATCTCCTCGGCGTCGGCATCAGAATCCAAGAGCATGTCACGGCCGGTGATCCCCACATCGAGCGTGCCGGCTCCGACGTAGGTGGCGATGTCCTTCGGTCGTAGGAAGAAGAACTCAACATCGTTTTCAGGATCCTGGATCACCAGATCGCGTGCTGCGGCCGCGTGGAGATAGCCAGCCTCGGACAGCATCGCGCGCGCAGGATCGGCGAGTTGTCCCTTATTGGGAACAGCGACTCGAAGCACGTCTACCCCTCCAGGAGAAATCGTTGCGGTTCACGAGACTGATCCCTACAGGCGGCGGTACACGTCGTCGAGGTCAACATCCGTGGCGAGCATGAGTACCTGCACGAAGTAGAGCAACTGAGCAATCTCCTCAGCAGTGCGATCGTGTCCTTCGTATTCGGCGGCCATCCAAACTTCGGCTGCCTCTTCCACCACCTTCTTCCCGATGGCGTGGACTCCGGCGTCGAGCAGCCTCGTCGTGCCACTGGGTTCGTCAGCGTATGCCTTCTTGCGCTGCAGTTCGGCGAAGAGATCTTCGAAGGACTTCACGGGGCGCAAGCCTACGGCGTCGGCCTATCCCGCAGAACGATGGCTGTGGCGAGCGCGGCATGAGCAGCCTCCGCCCCCTTGTCCTCCCGCGAACCAGGCAGGCCTGATCGATCGATGGCCTGAGCCTCGGTGTCACAGGTCAAGACACCGAATCCGACGGGGACTCCGGTGTCGAGAGCGACCCGGGTGAGCCCCGAGGTTGCCGCATCGCAGACGTACTCGAAGTGTGGTGTTCCGCCGCGGATCACCACACCGAGGGCGATTACCGCATCGAAGCCCGCCTGTGCGCATGACATCGAGACCACGGGCAGTTCGAATGTCCCGGGAACTCGCAAGATCTCGACCCTTGCTCCGGCGGATTCGCAGTAGTCGGTCGCTGAGGTCACCAGCGCGGTCATGATCCGGTCGTGCCATGACGCAGCCACGATCGCCACGCTCAGACCGGTTGCATCGACCCTCTCCACACCGGGTGCGCCACTACCGCTCACGCGTCGCCCCTGCTGCCCGGAACTTCCGTCGGTCCAAGTTCATGACCCATCCGCTCGACCTTGGTCTTGAGGTAGCTCATGTTGTGTTCATTCGGTTCCACCACGAGGGGAACACGTTCGCTGATCATCAGGCCATAGCCCTCGAGCCCTGCCCGCTTCGCGGGATTATTCGACAGCAGACGCATCGAATGGACACCGAGATCCGCCAGGATCTGGGCACCGATGCCGTAGTCGCGGGCATCCATGGGGAGACCCAGATCCAGGTTCGCATCGACGGTGTCCCGACCGGCATCCTGCAGTTGATAGGCCCGCAGTTTGTGAAGAAGTCCGATTCCGCGCCCCTCATGCCCGCGCAGGTAGAGCACGACACCGCGCCCCTCCTTGCCCACCGCCGCCAGAGCCGCGGCCAACTGCGGTCCGCAATCGCATCGCAGTGATCCCATGACATCCCCGGTGAGGCACTCCGAGTGCACCCTGGTGAGAATCTCCTGACCATCCCCGATATCACCGCACACCAGGGCGACGTGCTCGATGCCATCGAGTCGGTTCCGAAAGCCGATGGCGCGGAATTCACCGTGTTCGGTCGGCAGTTTCGCTTCGGCGACTCGTTCGACATGCTTCTCGCGTCGCGCTCGATGTGCGATCAGATCGCGGATCGCGATCATCACCAGGCCGTGTTCGTCGGCGAAGGTGCGGCACTCCGCAGCCCGCATCATCGATCCGTCATCATTGACCAGCTCACAAAGCGCGCCGGCAGGAGCGAGCCCAGCCATGCGAGACAGGTCGACCGAAGCCTCCGTGTGGCCTGCCCGGCGAAGGACACCACCCTCGACCGCACGCAGCGGCATCACGTGCCCTGGCCGCGCAAGGTCGTAGGGCTGGGTCCCGGGATCGGCCAGCACGCGGATCGTGTGAGCACGATCCCTCGCGCTGATGCCGGTGGCCTCCACGTCACGTGCATCGACCGACACGGCGTAGGCAGTTCCCCGAGCGTCTTCGTTCACCGCCGTCATGGGCGGCAGCCCCAGCCGATCGAGATCGACCCCGGTCATGCCGACACAGATGTAGCCCGAGGTGTAACGGATCATGAATCCGGTCAGTTCAGGGGTAGCGAGGGAGGCGGCGAAGATGAGATCGCCTTCGTTCTCCCGGCCTGGATCGTCGACGACGACTACCGGGCGTCCGGCGCGGATCTCCTCGATCGCCGCCTCGATGGAGTCCATGGGCACGTCATCCACGTGCTGCTGGTCACTCACCGCGCTCATGACACCTCTCCGTCGCTGTCCCCGCTTTGCACCTGCGAGCCTGACTGCTGAGTGCCGTAGGCAAGAGCTCTTTCGACGTACTTGGCAAGGACATCGACCTCGAGGTTGACGATGCTGCCCGGTAGGCGACTGCCGAGGGTGGTCGCCGCCAGCGTCGTCGGAATCAACGAGACGCTGAACCAAGGCCCCGACACCTCTTCATCTACCTCGACGACGGTGAGGGAGACTCCGTCGACGGCGATGGAGCCCTTTTCCACTACGTAGCGCGCCAGCGCGTGGGGAATGGCGATGCGCACGACCTCCCAGTGCTCAGATGGCTCGCGGGACAGGATCGTTCCGGTGCCATCCACATGGCCCTGCATCAGGTGTCCACCGAGTCTGGTCTGGGGAGTCAGCGCACGCTCAAGATTGACCTCATCACCGGAGCCGACGCCGGCTAGCGAGGAACGGATAAGCGTCTCGCGCATGACGTCGGCATCGAACACGTCCCCTTCGAGGTGAGACACCGTGAGGCACACCCCGTTCACGGCGATCGAATCTCCAAGTCGAGCGTCTTCGATTACCTTCGGACCCCGGATGCGGACTCGTGCAGCCTCATCGGGCAGGCGGAGGACGTCAACGATCTCGCCCCTCTCCTCCACGATTCCGGTGAACACCCTCAGGTCTCCCTCTCCGCTGCGTCCCGTGTCTGGACCGTTGCCCGTGCGGCCACGATCCTTGCATCCTCGCCGAAACGGTCGACACTCACCACCTGCCAACGAGACGCGTCGGACATCGTGCTCACGCCGATATCGCCCACGGCCACGGTTCCAGACCCAAGGATCACCGGGGCGATGAACCACACGAGCCGATCGACGACATCAGCCTGCAACCAGGCACTCACCAGCGTTGGACCACCCTCGACCAGGACATGACGCACTCCCCGTTCGAACAGCAACGCGAGGATCTCATCGGGTGCGTGAGTGCGCAGGTGAAGCACCGATCCGTCCTGGACTCCCGCGAGCGCGATCCCATCTGGAAGGTCGCTTCGACCGACGATGACACGTAGCGGTTGATAACCACCGGCGTCGACGTCTCTCACCGTGAGTGACGGGTCATCGATCATTGCCGTGCCGCGACCAACCACGACGGCATCGACATTCGCACGAAGCCTATGCACATCACGCCTCGACTCAGGTCCGGTGATCCAGCGACTCGTTCCGTCACTAGCGGCGACGCGACCGTCGAGGGTGGCCGCCATCTTGACGGTCACGAACGGCCGCCCCGATGTCTCCGAGGCAGTCCACGGCTGGAGGAAGTCACGGGCCCGTGCCTGTTGCTCACCATCAGCCGCCACGATCTCCACCCCAGCAGCGCTCAGTCGATCAGCGCCGCCACCGGCCTGTGGAGTCGGATCTGGAAGCGCATAGACCACTCGTGTGATGCCTGCGTCGAGCAGGGCTTGGGTGCATGGGCCGGTGCGCCCCTGATGATCACAGGGTTCGAGGCTGACCACCGCGGTTGCTCCCCGAGCAGCCCCACCAGCGACGGCAAGCGCGGCTACCTCCGCGTGGGGTGTCCCGGCTCCCCTGTGGAAGCCTTCAGCGATGACCTCCCCTTCCGGGCTGAGGATGACGCACCCCACTCGCGGATTGGGACCGGGCGGGACGCCGGGGGTCGCCGCGAGGTCGAGAGCTCGGTCGAGCGCATTCCGCTCCGCAGAGGTCAGCACGACAACTCAGTGCCCGGGTCCGCCGGCCTCGCCCATCGCCACGGCGGCGCGTTCCCGCAGGTGGCGCACCATGCGATCGGGATCGTCGGCGCCGAACACTGCAGACCCTGCGACGAAGACATTCGCACCCGATTCTGCGCACTGCTCGATCGTGCTCATCGAGACTCCACCATCGACCTGCAACCAGATGTCCAAGCCACGACTATCGGCGATCTCGCGCGCTCGGCGCAGTTTCGGGAGAACCTCGGTGAGGAAGGGTTGGCCACCGAAACCGGGCTCCACGGTCATCACCAGGAGCATGTCGAAGTCCACCAGCAGATCTGCATACGGCTCCACCGGAGTCGCCGGGTTCAACGCGAGTCCCGCGCGGGCACCCATGCCGCGAAGGGTGCGAGCCAGCCGCAGCGGCGCCTGTGCGGCCTCCGCATGGAAGGTGACGCTCTTGGCACCTGCCTCCGCGTAGCCGGGGGCCCAGCGATCGGGATCGTCGATCATCAGATGGCAGTCGAGGGGAATGGAGGTCGCCGCCGCGAGGGACTCCACCACCGGCAGACCCACGGTGAGATTCGGCACGAAGTGGTAGTCCATGACATCCACATGGAGCCAGTCGGCCGAGGGAATCCGGTCGACATCATCAGCGAGCCGAGCGAAATCAGCCGACAGCAGGCTCGGCGAGATCAGCGGCTCCACAGGGTGAGGGTAGCGAGGATCAGCCGCGACGCAGCAGGGCGAGGTACATCCCGTCGGTTCCGTGCAAGTGCGGCCACAGGCGGACCGTGGGGCCGGGCCCGAGGTCAGGGACACCGGGGAGATAGGGCCGAGCGTCGAGAAGCTCGAGCCCCGGATGGCGGCGGACTGCGGAATCGACGACGAGATCGGTCTCGATCAGATGCGGCGAACAGGTGGAGTAGGCGATGACCCCGCCGAGGCGGGTGAGTCCGATCGCGGCATCAAGCAGTTCACGTTGCAGCGGACCGAGGGTGGCCAGGTCGGCCGGCGACCGTCGCCACCTCGCTTCGGGGCGGCGTCGCAGCGCACCCAGCCCCGTGCAGGGCGCGTCGAGCAGAACCCGATCCGCCTGAGTCACCAGCAACTCGTCTCGCCCATCAGCGCACACCACCTCCACGGTTCCGGGGGGATAGGAGCGGACTGCCTGGCTCACCAGATCGGCTCGGTGGCGGTGGGGCTCCACCGCGATGAGTCGGGCATGCCGCTCCAGTGCGAGCCCTGCCAGCAGCGCTGTCTTCCCGCCGGGGCCGGCGGCCAGGTCAACCCAGGTGGCATCGGGTCCGTCCACCGGCACCGACGCAAGGGCGAGGGCCACCAGTTGGCTCCCCTCGTCTTGAACACCCGCGGTTCCATTTCGGACCTCCGCGATGTCCTCGGGTCGCCCCCTCTCGAGCACCGCGGCATAGGGCGACCACCGCCCGGGCTGCACTCCCTCGAGCTCATACAGCGACTGCGCATCGAGCAGGCCCGGTCGCGCGACGAGAACTGGGCGTGCCGGTGCGTTATCGGCCCGGAGAACATCGACGAGGTCACCGCGCCGACCCTGCGCTCCCAGAGCCTCGGCGAGAGCGGTCGTCATCCATTCCGGGTGGGACCACTCGATCGACAGCTCGGCCAGCGAATCACCGGGAGCGACCCCCGCGATCCACGCCTCGCGATCACCCTCTCGCACGACGCGACGGAGGACCGCGTTCACCAGCCGAGCGGGCCCCTCCCCCGCCACCGACTTGGCCAGGTTGACCGTCTCAGCAACCGCCGCGTGCTCTGCCGTGGCCATCATGAGAATTTGATAGGTGCCCAATCGCAGGAGATCCCACACTCGAGGATCCAGGCGATCGAGGGGACGGTCGACGCATTCGGCGATGACCGCATCGAGGAATGCGCGCCAGCGCAAGGTTCCGTAGGCCAACTCCGTCGCGAAGGCCGCATCCCGATCGCTCAGGTTCGCCTCTCGCAGGATTCGTGGCCATACGAGGTTCGCGTAGGCGTCCTCGGCTGCGACCTCATGCAGCAGGTCATAGGCCGCGCCGCGAGCGCCCCGGGCCGACCGCTCATGCCGCGATCGGCGCTGAACCCCTGGCGATCCTCGGTTCGATGATCGTGGGGGTTGACGGTCGTTCACGCGAGAACATCACTGGGCTCAAGGCGCACACCACGCGCCCAATCCGCTGCTTGCATCGCACGCTTGCCGGCCGGCGTTACCTCACCGAGGCGAACGGGAGCACTTGCAGTGCCCACCCACACATCCCGCCGACCGGACAGAATCGCTCCGGGAGCCAGGTCGGCAAGACCCTCGCCACTGCCGCCCTCGACCCCTTCTGGAGACACGACGGTGACGGGACCGAGTCGTAGCCGCTCTCCTCGGAACATCGCCCACGCACCTGGCGCCGGCGTGCAGGCGCGGATCTGCCGATCGACGCGCACTGCCGGCTGGGAAAAGTCGACCTGCGCATCGGCCACCTCGATCTTGGGCGCGAGGGTGACGCCGTCGGCGGACTGTGCCACGGCGGCAACCACGCCATCCTCGAGCCCGTCGAGGGTGCGCACGAGCAGCTCTGCGCCGCTGCGCGCGAGTCGCTCGAGCAGGTCCCCGCTGGTATCGGTCACTCCGATCGGTTCGGCCACCGTCCCTAGGACCGGGCCCGTGTCCAATCCCTGCTCGAGGACGAACGTGGAGGCTCCGGTGATGTCGTCGCCGTGCCAGATCGCATGCTGGACCGGCGCCGCGCCCCGCCAGGCCGGGAGCAGCGAGAAATGCAGGTTGATCCAGCCGTATCGCGGAATGTGCAGGGCTTCAGGTGGAACGAGCCCGCCATAGGCGACGATCGGGCAGGCGTCCGGACTGAGCCCGTTCAGGTCCTCGAGGAAGTCAGGGTCGCGAAGGCGCTGCGGCGTCAGCACGGGGATTCCGAGCTCATCGGCACGCGCGCCCACCGGACTGCGGACCAGGGTGCGACCACGGCCCTTCGGCGCATCGGGACGCGTTAGAACCGCGACGACCTCATGTCGGGACCGCAGCAGGGCATCGAGGGAGACCACGGAGACGTCGGGCGTCCCGGCGAAGAGAACACGCACGTGATCACAGCCATTTCGACGAGATCGTGTGCGGACTGATCTTCACTGCGGGGGCTGGCTCCCCGAACCACTCCGCCTCACGAATCGCCTTCATCGCCGACTTGCGGGTTTCCGTGTCGAGTCGATCAACGAACAAGATCCCGTCGAGATGGTCGGTCTCATGCTGAATCGCTCGCGCTAGCAGATCGCTGCCTTCGATGGTGACGGGTTCACCATGCATGTTGAATCCCTTGGCCACGACCCGCTGAGCACGACGGGTATCGAAGGCCAGATCCGGGATGCTCAGGCAGCCCTCCTCCCCGTCCTGTGTCTCGTCGGACAGATCGAGGGAAGGATTGCACAGGTGACCGAGCTCATCGTCAACCCACCAGGTGAACACCCGGAGGGACACTCCAATCTGCGGCGCCGCAAGGCCACTCCCTGGCGCGTCGCGCATCGTCTCGGTGAGATCGGCGACAAGCTTGCGCAATTCCTTGTCGAAGTCGACGACCTCGTCGGCAGGGGTGCGCAGGA
>JBDQGZ010000087.1:0-8244 GCA_040265115.1 Candidatus Nanopelagicales bacterium
GGGGATCTGTCGGATCGCGACAAGGCTGCGGCTGTAGAGAACTGGGCTGACAAGCGTCCGCGCAGACGTCAACGCCGGAGATCATGACGGCGTATCCCGCACGAGGAGGAGGCGGAAGCGACGTTGGTGAGACATCGGGCCCAGCCGCGGCCGCGGCGGCGACGAGGCTGCGAGGACGGGGCACGGGACAAGTGTGGGGGGCGCACGACGGATCGGCCACCGGAGCGGCGCGCGGGAATGACCCGTCTCGATCTGCGGGGCGCGGTCCCCACTGTTACCCTCGCCGGTAGCCCAGGAGGTGCGAAATGTCCGAAAATGCACAGGACCCCGCTGACGTGCTGCGCACCGTGTGGCAGGGCACGCCCGGAGCGATGCAGGACCTCGACGCCGAGTGCAGTCCCACCAAGGCCTGCCGCAACATGAAGGACATCACCTTCGACGGCTACGCCGACGAGGGCGGCGATCTGCGCACTGCATGGCGCAACACTCTCGCGAAGGAAGGCAAGCTCGGCACGGGATCCGTGGCGGACCTCGTCTTCGGCAACCCGGACTGAGCGGCGCCGTGTCCTTCGACGACCTCACGGTCCCGCAGTTGACCGACGATCTTCTCAACCAGGGCTACATCGCCGACCGCGGGCTTGCCACCTCCGTCCTGCTGGCGCTCAAGTTGGGCAAGCCTCTGCTGCTCGAGGGAGAAGTCGGCGTCGGCAAGACGGAGCTGGCGAAGACGCTGGCCACCATGCTTGGCCGCGACCTCATTCGCCTGCAGTGCTATGAAGGCATCGACGTGCACCACGCGCTCTACGAGTGGGACTACGCCCGTCAGATGCTCCATATTCGTGCGCTAGGCCAGGCCGACAGGGGCGGCGTGGCCGGCCCGCCGGGCCAGGCCGATGCCGGTGACGCGGAGGCCGACCTCTTCGGCGACAGGTTCCTCCTGGAGCGTCCCCTGCTCCAGGCCGTGCGCTCAGGCGATCGCTGCGTGCTCCTCATCGATGAAGTCGATCGTGCTGACGACGAGTTCGAGGCCTTCCTCCTGGAGCTCCTCGGCGACTTCCAGGTGACGATCCCCGAGTTCGGCACCGTGCGCGCTGAGGCACGCCCCATCGTCATCCTCACCTCCAACCGCACGCGCGAACTCCACGACGCTCTCAAGCGTCGCTGCCTCTACACCTGGATCGGCTTCCCTCCTGCCGATCGCGAGGTCGCCATCGTGCGCACCCGACTGCCCGAGGTGGGTCCGACGCTCGCGTCCCAGGTTGTCGCGGCGGTCAACCGCCTGCGCGAGATGGACCTGGAGAAGCCGCCCGGCGTCGCCGAGACGATCGACTGGACCGAGAGCCTCGACGCTCTCGGAGTGGACAACCTCACCGACGAGGCCGCCCTCGACACACTCGGGTCAGTCGTCAAGGACCGCGACGACCTCGACTACGCCTCGAAGAGCATCCAGGATGTCGTCGCCTGACACCGGGCCGCTCCCGACGGACTTCGACTCCCTCCTGGTCGACTTCGGCCACGCCCTGCGCAGCGCCGGCCTGCCGGTGGGTACCGACGACGTACTGACGTTCTGCCAGTCCGTCGCGCACCTCGACGTCACCGACCTCATGGATGTCTACTGGTCCGGCAGGACGACCATGGTCCGCCGGCGCGAGCATGTGCCGATCTACAACCTCGTCTTCCGAATGTTCTTCCTCGACATCGACCCCACCAACACGGACGAGCGCAAGCGGATGATGCGCTCCTCAGCCAACGCGGGTGCGACCCTGGAGATCCCCAACACCGAGCAGGGAATGCCTGGAGCCATCAGCCCCGACGAGGCCAAATTGGGCTATGTCGCCAGCACGTCGGAGGTCTACCGCCACAAGGCCTTCTCGGACTGCTCCGACGATGAACTCCGCCAACTGCGGCGGCTGGTGTCGCGCATGCGGATCACCCCACCGCGCCGACGTACGCATCGCACGACCAAGGCGCGTCGGAGTGCGACGCTCGACATGCGCCGCATGGCACGAGACACCATGCGCGGCCTGGGCGAACCCCGAGACCTTGCCTACAAGCAGCGCAAGCACAAGCTGCGCCCACTCGTACTCATCCTCGACGTCTCGGGCTCCATGGCCGACTATTCGCGCAACCTCCTGCAGTTCGCCTACTCGGCTAAGCGAGCGAACGCCAAGGTCGAGGTCTTCTGCTTCGGCACGCGACTGTCCCGCATCACCAAGGCCCTGGACCGACGTGATCCTGACGAGGCCATGCGGCAGGCCGGGGAGGCAGTGCTGGATTGGGACGGCGGCACGCGCATCGGAGACTCGCTCCGGGAGTTCACCCGCGAGGCCAGGCGCTCCCGCTTGGGCCGCGGAGCGATCGTCGTCATCTGCTCGGATGGGCTCGACCGGGGGGACCCACAGCAGCTCGAGGAGGCGATGGAGACCCTGAGCCGCATTGCCCACCGCGTGATCTGGGTCAACCCGCACAAGGGGGACGCACCGGTCTACGTGCCCGCCTCGCTCGGCATGATCGTCGCGGACCCCTACATCGACGAGGTGCACTCCGGACACAACCTCGCTAGCCTCGAGCGACTTGCCGAGCGACTGCCGAAGGTGGGCTAGCCATGAGATACAGCGTGTCCCTCCAGGCCGAGGGTGACCGAGAGGTCACGCTCGAGGAGGTTGTCGAGCTTGCGGATGCGGTAGCGGGCCTGGGCGGCATCGCCTCCGGCTTCGGCACGTTCGGCTACGGAGCACAGATCATCGTCGAGGCGGACAACTCCGACGCCGCGGTCGATATCGCGTTGGCACAGTTCGCCGAGGCCGTCGCAACGACGTCCCTGCCCGCGTGGCCGGTCGCCAAGGCGGAGACTGTCGCCGAGGACGAGGACTACGCCGATCTCGACGATGAAACCACCTGGCCGACCGACACCTGGAATCCGCAGTGATCCGTCTGGGTTCCCTCGCCGGGTACTCCTTCGAAGGCCCCCGCGCGCTCCCTGGCTGGACTCCCCCGGCGCTGCCAGCGGTATACGCCCTGCTGGCCAAGGCAAACCCGGAGCGACCCCAGGAGTTCGCCGTGATCTACGTCGGCCACTCGGACGACCTGACCCAGGAGGGTTTCCCCCTTCGCCATCCCCGCGCCCAGGCCTGGGTCAAGCGCGCGGGCGGGAAGTTCAACCTGCACATCTGCTGGCTTGAGGTGCCCGGGGGCACCCGTGCCCACCGCGAGCAGATCGCTCGTGAACTCATCGCGATCTACGACCCCAGCTGCAACGAGGAGAAGTTCGACCAGGCGTGGAAGGAGGAGTGGATCGGGGAGTACGAGACTCCTGTGACCGACCCACTCACCACGCAGAAGAACCTGAGCTAGCCCTGCAACGCCAAGCGCGGGCGACCCGTCAGCAGTGAGGGTCGCCCGCGCTCAACGTTGCAGTGATCAGTCGGTCAGACCGACACCCTCCAGCAGACGCGAGCGGCGAGTCCCCATCGCGGGCTTTGCCACTCCGTCGGCCTCATGCTCCTCGTGCTTGAAGGTCGCACCAGCGACGATCCCCTCGCCCATGCCGTAAAGCAGCGGGAGTGCGCCGGCGACGACCCTGCCGGTCGTGTTGATCGACTTCAGCCCTGGCTCGATGGCCTCAGCATCCTTCTTGATCTGCCACACAAGATCTGCCGACTCCTGGAGATCAGCGGCAATCGCCTTGAGCTGCGAACCGACGATGAAGAGATAGATCGCCAGGCCCGCAATGAGCGCGACGATGTCGATGACGGACCACCATGCGAGGGCGCTCATGACCGGACCTTCCCGAGGACGCGTCCGAGGAAGAGGTGATGCTCCAGGCCCTCAGCGAGGACGAGCTCCACTCCGCCAGCGGTCGTCGTGATGAGTGTCGTATCAGCGGTGTTCGCCTTCGCGGCGACCAGCGTCGCCTTGATGGCTGCGACACGCTTGCGAATGCGTGCCACCAGGATCACGAGGATGGTGAGCAGCGCAGCGACCGCCACCACGACCACGATGCCCAGGATGTTGGCCATCGTCCAGAGCTGTTCCACCTGTGAATCCACGTCAGCCTCCCAGCCGGGCGCGGCCGCGCTTGAGGCCATCGATGATGGCGAGCGCGGATGCGATGGTCTCGTTGAGTCCGGCAAGGCCGGCGGTGTTGACCTCGGCCTGCTTCAAGCCGCCGAGAATGGTCCCTGCCTGATTGCCGATGCGATAGGCGAGAATGAGGATCGGCACGACAAGCGCGACGACCACGAGGACGACCACGAGGCCGATGACGTAGCCGACGAGCCAACCTTCATGTCCGGTGAAGTCCATGGGCGCTCCCTAGATCGATTCCGCGAAGGCCCGCACCGGGGCGAGGCTGGAGTTGACGGATCCGACGACGGAAGGCACCGTCGACGTCTTCTGCACGATGACCTGGACCCCGCCGTCGAGGGCTCCGAGCGTCTGGGACACCGCCTTCAGGTGGAAGATGACGCGCAGGAGACCGAGCGCCGCCGCGGCAATGATGAGTGCCGAGATGACCAGGGTCACGATCGCTTCTACGGGCATGTTCGTCTCCTATCCGAGAAGTTTCGAGACGGGGCCGGCGTAGCGCACGGCGCCATTGGCGACTTCCTCGATGACCACGTCGGTCTCCGCGAGGAGCTCCGGGGTGTTGTTCAACTCGCCGATCAGGGCGACGCCCCCGGCGAGCGCATCGTCAGCGGCTCCGCGCACGCTTTCCGTCGCTGCGAGCAGGCGATTGAGCAGCGCCACAAGCACGGGCACGACGACGATGAGGAGAATCAGGTTGCCAATCATCCACAGGCTCATCAGGTACCTCCTCGTCAGCGGCTGGGAGCCGGCTTGTAGGGCAGGAAGAAGCGGCCCCACACGCGCTTCACTGCGCGCATGAATGCCGTGAGGCCGATAGCGATGCCACTGGCCGCCTTGGGACCTCCCACCGCGTAGGGATCCTGCCCGGCCGCGAGGGCCTGCATGCGCACCTTCATGGATCCTGCGGTCTGGTCGATGAGGACTCCCGTGACATCCTGCACGAGACCGCGACCGTACTGCGCGGCCGCACCCGAGATCTGCAGATCCATGGCGATGTTGACCCGGGTGGACGCCCCGCCCATCGGCTGGAGTGCCACATTGAGGATCGTGGCTGCGTTGCCACGCCCCTTCTTATCTGCTCCCACACCGTCCAGGACCAGGGTCTTCTTGGCGTTGTCCCGGTCGGTGATCTTGAGTTCGCCGGTGAACTCGAGCTTGACCGGGCCCGCCGAGATGACGACGTCGCCCTGGTAGTGGTCGTCGCCCATCTTGTTGGTCAGGTCTGCACCCGGGACGCACGCGGCGACGAGGGGCACGTCGTCGAAAAACTCCCATACCTTGTCGACCGGTTGGTCGATGTCGAACGACTGCGTGATTTGCACGTCAGTCTCCCTTCACCGGGGGCGCGCCCGAGACATCGCGCCCGGTCTGGACAGCCTCATAGACCCGGTTGGGCATGAGCGGCATATCGACGTTGCGCACGCCGGTGTGCTCAATGGCGTTCATCACGGCGTTGACGAAGGCCGCAGGGCCGCCCACTGTCGCGCACTCCCCGATCCCCTTCGCGCCGATCGGGTGGTGCGGGCACGGAGTCACGACCTCGTGCAGCTCGTAGCCGGGGGTCTCCCACGCCGTGGGGAGGAGGTAGTCCATGAAGTTGGACCCAATGCAGTTGCCCTCCTCATCGAAGGTGATGTACTGCATGCTCGCCATCGCATAAGCCTCGGTGAGGCCACCCATGATCTGTCCTTCGACGATCATCGGGTTGATGCGGACGCCGCAATCGTCGACAGCGACGAACTTCAGCACATCCCACACGCCCGTCTCCGGGTCGACCTCGACCTTGCAGACGTACGCCGCGAAGGGCCAGGTGAGATTGGGCGGGTCGTAGTAGGCGTTGTTCTCCAGGCCAGGCTCGAGCCCGTCAGGCACGTTGCTGTAGGCCGCGAGGGCGCAGTCCTGAATGGTGACTCCACGCTCCTGGTTGCCACGGACGTAGAAGCGACCGAGCTCCCACTCGATGTCCTCCTCGGACACCTCGAGCAGGTGCGCGGCGATCTTGCGCGCCTTGGCCCTGATTTTGCGCGCCACCATCGCGACCGCAGCACCAGCCACGGGCGTGGATCGCGAGGCGTAGGTGCCCATGCCGAAGGGGGCCGTGTCGGTGTCGCCCTCCTCGACGACGATGTCCTCTGCCGGGATGCCGAGCTCATGGGCGACGATCTGCGCCCAGGTGGTCTCGTGTCCCTGGCCCTGCGTCTTGGCGCCGGTCCGAAGGATGGCCTTGCCGGTCATGTGCACGCGCAACTCGGCCGAGTCGAACATCTTGATGCCGATGATGTCGTACTCGCGGCTATTGCCGGCCCCGAGAGGCTCCGTCATGGTCGAGATGCCGATGCCGAGGAGCTTGCCGCGCTTGCGCGCCTCCTCCTGCTCCTCCTTGAAGTTGGCGTAGCCGATGGCGTCGAGGGCGATGTCGAGGCACTTCCCATACTGGCCCGAGTCCGTGAGGAAACCGAACGCCGTGCGGTACGGGAACTGGTCATCCTTGACGAGGTTGATGCGCCGGAACTCAGCCTGATCCATGCCGAGGTCGTTGGCCGCAGCATGCATCATCCGCTCTTGGAAGAACATTGCCTCGGTCACGCGGAAGGAACACCGGTAAGCGACACCACCCGGTGCCTTGTTGGTGTACCAACCTTCGCTCGTGAGGTGCGCCGCAGGCACGTCGTAGGCCGCGAACGTCGAGTGCATGAGGCCGATCTTGAACTTGGTCGGCTGCGCATCGGCGTAGAAGGCCCCGTGGTCGGAGATGGTGTGCATGCGCATTCCGAGGATCTTGCCGTCCTTGCGCAGGGCGAGCTGGCCCTGGAGATACACGTCACGACCGAATCCGGTCGAGATGAGATTGCTCGAGCGGTCCTCGACCCACTTGACCGGATGCTCCGTGAGGATCGAGGCCAGGATGGCGATGACGTAGCCCGGGTAGACCGGCACCTTGTTGCCGAAGCCACCACCGAGGTCCGGTGACACGATGCGAATCATGTGCTCGGGAAGTTCGGCAACCATGGCGACAGCCGCACGGATGATGTGCGGTGCCTGGGTCGTCATGTAGACGGTGAGCTTGCCCGTCGCGCGGTCATAGTCCGCAATCGACCCGCATGTCTCCAGGGGCGACGGGTGGGAACGTGGGTAGTGCAGGTCGATCGTGGAGACCACGTCGGCCTCGGCGAATGCACGATCGGTCGACTCCTTGTCGCCGATCTCCCAGTCGAAGATCTTGTTGGAGTCCTGGTTGACCTTGTCGTCGCGCACGAGCGGAGCCTCGGGAGATGCTGCCTGCTCGGGGTTGACGATCGCGGGCAACTGCTCGTACTCCACGACGATCCTGCTGAGAGCATCCTTGGCGATGTAGGGGTCGTCGGCGATGACCGCCGCGACTTCCTGACCCTGGAAGCGCACCTTGTCGGTCGCCATGACCGCCTGCGTGTCGTAGGACAGCGTCGGCATCCAAGCCAGATTGCGAGCGGCAAGTGTTTCGCCGGTCATGACCAGGCGGACACCGGGGACCTCCCAGGCAGCCGTCGTGTCGATCGACTTGATCCGCGCATGGGCGACGGGGCTGCGCAGGATCTCCATGTGCAGCACGCCCGGCAGGACGATGTCGTCGACGTAGTTGCCCTTGCCGCGGATGAAGCGGTTGTCCTCGACACGACGACGGCTCGCGCCCATACCGCCGATCTGGAGTTCATCGAGTGCCATCAGGACTCCTCACGCATGGTCTCAGCGGCCCACAGCACGGCCTTCACGATGTTTTGATAGCCGGTGCAGCGGCAGATATTGCCGGACAGGGCCCAGCGGACGTCATCCTCGGTGGGGTTCGGATTGCGCTCGAGCAGGGCCTTGGCAGCCAGCATCATGCCGGGAGTGCAGAAGCCGCACTGCAGGCCATGCTCCTCCTTGAAGCCCTCCTGGATGGGGTCGAGTTGCTGTGCCGAGGCCAAACCCTCGACCGTGGTGACCTCGCGGCCGTCAGCCTGGACGGCGAGCACCGTGCAGCTCTTGGCCGGGCGACCATTGAGCAGCACCGTGCAGGCGCCGCAACCGGTGGTGTCGCACCCAACGTGGGTGCCGGTGAGTTGCAGGCCCTGGCGGATCAGGTGAGCGAGCAACAGTCTCGGCTCGATGTCGAGGGTGCGCTTCTCGCCATTGACC
>JBDQGZ010000088.1:0-8159 GCA_040265115.1 Candidatus Nanopelagicales bacterium
AGCGGCGCCTTGTCGACCCAGTGATACTGGTACTGCTCGGTCTGGGTGATCTGGGCAAGCCTTGCCTGGCGTTCCTCCTCGGCGCGTGACCACTGCCAGGCGCTCAGCAGGCCGAACGCGATGATGGCAATGATGACGAGCGCGGTGAAGCCCTGCCAACGCGGTGTTCGCAACAGGCTCCACATAGTCACCACGTTAGACCGAGTGAGGCGAGCCCGGTCGATGGGGCACGTGCGGACATGACGAGGCGGCAGATGGGCGTCGACTAGTGCCGATCGCTGGGGATGATCTGGGACGGGGGTAGTTCCCGGCGGAGAGGCAGCGGCGCCGGAGGCGGGGGAGTGGTCGCACGGGAACGACCCGCATTCGCGGCAACGACCGCAACGTAGGGGAGGATCACGGCCCCAGCGATCAACACCCAGCGGGGCCAGCCTGGAACGAAGATGGCCCCGATCACGCAGGCGGTGCGAATGCCCATGGAAAACAAGTAGCGGCGCGTGCGCGGTGCCTGATCATCGGTGATGCCCTGGCGAGCTCCGGTGATGCTGTGAACGTCCTCGGCCATGGCGGCGCCTGACACCTCCCTTGGGTCATTTCCATCCTCTACGTTAAGCCCGGTTCGCTTTCGGCGCGCGATGAGCCCCGGCGCCTCGACAGCCGTTCGGCGATCGCCAACCCCACCGGGATGAGCACAATGGGGAGGTAGGCGGCGAAGGCGGGGATGAAGAGCGTGAGGATTCCGTTGACGAGGAACACAACGATCAACACGACACCTCGGTACTGCCCGGCAGGGTGTCGAGCGATCCACGTCTCGCTGTCGTCTGGGTCGAGCAGGCCCCGGTGTCGATTGATGTACCAGCCCAGGATCACGCTTATCCCGGTGATGACCGAGAGAAGGGCGAAGAACAGCATTCCCGTTCCACCGAAACCCTCACCACCTTCAGAGAAGGCATCGGATGACCCATACATGGTTGTCACCCATGGGGAAAGAGTGATCGAGGCGATCCAGGCGATGTTGAGCCAAAACACGGCCGGGTCATAGGCGCGCATCGCATTGGTGATCTGGTTGTGGACCAGCCAGTTCCTCGCGACGATCGTGAAGGCAATCGCGAACGCGAAGAGAGGGCCTGAGTTCTTCGAGAGAACCTGCCACACGGTCTCATCCGGTCCCGGCCCTGCGATGTCGAGCAAAGGTAGGACCATCAAGGTGATGGCGATCGCGACCACGGCATCGGTGAAATTGACGAAGCGGTCGAAGGCTCTCCGATCGCTGGCATTTGCCGGCAGGGGAATACTGCTCTGCCCTACTCCGTCCGCAGTCGAGTCCTGCGCGTCATCGGCGTCGTGGCCCACCCGCCGATGGTTCCACAGATGCACCCACTAGCGTGCGGGTCTGAGCAATCAGGGACGCATGGCCATGCGGGATAGCCGGGGCACACCTCACCGGCGCCCACCACAGCGAGGAGGTCCGACATGGCGGAGACCAGGGAAGAGGCACAGCGGCGGGCGCTAGTGACCGGAGGCAACCGCGGTATCGGACTCGCCATCGCGCGAACGCTGAAGGACGCAGGGCTCGACGTCATCGTCGGCTCGAGATCGGGCCAGGCCCCCGAGGGGCTCGCGGCGGTGGAACTCGACGTCTCATCGACCACTTCGGTCGACTCGGCTTTCGCCCGGGTCGAGGCGGAACACGGTCCTGTTGACATCGTGGTGGCGAATGCGGGAATCACGCGGGACACCCTCCTTCTACGGATGTCCGATGACGACATTGAGGAAGTGCTCCAGACCAATCTCGTCGGAGCAATCCGCTGCGCGCGTCGTGCAGCCAAGGGCATGGTGCGAGCGCGGCGTGGACGGATCATCATGATCTCCAGCGTGGTCTGGGCGCTTGGATCGGCCGGCCAGGTGAACTATGCGGCTGCGAAGGCAGGCATGATCGGCGCAGCGCGATCGTTAGCGCGCGAACTCGGTTCGCGAGGGATCACCGTCAATGTCATCGCGCCCGGATTCATCGAAACGGATATGACCGCCGATCTCGACGAGGGGCACAGGGAAGCGATCCGGTCGAGTATTCCCACGGGTCGATACGGCGATCCGGCAGAAGTGGCCGCGACCGTGCGGTTCCTCGCCTCAGATACTGCGGCCTACATCAACGGTGCCGTCATTCCCGTCGACGGCGGACTGGGAATGGGACACTGACAGAGCGCGATATTCGATGACCCACTCCAGGAGGGACGCCGGCGAGATGTCGACTCACCAGGTAGATACGACGACGGGAATGTTCACAGATCGCAAGATCCTGGTGACGGGGGTGCTGACCCACCAGTCCATCGCATTCCACATCGCGCGACTGGCCCAGGAACAGGGCGCGACGGTCATCCTCACCTCCTTCGGTCGAGCGATGTCGCTCACTCGACGCGCAGCCGGTCGCCTGCCCGCCGAAGCGGAGGTGATCGAACTCGACGTCACCAGCAATCAGGATCTGAAGTCACTCGCTGAACGCCTGGCAACGCACACCGCCCAACTCGACGGGGTCGTCCACTCCATCGGATTCGCACCTGAGTCCGCCCTCGGGGGGAACTTCCTGAACACCGACTGGGCCGATGTGGCGACGGCGATGGAGGTCTCAGCTTTCTCGTTGAAGTCGCTGGCGATCGCCTGCCGTCCCTTGATGCCCACGGGCTCGGGAATCGTGGGGCTTGACTTCGATGCAACGAAGGCCTGGCCCACCTATGACTGGATGGGTGTCTCGAAGGCAGCCCTCGAAGCGACCGCGCGGTACCTGGCCCGAGACCTTGGCCGCGACGGCATCCGAGTTAATCTCGTCGCCGCGGGTCCGATTCGGACGATGGCCGCGAAGAGCATTCCCGGTTTCGAAGAGTTCGAGAATGTGTGGGGAGATCGAGCGCCGCTGGGATGGGACGTGGAGGATCCTGAACCAGCCGCTCGAGCTTCTCTGGCACTCCTGTCGCCCTGGTTCCCCGCTACGTCCGGAGAGATCATCCACGTCGATGGCGGATTCCACTCCCAGGGCGTGTGACTCACCGGATGATCCGTCACCTCATCCTCCAGCGACATGCCAAATCCGACTGGCCGGTGGGGGTGGCGGATCTGGAACGACCACTGTCGACGCGCGGAGTTAGGGATGCGCCCGCCGCCGCTCGTTGGGTCGAGGACAACTGTCCACCCGTCGATCTCATCATCGTGTCGCCCGCTCAACGGACACGACAAACCTACGACCTCATCGTCGCGGAGTGGGGACGAGAGTCGATGACCATTGTGGATCCGCGCGTCTATGAGGCCAGGGTCTCCGATCTCATCGACGTGGTGCACGACATCTCCGATGACATCGGCACCGCGATGATCATCGGTCACAATCCCGGTCTCGAAATGCTGGCCGCGGAGTGGCCGCAGACGGCCGATCGGTCGGCGAGCGATCAACTGGCCACGAAATTCCCCACATCAGCTATCGCCACGATTTCGATGAGCGGTTCGTGGACAGACCCGCAGTCACGACACCTCGAGCAGATCGTGGTGCCCCGCGGCGCCATCTAGCTCGGGGCGGCATCGATTCCGGGACGACGCACCTCGACCCCATTCGCGCGATCGGCCTGCTAGACCTCGGCCCGGGTGACGCCGAGGAGGAAGAGGATGGAGTCTAGGAAGGGTCGCGTCACGGAAGTATGCGCTGCAGCCTTCACCGCCGGCTTGGCGTTGAAGGCAACCCCGAGACCAGCGGCCGCCAGCATGTCGAGGTCATTGGCACCGTCGCCGACGGCGATCACCTGGGGTAGCGGCACATTGAATTCCCGCGCGAACTCCTCGAGAGCTGCCCTCTTCGCGTGCCGATCCACGATGTCTCCGACTACCCGACCCGTGAGACGGCCAGCCTCGATCTCCAGCACATTCGCCCGAACGCGATCCACTCCGAGTTCCTCAGCGAGGGGATCGATGACCTGATGGAAGCCGCCGGACACAAGGCAGACATGGAAGCCCAGCGACTTCAACGTTCTGATGAGCGTCCGTGCTCCGGGAGTGAGATGAAGTGACTCCTGGACGGTACGGATGACACTCGCGTCGAGTCCCTTCAGTGTCGCCACACGCTCGGTGAGCGATGCGGCGAAGTCCATCTCCCCACGCATGGCTGCTTCGGTGATCGCAGCGACCTCGGAACCCACCCCAGCGTGCTCGGCGAGAAGGTCGATGACTTCATCGGTGATGAGGGTCGAGTCGACGTCCATGACTATGAGTCGCTGGCCGCGTCGGGTGAGACCGGCTTCCTGAACGGCGATGTCGACACCGAGCTCCGTGGCAAGGGGGCCGAGCAGTAGTCGAAGCGGCTCGACCTCAGCGCCGGAACCCTCGAAGACAACGGCGGTGACCGGGTAGTCGGCAATGCGACGAATCCGATCGATATTGCCGCCCTGGGAACTGATGGTCTCGGCGATGCGCGCGACGGCGCTCGGTCGAAGCGGGGACCCCATTACGGTGATGTGCACCCTCGGTCCCGCATCCGACACTGACTCTGCGGAGCCGACGATCGTCTCGGCCTCCATGCCGAGATCGCTGGCGACCGCATGAACGGTCGCTCGGACATCGCCTCGGGTGTCGGCATCGACTCCGAGTAGGACCGCAAGCACCAGGCGACCGTGGACGATGATCTGCTCCATATCGAGCACTGTGACCCGATGCTGGCACAGGGCGGTAAACAAGGTTGCGGTCACACCGGGGCGATCACGTCCGGTCAGGATTACCAGGACGGTTCCGGTGTCGCTCACAAGCCCTCAGCCTAGTGGTCGCGTCGCTCAGACACGATTGCGCAACGGCGATGACACGGCGATTTCGATGGCTCGACGACTCCATCGATCCAGGTCATCGAGGACCGATCGTCGTTCGCGATCGTCGGACAGGGTCACGACGGGCGCATCATTAATCGCAGCGATGTCTCTCATCCATGCCAAGTTCACTGCTCGGGCCATCAGGGATCGTCGCTGGGGCCTCATCGACCGTGGCCACCAGCCTTCCCGCCACGGTTCGGTGCCCGCATCCCAGGCAGTGCGGGCCTGCTGTCCGAGACCGGACAGGCCGAGGTCGGACAGGCGTTCCTCTGATTCCAGGACTGCTCGGCGAAGGGTCCGGTCGACCTCCGCAAGATCGGCTCCATCGCCGGCCAACGGGATCCCTCCGCCCTCCGTGATTCCGGCTGACACACGGGGAAGCGATCCCACCCCCCACATCAGCAATCCCTCGTGGAGGCGTTGGGGAATCATGATGACGTCATCCTGGCCGCCGGGGGAGATCACTCGCATGGCGACGGTGGAGACAAGCGCGCTCTCGAGCAGATGAGGTGACGCTGATAGACCGCGGGCATCCCCTGCGCGAGGGAGGAGAAGATCCACGCGCACCGCCGCATCGTCAGACCGGATGCCGAGAAGATCCGTGAGTGACGCCATATCCAGGTCAGCCTCCTGGTTGTCGAGGTGGCTCACTCGATCAGCGATGGTCTGATCAATGTCGCGAAGCACGCTCACCCGATGTTCTTGCACATCGGTACGCCAGGAATCTGGCATGGACCCACTGTTCGATCCTCGGTCCTGGATCCACGTTGCCATGCGGGACGCCCATAGGCGCAACTGCCAGGTGCGCGACAGGTCTGACAGGCGCGCGTCAGGCATCGACCCGACCGGGTAGCCTGCAGGCGAACCAGGGCTGCGATCCACGACAGGACCGTAACCTGCGTGCTGTCTTCGCAACGAAAGGGATAGGCGTGGTCGAGGTCATCCACATGTCTGGAGTGACCGTGCGACGAGGTCGCGCGCTGCTTCTCGACTCGGTCGACTGGGTGGTCGAGGAAGGGCAGCGCTGGGTTGTCCTTGGGCCGAATGGTGCGGGAAAGTCAACCCTCGTGCAGGTCGCGGCCACGCAGATGCATCCGACCCAGGGCGTGGTTGTCGTCCTCGAGGAATATCTGGGGTTGACCGATGTGTTCGACCTGCGTCCGCGCATCGGGCTTGTCGGCGCGGGCCTCGCTGCGGCCATCCCGCGGCGCGAATCCGTTCGTGACGCCGTCGTCACCGCATCGTGGGGGGTAACCGGAAGGTGGCGCGAGGAATACGACCAGGCGGACTGGGATCGTGCCGATGCGCTGCTGGAGCAATGGGGGATGGCCCATCTCGCGAACCGAACCTTCGGGACCCTGTCTGAGGGAGAGAGGAAGAGGACTCAGATCGCCCGGGCCCTGATGTCGGATCCAGAGCTCCTGCTTCTCGACGAGCCCACCGCGGGGCTTGACCTCGGTGGTCGGGAGGATCTCCTCACACGTCTCGCGGCGATGGCGCAGGATCCAGGTGCACCGACGGTGGTCATGGTGACCCACCATGTCGAGGAGATTCCCTCGGGAACCACACATGCGCTGCTGTTGAAGGATGGAAGCAGCATCGCCGCAGGCCCGGTCGCACAGGCCCTCACCGATGAAGTCCTGACGCAGACCTATGGGATCGGAATCCATATCGAGTCGCGGTCGGACCGGTGGACCGCACGTGCGGCGGATCACGCATATCGAGGTTAGCCTGGAGGGGTGGACCCCTGGATCTGGTGGGCGATTGCCGCGGCCGGCCTGCTGGTCGCGGAGGTCGTGACGGGTGGGGCGCTCATCTTCGTGATGTTCGCTGCGGGCGCGGCTATCGCAGCGGTTGTCTCGGGTGTGACCGGATCCTTGGAATGGTCGGTGGCTGCCTTCGCCGTGGGCTCTCTCCTCGGACTTGTGGGTGTGCGACCGATCGCACGGCGTCACATGCGACCAGCGTTGACGATGAGATCGGGAACAGCGGCCCTGGTGGGCACCGCGGCCGTCGTCCTCGAGCCCGTGGATGGGCGGGATGGGCGCATCAAGTTGGCCGGAGAGATCTGGTCGGCTCGCGCCTTCGACGGTGACAGCCAGTTCGAGCCGGGTCAGACCGTCTACGTGTTGGAGATCGAGGGAGCCACCGCACTCGTCGCCGAATAGGTACACCGAACTGAACCGGACTCGTAGGGCAGGGCTAGCAGGGAAGGACAGGCTATGGAACTCCTCATTCTCCTGATCGTGATCGGGCTCCTCGTCATCGTGGTGATCTCAGCATCGATCAAGATCGTGCCGCAGGCGCACGCGAGCATCGTCGAGCGACTCGGTCGCTATCAGCGCACGCTCAACGCGGGAGTGGCCATCATCATCCCGTTCGTCGATCGTTTGAAGCCGCGCATCGATCTACGTGAACAGGTCATCTCCTTCCCGCCGCAACCAGTCATCACAGAGGACAATCTTGTGGTGGGGATCGACTCCGTCATCTATTTCCAGGTGACCGATCCGAAGTCGGCGACCTACGAGATCGCCAATTACCTTCTCGCGATCGAGCAGTTGACCGTCACCACCCTGCGCAATGTCATCGGTTCGATGGACCTGGAGAAGACACTCACGTCCCGGGACAGCATCAATGCCGCCTTGCGCGGAGTTCTGGATGAAGCGACCGGGAAGTGGGGAATCCGGGTCAACCGGGTGGAGTTGAAGGCGATCGATCCCCCCGACAGCGTTCAGCAGTCCATGGAGAAGCAGATGCGCGCGGAGCGGGACAAGCGCGCGGCGATCCTCACCGCCGAAGGTGAGAAGCAGTCGGCAATCCTCACTGCCGAGGGAGAGAAGACGGCCGCCATCCTGAGGGCGGAGGGACAGGCGCGTGCCGCGGTTCTGACCGCCGAAGGTGAATCGGAGGCCATCCAGAAAGTGGTCGATGCCATTCGACGCGCGGAACCGGATTCCGCAGTTCTCGCCTATCAGTACATCCAGGCGCTGCCCGAGATCGCATCCGGGGACGCCAACAAGGTCTGGCTGCTGCCGAGCGAACTCAGTGGTCCCATGGAACACCTCGCCAAGGCGCTGAAGCCCAACTCCCACCAGGCCTGATCCGGTGGAGCCCCGCGCCCGGTGGATCTTCGGGGACCAACTGGGGCCTCACTTCATTGATCCTGCTTCGTCGCAGGTTGCTTCCCGCGATCTGCCCATCATCCTGATCGAATCCACGGCTGCGCTGCGTCGGCGGGATTACCACTGGGCGAAGGCGCAAGTCATGTGGTCCGCCATGCGGCATTGCGCGCGCGATCTGGAGGAGCGCGCCGTCTATATC
>JBDQGZ010000089.1:0-8038 GCA_040265115.1 Candidatus Nanopelagicales bacterium
ACTCCAGTCCCCGGCGACGAGATTCTTGGATTCGTCACACGAGGATCCGGGGTGTCGGTGCACCGAACGTCCTGTGCGAATGCGCCGGGCTTGCTCGCCCAACCCGAGAGGGTTGTCGAGGTCGAATGGTCTGGATCATCGGCAGGAGTGTTCCTCGTCAATATCCAAGTGGAGGCGCTCGATCGTTCTCGACTTCTCGCCGACGTCACCCGCGCGCTGTCCGATCAGCACGTCAACATCCTGAGCGCATCCGTAAGCACCGGGCATGACCGGATCGCCATGTCCCGCTTTACCTTCGAGATGGCTGATCCGAAGCACCTGGGTTCGGTGCTGAAATCGGTGCGGCAGGTCGAGGGCGTCTTCGACGCCTACCGGGTTTAGCGACTCAATTCGCTGAGTGCACCCTCGGCAGCAGCCAGCAGCGCTCGGGTCGAGGTGATCTTCTCATCAGCCTTTGCCGCTGCGGCCTGATCGCCGCGAGCGAGGGCCTGCTCCTTCTCGAGCTCGGCCTTGGCCACCGCCTCGGCGAATTTGGCAGCGGTGTCCGACGCCCGAGCTCGTGTCTCAGGATTGGAGCGCTTCCACTCATCCTGCTCATGGCTGCGCACCGTCTGCTCGACCTTGCGTAGTCGCCCTTCGATTCGATCCTTGTCATTGCGAGGGACATGGCCGACGGCCTCCCAGCGTTCCCCGATGTCACGCAGTGCGCGTTTCGCTGCGGCGATATCGGTGATGGGCAGAAGCGCCTCCGCCTCCTCGGCGAGTGCGCGCTTCTTGTCCAGATTGGCCCGCTGCTCCACATCGCGATCGGCATTCGCTGCATCGCGAGCAGCGAAGAACACGTCCTGAGCCGCGCGGAACCGAGTCCACAGTCGGTCTTCAGCGCCGCGTCCGGCATGTCCCGCGGCTTTCCATTCGTCCATCAGCCGCCGGTAGTCGCGCGTCGTGCCCGCCCAGTCGGTGGAACTGGAGAGTTCCTCGGCCTTCGCGATCAGTCGCTCCTTGGCCTCCACGGACTGCTTGCGGGTGGCATCGCGCTCGGCGAAGTGTGTCCGGCGTGCTCGATCGAAGGTCGATCGTGCGGCTGAGAAACGCTTCCACAGAGCTTGCTCGGTGGAACGATCGATCCGGGGGGCGGCTTTCCATTCCTCGAGCAGTGCGGCGAATCGGTCACCGGTGGCCTTCCATTGCGTCGAGGTAGCCAGTTTCTCGGCCTCGACGATGATCTCCTCACGGCGAACGCGGGCCTTTTCCCGAGCCTCAGCACGGCGCTGTTCGACCGCGGCACGCTGCTCGATGATCAGGGCGTCGAGGTCGTCGCAGGCTTGGCGGAGATCGGTGATGTCACCCATGAACAACGGGGTGGCGAGGGCGCCGCGCAGGTGCTCCACGGCGGTTGTGGTCTGCTCTGGCGTGGCGCGACCGTCGACGAGCCGTGTCCGAGCAAGGTCCGCCTCGATCATCAGATCGTCGAACTTGCGACCGAAGAAGGCCAGGCCCTCTTCGGGGGTTCCTGCAGCCCACTGCCCGATGAGCACCTCGCCGTCGGGGGTGGTGAGGTAGGCGTTGCCGTCCGGATCGATGCGTCCCCAGCGTGAGGGATCAGTCGCGGGTCGTGTAGGCCCGCTGGGGGCGGGAATGCGCGCAGGAGTTGGAGCAGACGCAGGTGTTGCAGGCTTGATGGCAGCGGGGGTTGGGCTCGGCCCGAGCGCCGATGGTGTGGGCCGACCGGTAATCGCAGGGGGATTGAGGTCGTCGGACATCGTGGACTTCCTCCTCCTGCTGATCGATGACGGTCGAGGCGTCAGCACCGCGGGCCGGTGCTATGTGCTTCTTCTAGTCGCCCACCGTAGCCTGCTCGACGACGACTTGCTGCGCGGGCGGTCCATCCAGGCCGCCGCCGCTCACTCCTGCGGCTGCGATGGCTCGAACGAGATCGAGACCTTCGGTCACCTCGCCCCAGATGGTGTAGGCGCCGGGCAGGGTGGTGTTCTCGTAGACGATGAAGAACTGGCTACCCGCCGTTCCCGGTCCGGCATTGGCCATGGCCACGGTGCCGGCGGGGTAGTTGTCTGCGCCGTCTGCGGGCAGGTTCTCGTCTGGGACCACATAACCGGGGCCGCCCGTACCGTTGCCGGCAGGATCGCCGCACTGCAGGACGAAGATGCCCTCGGTGGTGAGCCGATGGCAGGCAGTGAGGTCGAAGTAGCCCTGCTCGGTGAGAAAGACCATCGAGTTCACGGTCTCGGGCGCCAGGTCGGGGAGCGTCTGGATCGAGATCGGCCCGCAATTGGTCGCCAGTTGCAGGGTGTAGTCGGTTCCCTCGGCGATGACCTGCTCAGGCCCGTCGGGGAAGGACAGGTCATCCGGACGTGTCTGTGGAGGCGGGGTACATCCGGGGACCGGCTGCTCTGTGCCGGTGGGGCTGGGGTTTGGCGGCGTTGGTTCCGCGGACGTCGGCGCGGGGCTGGGGGTGACGACCGAGGTGTCATCGGCCACTGTGTCACCGGAGCGGTTCAGCGTGAACCAGGTGACCCCGCCGATCACCACCGCCAGGGCAACGAGTCCACCGATGATCTGCTGAGTGCGCCGTCGCCGCGCCTCGGCGTCGGAACGGCGTGCCTGCTGCCGCTCGGCCTTGGCGCGTGCTATTTCCCTGGACCTCTTGTTCCCAGCCACCTGGTGGACCTCCCCGGAACGCCCGATATCAGGGGGTGAGTGTACGAGAGAGCGCCCACGGCTTGCCCGATAGGCTGCGCGGGGTCGCGTCGAGGGAGAGGCAGAGCAGCTGTGTTCATCACCGGTTTTCCCGCGGGTTCGTGGCAAACCAACTGCCTGGTCATCGCGCCCGCTGAGGGTGAGGACTGCCTGGTGGTCGATCCCGGTCAGGCCAGCATGGGCCAGTTGCGGGAGATCCTCACGGAACATCGCCTGCGACCGGTCGCAGTGCTGCTCACCCATGGGCACGTCGACCACGTGTGGTCGGTGGCACCCCTCACGGCGGGGCATGGAATTCCGGCCTATATCCACCCCGATGATCGCTACCGGCTCGCCGATCCGGCCGGCTCGAGCTTCGCCGCGGCACGAGACAGCCTCCTCGCGATGACCGAGGGAGCCCTGGAGTTGACCGAGCCCGACGATGTCCGCACGTTCGCCGACGGGGAGGTGCTCGACCTGGCGGGGGTTGGGTTGCGAGTGGATCATGCACCGGGTCATACCGAGGGGTCGGTGACGTTCCTGGCCGATCGGGATGAGCATCGACCACCGGTCCTGGTCAGTGGTGATCTGCTCTTCGCCGGGTCGATCGGACGCACCGACCTCGCCGGTGGTGATCCTGACGCGATGATGGCGAGCCTTGCCCGCGTCGTGCTGCCGCTCGATGACGACACTGTTGTCATGCCGGGCCACGGTCCCACGACGACCATCGGTGAGGAGCGGATCGGCAACCCGTTCCTCCGCCAGATCATCGAGGGGTCCTGATGGCCGGGAGCCTCCAAGCACCCAAGGGAGTCCCCGAGTACCTTCCCCCGGCCTCGGGGCAGTTCCTCGCTGTGCGCGAGGCGCTCGCGCGACCAGCACGTCTCGCCGGCTATGGCTACATCGAACTTCCCGTCTTCGAGGACACGGCCCTGTTCGAGCGCGGGGTCGGGGAATCTACCGACGTGGTGAGCAAGGAGATGTACACCTTCACCGATCGCGGTGAACGGTCGATCTCCCTGCGCCCGGAGGGCACGGCGGGGGTGATGCGCTCGGTTATCGAACACGGTCTGCATCGCGGCGGGCTGCCGGTGAAGCTGTGGTACGCCGGTCCGTTCTTCCGCGCCGAGCGGCCCCAGCACGGTCGCTATCGGCAGTTGCAGCAGGTCGGTCTGGAGGCGATCGGCAGTGACGACCCCGCCATCGATGCTGAGGTCATCGCGGTCGCTGACTCGAGCTTCCGCGGTGTCGGGTTGCAGGACTACACGCTGCAACTGAACTCCCTCGGATGTCAGACCTGTCGCCCGACGTATTCGCAGGCCCTGCGCGAGTTCCTCGCCGACTGCGATCTCGATGACGCAACACAACAGCGCGCAGCGTTGAACCCGCTCCGTGTCCTCGACGACAAGAGGGCCGAGGTTCAGGAACAACTCGAGGAGGCTCCGCTCCCGGGGGACTACCTGTGCGATGACTGCATGACGCACTACGCGGCGACGCGGGCGTTCCTACGCGATCTCGGCGTCTCCTGGGTGGAGGCTCCGCGGTTGGTGCGAGGACTGGACTACTACACGCGGACCGCCTTTGAATTCACCCATGCGGGTCTCGGAGCGCAATCAGGGATCGGCGGTGGTGGTCGTTACGACGGTCTCATGGCCTCACTCGGCGGACCGGAACTGAGCGGCATCGGTTTCGGCCTGGGGGTCGATCGAACGCTTCTGGCGGCCCAGGCGGAGGGCATCACCCTTGCCGATCCGGATCGACTCACCTGCTTCCTTGTGCCGCTGGGAGAGCCGGCTCGACGTGTCGCCGTGACCCTCCTGGGTCGATTGCGTGCGGCCGGTATCGGGTGCGACATGGCCTTCGATTCGCGTGCCATCAAGGGCGCCATGAAGGCGGCGGACCGTTCGGGGGCGAGGTACGCCCTCATCATCGGAGACGATGAGATCGCCGCGGGCACGGTGATGATGCGTGATCTGATCGACGGGGTACAGGAGGCAGTGTCCCTCGATGATGTGCCGGGGCGGATGATGGGCGCGCCATGACACACCTCACGCCAGGCAATCGCATGCATACGAGATCGGGAGGACACCGGTGATCAGGAGCCACGAGGCGGGCACTCTGCGCGCGTCGGATATCGGCAGCGAGGTGGAACTCGCGGGATGGGTGGCAAGGCGTCGTGATCACGGTGGGGTGGCCTTCCTCGACCTGCGGGATGCGAGCGGGGTCGTGCAGGTCGTCGTCCATGACCATGAGGTGGCCCACGGGCTGCGCGATGAATACTGCCTTCGAATCCGGGGCTCGGTGGAGAAGCGTCCAGACGGCAATGAGAACCCGGAGTTGCCGACGGGCGAGGTCGAGGTGGTGTCGACCGAGGTCGAGGTGTTGAGCGAATCCGCCCCTCTGCCCTTCCCTATCGATGACCGGGTGAGCGTCGGTGACGAGACGAGACTGAAATACCGCTACCTCGACCTGCGCCGGGATTCCGCCGCGGACATCCTGCGGATGCGATCCGATGCCAACCGGATTGCGCGCACCGTGTTGTACGACCGGAACTTCGTCGAGGTCGAAACACCCACGCTCACTCGCTCGACTCCCGAGGGTGCACGCGACTTCCTCGTCCCTGTTCGCCTTCAGCCCGGTCACTGGTATGCCCTGCCGCAGTCGCCCCAGTTGTTCAAACAGCTACTCATGGTCGCCGGTATGGAGCGCTACTTCCAGATCGCTCGCTGCTACCGCGATGAGGACTTCCGTGCTGATCGTCAGCCGGAGTTCACCCAGCTAGATATCGAGATGTCCTTCGTCGAGCAGGCCGATGTCATCGAGGTGGGCGAGGCGATCGTTCGCGCGCTGTGGAGCGAACTCGCCAATGTCGATGTCCCACCTATCGAGCACCTCACCTATGCCGAGGCCATGCGCCGCTTCGGCACCGACAAGCCCGATCTGCGTTACGGACTCGAACTCGTCGACCTCACCGAGTACTTCGCCGACACGCCGTTCCGGGTGTTCCAGGCTGACTACGTCGGAGCGGTGGTCATGCCCGGCGGCGGGGATCAGCCGCGCCGGACCTTCGACGCCTGGCAGGAGTGGGCCAAGCAGCGGGGTGCGAAAGGCCTGGCCTATGTCACCATCGCCGAGGACGGGACGCTCGGTGGGCCGGTAGCGAAGAACCTCTCCGATGCCGAGCGCGACGGATTGGTCGCTGCGGTGGGCGCGACGGCAGGGGACTGCGTCTTCTTCGCCGCGGGCAAGCGTTCGGACTCTCTGGCCCTGCTCGGTGCAGCTCGGGTGGAGATCGCCGATCGACTCGAGCTGGTGCCGGAGGGATCCTGGTCCTTCGTCTGGGTCGTCGATGCACCCATGTTCGAAGCCATCGAGACCGATGACGGCGGCAGCGGATGGACCGCCGTGCACCATCCCTTCACCTCGCCGAATGCCGAGTGGATCGACGCCTTCGAGTCTTCGCCGGGGGAAGCTCTGGCCTGGGCCTATGACCTGGTGTGCAACGGCAATGAGATCGGTGGTGGATCCATTCGTATCCATCGCCAGGATGTCCAGGAGCGGGTGTTCTCCCTGCTCGGACTGTCCGACGACGAGGTGCGCGAGCAATTCGGGTTCCTGCTCGACGCCTTTGCCTATGGCCCGCCCCCGCATGGCGGCATCGCCTTCGGGTGGGACCGCATCTGCATGCTGCTCGCCGGTGCAGGTTCGCTGCGTGACGTCATCGCCTTCCCCAAGACCGGGGGAGGCCAGGATCCCTTGACCGGGGCGCCCACTCCGATCACCGCGGCGCAGCGTGCTGAGGCCGGAGTCGATGCGGTGGTTCATCCAGAAGGTGACGCAGCCTCGGATTGACCGCCCATCATGAGCCCTCCGGGCCGTTCCGATCGTCTCCATGTGTCGCAGGTGAAGAAGCGCTGACCAAGCAGGCGCGTAGGGTCGGTCCTTATGGGCGCCACCCTGTTCGATGACGCTGCCGGGCCAGATCGCCCGGATGCTCCACTCGCGGTGCGAATGCGCCCACGCTCGGTCGACGATCTCGTTGGCCAGGCCCATCTGCTCACCCCGGGCACCCCGCTGCGCCGACTGCTTGATGGCGACGCAGGTGCCACGGTCTCGGTGATCCTGTGGGGGCCGCCCGGGACCGGCAAGACGACCCTCGCCCACCTTGTCTCCCGTGCGACCGGGGCTCGCCTCGTCGAACTGTCCGCGGTGACCGCGGGGGTGAAAGACGTTCGAGAGGTGATCGAGGGAGCACGCGCTGCCCTCGGCATGCAGGGACGTCGAACAGTGCTCTTCGTCGACGAGGTGCACCGCTTCAGCAAGACTCAGCAGGATGCGTTGCTGCCCGCTGTCGAAAACGGCTGGGTCACCCTCATTGCGGCAACCACGGAGAACCCGAGCTTCTCTGTCGTCACGCCATTGCTGTCACGTAGCCTTCTGCTGACCCTGCAGCCGCTCACCGAAGATGATGTGGCGGAATTGCTCCGTCGTGCCGTGGCCGATCCACGTGGCCTCAACGGTCAGGTGTCTTTGAGTGATGACGCGCTCGGGCATCTCGTTCGACTGTGTGGCGGGGATGCCCGTCGGGCCCTCACCGCCCTCGAAGCAGCAGCCGGGCTCGGAGACTCCGTCGGGCTCGAGGAGGTCGAGCAGGCGGTCCAGCAGGCGATGGTGCGATACGACAGAGCGGGTGATCAGCACTATGACGTCATCAGTGCCTTCATCAAGAGCGTGCGGGGCAGCGATCCCGATGCCGCACTTCACTACCTGGCGCGCATGCTGGAAGCCGGCGAGGATCCGCGCTTCATCGCTCGGCGATTGATCATCCTCGCCAGCGAGGACATCGGGATGGCCGAGCCGAGCGTGCTGCAGACCGCTACTGCGGCGGCGCAGGCGGTAGCACTGATTGGCATGCCCGAAGCGCGGATCGTGCTGGCGCAGGCGACCGTGCACGCAGCCCTCGCGCCGAAATCGAACGCTGTCTACCGCGGCATCGATGCGGCTATCGCCGATGTGCGAGCCGGGCGTATCGGCAACGTTCCGCCGCACCTTCGCGATGCGCACTACCCGGGGGCGGCGGCGCTCGGCCACGGGACGGAGTACGTCTATCCCCACGACCTACCGGGGGGTATCGCCGAGGGTCAGTACCTACCTGATGTCCTGGCGGAGGCGAGTTACTACCAGCCGACCGAGCATGGGGTTGAAGCCCGATGGGCTGAGATCGCCCGCACGCTCGCTGCCCGCCGCTCCGGCAACGAGCCACCCGCCCGCGTGACGTTGGCTTGGCTCCCATGGGTAGACTCGTATGGGTTGCCGTGGGCGCTGCCGGGGGACGCTGGGC
>JBDQGZ010000090.1:0-7839 GCA_040265115.1 Candidatus Nanopelagicales bacterium
CGAGATAGCGATGCAGATCCCGTCGATAGGCCTGCAGGGTGTTGCGCGCCAGGCCGCGCTCCACGGTGAGGTGATCGAGATAGACCCCGACCGCCTGACGCAACCCTGTCGTGCTCCCGCTCAGGCGAGGATCTCCTCGACCGAGACCACCGGCAAGCCGAACGCCTCCCCGACCGCGGCATACGTGATCTGCCCATCATGGGTGTTCAACCCCGGACGCAGGGAGGCGTCACGGCGCAATGCCCCCGCCCAACCATGATCGGCGAGTTCGACGGCGTAGGGCAGCGTGACGTTGGTAAGCGCATAAGTCGAGGTATGCGGAACAGCACCGGGCATATTCGCCACGCAGTAGAACAACGTGTCGTGCACCGGATAGGTCGGATCCGCATGGGTCGTGGGTCGGGAATCCTCGAAGCAGCCACCCTGGTCGATGGAGATATCCACGAGCACAGCGCCGGGCTTCATTCGCGAGACCAGTTCATTGGAGATCAGCGTGGGAGCCTTGGCCCCCGGGACTAGCACCGCCCCAATGACCAGGTCGGCATCGAGCACGGCCCTTTCGATCTCGTAGGTGTTCGACGCCACGGTCTGCATGTGGCCCTGATAGATCGCATCCGCCTGGCGCAGCCGAGCGATGTTGCGGTCGAGCAGGAGGACTTCGGCCTGCATGCCCAGGGCAATGGCGGCAGCGTTCATGCCGGACACTCCAGCGCCGATCACGACCACCTTCGCGGCGTACACACCGGAGACCCCGCCCATGAGCACCCCGCGACCACCGTTCGCCCGCTGGAGGCTGAACGCCCCGACCTGGGGAGCCATCCGTCCTGCCACCTCGGACATGGGCGCGAGCAGAGGGAGGCTGTGATCAGGCAACTCTACGGTCTCGTATGCGATGGCCGTGACCTTGCGCTCGAGGAGCGCATCGGTGCAGGGGCGTGAGGCAGCGAGATGCAGGTAGGTGAAGAGAACCTGGCCCTCCCGCATCCTGGGATATTCCTCCGCGATCGGCTCCTTGACCTTCAAGATCATGTCACCGGTTTGCCAGACTTCGTCTGCTGTCGCCAAGATGCGCGCCCCAGCCGCGATGTACTCGTCATCGGGGATGGACGAACCCATTCCGGCCCCGGACTGGATGAACACCTCGTGGCCATGCTTGGTCAACTCCACGACTCCGGCCGGGGTGATCGCCACCCGGTATTCATGGTTCTTGACCTCGGTGGGGATACCGACGCGCATGACGCCTCTCCTATCGATTCAACTCGTTTGCCTCTGGCCGGCTGGCCTGACGCACAGGGCTTTGCGGACTCACCTGCAGCGACCAGCGACCGACCCTGACTCTAGGGCACGTTCGAGGTCGCGTCTGGCGCAACATCGGGCAAGGCCCACATCGGCCCGTCAGCCGGCCTCAGCGTGGTCCAGCCGCGCTCCTGAGCAGCATGTGCGGCCAGGACCCCCGTGACCGTGGTCGGGTTGTGCAGCGCTCCGCCCAGCACGAGGCCAACCGCCTCGTCAAGGGGGACCCACACCTGGGGCAGCGACCGTTCCTCGGCGTCCCCGGAATGCTGGCGGCCACCGGGGATCTCATACACATCCCTGGCGAGGAAGCAGCGAAACGCTTCATTGGATCCGCCCGGGGAGTTGAAGAAGTCCACCAGCACATCCCAGCGATTGGCCGCCAGGCCCGCCTCTTCGGCCAATTCCCGCTGGGCGGTGACGAGGGGATGCTCATCTTCGACATCTCGAAGTCCCGCCGGCAGCTCAAATAGATAGCCACCGATGGGATGTCGATATTGGCGGATCAGGAGGATGGCGCCGGCGTCATCGATCGCGGCGACGCCGACAGCGCCGGGGTGGTCGAGGATGTCCCGCTCGACGACGACTCCCTCCCCGAAGTCGATGGAGTCCGAGCGAACCGACCAGACATGGCCGGTGAACCGCGACTGCGACGACACCACGGGGTAGGGGTCGCGGACGTCGCGAACCTCTTCTGACCAGCGCTCCTCGCCGGACTCCGCTGAGGTCACCGGAGTTCGCGATCAGGAGCGGTCAAGCGAGACGGAGTCCATCGAGGCATCCGCGGCGCGCCGCGCCAGGGCCGCTGCAACGAGCCCGCTGAACAGCGGATGGGCTCGGGTCGGCCTCGAGCGGAACTCCGGATGCGCCTGGGTACCCACGAAATAGGGGTGGGTCTGCGCCGGCAGTTCGACGAATTCCACCAGTCGCCCATCCGGCGAGGTTCCCGAGATGACCAAACCCGCCTCCTCGAGGGCTCCCCGGTATTCATTGTTGACCTCGAAGCGGTGGCGGTGACGCTCATCGACATAGGGAACGCCATAGGTCTGGGCGACGATCGAATCCTCGCGCAACTTGGCCGGGTAGAGGCCGAGCCTCATGGTGCCGCCCATGTCCCGCTCGCCGGCGACGACATCCCGCTGATCGGTCATCGTCGAGATCACGGGGAAGGGGGTCGATTCATCAAACTCCGCGGAGTTTGCCCCCTCAAGGCCTGCGACGTTGCGCGCGTATTCGATCACCATGCACTGCAGGCCGAGGCACAACCCGAGGGTGGGAATGCGATTCTCGCGGGCATAGCGCAGGGCACCAAGTTTGCCCTCGATCCCCCGGACACCGAAGCCGCCGGGAACGCAGATGGCGTCCATGCCAGCCAGGCGCTGCGCGGCCCCTTCGGTGGTCGCGCAGTCATCACTTGCCACCCAGTGGATGCGCACCCGGCAGTCATGCGCGAAACCGCCTGCGCGCAACGCTTCCGTGACCGAGAGGTATGCATCCGGCAGGTCGACGTACTTGCCCACCAGGGCGACGTCCACCTCATGGGCAGGGTGGTGTACTCGACGCAGCAGGTCACCCCACCGCGTCCAATCCACATCCCGGAAGGGCAAGCCCAGCCGGCGGACCACATAGGCATCGAGCCCCTCGCCGTGCAACACCTTGGGAATGTCATAGATGCTCGGCGCATCCACCGCTGCGACGACGGCCTCTTCTTCCACATCGCACATCAGCGACACCTTGCGCTTGATTGCCTGCGGCACAGGACGATCCGCCCGTAGGACCAGCGCATCGGGTTGGATACCGATATTGCGCAACTGCGCGACCGAGTGCTGCGTCGGCTTGGTCTTCAACTCCCCCGACGGTCCGATGTAGGGAAGGAGTGAGACATGCAGGAAAAACACATTGTCCCGGCCGACCTCGTGGCGTACCTGACGGACCGCTTCGAGAAAGGGCAGTGACTCGATGTCACCAACGGTGCCCCCGACCTCCGTGATGACAACATCAACGTCAGCGGTGGCCATGCGACGGATACGTGCCTTGATCTCGTTGGTGATGTGCGGGATCACCTGAACGGTGTCGCCGAGATATTCCCCGCGTCGCTCCTTCGCGATGACTGCCGAATAGACCTGACCGGTCGTGACATTGGCCGAGCCTTGCAGATCGGTGTCGAGGAAACGTTCGTAGTGACCCACATCCAGATCGGTTTCCGCACCGTCATCGGTGACGAACACCTCGCCATGCTGGAACGGGTTCATGGTGCCGGGATCGACGTTGAGATAGGGGTCGAGTTTCTGCATCGTCACTCGAAGCCCACGGGCCTTGAGGAGATTGCCAAGCGAGGAAGCGGTGAGCCCCTTGCCAAGTGAGGAGGCGACGCCTCCGGTCACGAACAGATGCTTGGTTGGTGTCGGCTGCCTCGGCTCCACGGGTTGTCAGGTTATCAGCGCCGGGACGCCCCGGTGCTGTTGCCGCGGACTTCCGGAGTGTCTCCAGTTGACTCTCCGGCGGCGAGTTCCAGCAATTCCGCAGCGTGGGCCATCGCGGTGTCGGATTCCTCTTGGCCGGCGAGCATCCGCGCTAGCTCACGTCTTCGGTCATCCCCCTCGACCGTCGCCACGCTGGCCTGAGTGATCTGTCCGTCCGCATCCGTCCTGACCACGAGATGCCGATCCGCGAACGCGGCCACCTGGGGCAGATGGGTGACGACGAGGACCTGACGGAGGCGGCCCAGCCGAGCCAGGCGGCGCCCGACCTCAACTGCTGCACGTCCACCCACGCCCGCGTCCACTTCGTCGAACACCATCGTGGGCACAGGATCCGCCCCGGCGAGGACCACTTCGAGGGCGAGCATGATGCGTGAGCGCTCACCACCGGAGGAACCCCGCCCCAGCGGTCGAGGCCGGTCATCCGCCCCCTGGACCAGACCGAAAGCAACGTCGTCGATCCCGTGCCGGTCGGCGCTATACGGCTCCCCCTCGACCGCGACCACGAGACCTTCTCCGGGAGGACGACGGGTGATGCTCACCACCAACCGGGCGGTGGGCATCGCTAGGGCGGCCAGCTCCTCGGTGACGCGCGCCTCCAGGGAACGTCCCGCAGTGATGCGCAATTCGGATACCCGGGCAGCCAAGGGACCTGCCTGCGCCCTCGCCTGGTCGATGCGGTGGTCGATGGACTCCAGCAGCCCGGCATCGTCGGTGAGTTCTTCCAGCCGGATGCGCGCGCCCTGCGCCCAGGCGAGCAGGTCCGCCATGCCGGGAGCGTCTTCACCGGTGAGCGCTGACAATCGGCGCAGGGCCGCGGTGATCCGGGCTCGTCGAGCCTCGATCCACTCCAGTCGCTGCGGATCCGCCTCCAGCGAGTCCGCGACACCGGCCAGCTCCACCACCAGGTCGGCGATCTCGGTGGCCGACTGGATCAACCGTGTGTGTAGGTCGGCGACTCGACTGTCGTGGGAACGGACGGTGTCGAGCGCCGATCCGGCGCTGGCAAGAAGGCTCTCGACCTCCGCCGATCCCTCTCCGCGAAGGAGCCCAAGGGCTCGATCGACCGCGGCAGCGATCTCGTCGACGTGGCCGAGCCGGCCCGCCTCATCCTTGAGCTGCTCTAGGTCATTGCCGTGCAGTTCCAGTGCGTCGACCTCGTCGAGCAATTCAGCGATGTCCTCAGCCTCACGCTGTCTGGCCTCTCGGTTCTCCTGGATCTCCGCTCGCTGCGCAATAGCGGACTTCAGTTCGGCATACACCGATCGGTAGTCGCCGAGTGCGGCGATGAGATCGTCACCAGCGAATGTGTCGAGTGCTTCTCGTTGGTGTCGAGAATGGGACAGGCGAATCTGATCGCCTTGACCGTGGACGGCGACGAGTTCATCGGAAATCCCGGCGAGAACTCCCGCCGGCACGCTTCGGCCCGCGAGATGAGCTCGACTCCGACCCTCGGCATGGACGGTGCGGGATGCGATCAATCTGTCGCCATCATCCCACTGGCCGCCGACTTCGTCGACGATCTCATCGAGACGAGAATGAAGGTCGGCGTCCTCGATGGAGAACATGCCTTCGACCATCGCCTGACGGCACCCGTGTCGCACCCGCGAGGGATCGGCTCGGTCACCGAATAACAGGCCAAGTCCTGTCAGAAGCATGGTCTTCCCAGCGCCTGTTTCCCCGGTGATCACGGTAAGGCCAGGCCCCAGTTCGATATCGGCTGAGACGATCACGCCAAGATCGCGCACCGTCACCGACTCGATCATGCGCGATGCTCCGCTTCCCCTCGCCACCCGCTGACCGGCAGGGAGAACTTCGCCACGAGTCGATCGGTAAATGTTCCCGAGATAAGTCGGGCCAGCCGCACCGGCTGGGGCGACGTGCGGACTTCGATCCGTGACGCCGGCTCCACCTCGACGAGCCGTCGCCCGTCGGCCCACAGGACAGCCGCAGGGCCCATACCATGCAGTTCGAAGGCCACCACGCTGCGTGGGGAGACTACGAGCGGGCGAGCGAAGAGGGCATGAGCGCTCAAGGGCACGACGACGAGCGCTTCCACCTCGGGCCAGACCACGGGCCCACCCGCGGAGAATGCATAGGCCGTCGAGCCGGTTGGGGTGGAACACACCACCCCGTCGCACCCCCACCGGGACAGGGGGCGACCATCGACCTCGACGAGCACGTCGATCATGCGCTCGCGCATGGCCTTCTCCATGCTCATCTCATTCAGCGCCCATGTCGTTTGTACAAGTTTCCCTGCTCGCCACACACGGACGTCGATCGCCATGCGTTCCTCGACGTTCCACGCCTGCTCGACGACGGCGTGAACAACCTCCTCGATGTCTTCCCTCTCGGCCTCGGCGAGAAAACCGACGTGACCGAGATTCACCCCCAGCAGCGGAACATCGGCGCCCCGAGCGAGCTCGGCGCCTCGAAGGATCGTGCCGTCTCCCCCCAACACGATGACCAGTTCACACCCGTCGGCTGCATGCTCATCGACTGCTACCGCCTGGACAGACACCTCACCGAGAGCGTCCAGATCCTCTTCGGTGACGATGACATCGATGTCCTGAGCCATCAGACCCCGCGCAGTCTGCACGGCGAATTGGGCGGCCTGGCCTCGCTGGGAGTGCACGACGAGCAGGACTCGGCGGCGTCCCTGGGTCGTCATGGTCCTGCCTCCACGGCCGAATCGATTCGCGTGCGGTCCGGTGCCGGTGCATCGCGACGAAGCCAGCAGAAAAACTCGACATTGCCGCTGGGACCGGGAAGTGGACTGGCCACGACCCCGGCGAGGCCCCACCCGAGATCGTAGGCGAAGCAGGCGACTTCGTACACGCTTCGGGCGCGAGCCTGGGGATCGCGAACCACACCGCCTGATCCCAGCGCCTCTCGCCCGACCTCAAACTGCGGCTTCACCATGAGGAGCAAATCGCCGTCTGGCACGACGCATCCGGCAAGGGCCGGGATCACGAGTTTCAGGGAAATGAACGACAGATCGGCGACCACGAGTTCGACCGGTTCACCGATGGTGTCGAGATCCAGGGTGCGCACATTCGTACGGTCGAGCACGGTGACCCGCTCGTCATCGCGCAGCCGCCAAACCATCTGGCCATAGCCAACGTCGACCGCGATCACCTCTGCCGCTCCACCACGCAGAAGCACATCGGTGAATCCCCCTGTCGAGGCACCCGCATCAAGGCATCTCTTGCCGGCCACATCGAGAGCGAACGGCTCCAGCGCACCGAGAAGTTTGTGTGCCCCTCGTGAGGCGTAGCCGGGATCATCGCCAACATCCACGACGATCGACTCGGCAGGATCGATCATCGATGCCGCCTTCATCGCCGGGGCTCCCCCCACCTGCACACGCCCTGACTCGATCAGTTGCCGCGCTGAGTCCCTCGATCGCGCGAGACCACGCCGGACGAGTTCAGCGTCGAGCCGTCGACGCGTCAACTCTGTCCACTGGACTGTGCGGACTCCGCACCTTCCTGCGCGCTCGCACCCAGGGCTTCATTGAGCCGGGCATGCACGTCGGTGAAGACCTCGACGGCTTCCGCTACCGGCAGACCGTCGAGATCGGCGAGCCGCTCGAGGGCTGCGAGCACCCGGGGATCCTCGATGGGCTTCTCCTCACCAAGGTCGACATCACTGATCGACTCCGCATCCGCTCTGTCAGGATCGAGAGCATCAGCGTTGTGAGCCTGCTCGTCGAGATGGGGGCTCGACTGTACGTCGCCTTCACCGAACGATCCCGGGACGTCTGACTGTTCCATGGTGATCGACCTAGCCCTTCGATTCAGATGAGGAGTCCGGCGATGACGTTGCGCTGGCCGCGTCCGGGCTAGCCGCTGTCGTCGTAGTTTTCTTCGCGGCCGCCTTGCTCGCTGACTTCTTGGCCGTCGACTTCTTGGCAGCAACCTTCTTCGCCGTCGCCTTCTTTGTGGCGGACTTCTTGGCGGTCGACTTCTTCGCGGTCGACTTCTGGGCGGCCGGCTTCTTCACGGTCACCTCTTCGGCGGTCGCAGTCGTCGTGGAGTCCGTGGCCACCGAACCCCCTGCGGAC
>JBDQGZ010000091.1:0-7703 GCA_040265115.1 Candidatus Nanopelagicales bacterium
GCCTTGCGATCGGCCTTCTCCTTCTTACGGGCTTCCCATTTCTCATACGCGGGCGACCCAGGTTGAGGGTTGTTCCGAATGACGTAGAACTGCTGGCCCATCGTCCACAGGTTCGTGGTGAACCAGTAGATGAGGACACCAATGGGGAAGTTGATGCCGGTGACGGCGAAGATCAAGGGGAAGACGTAGAGCAGGATCTTCTGCTGGCGCACCATGGGGTTGCCCGGCGCGGTGTTCTTCACGATCAACTGGCGCTGCGTCAAGAACGTCGTCCCCGACATCAAAATGATGAGGATCAGCGACAGGATCCGGGTGTTTGTCGGTGAGAAGCCACCGTCGATGAGGTTCTGGTTGTAGGCACCCATGAAGTAGCCGTAGAGCGGCACATTGAAGATCGATGCCTCATGAGCCTGGGCAAGCAGGTCGTAGTACTGATCCCAGCGGAACACTCCTGGCGCGTCCGCCTGCGGGTTAGATGGGGAGTACATCGCGATGCCCTGCAGAACCTGGAACAAGGCGAAGAAGATGGGGGCCTGCAACAGGATTGGCAGACACGAAGCGAGGGGATTCGTCCCGGTCTCGCGGTAGAGCTTCATCATCTCCTGCGACTGACGTTCCCGGTCGCCGGCGTACTTCTTCTGGATCTCTTTTATCTGCGGATGGATCAACTGCATGTTCCGCATCGCCTTGATCTGCTTGACGAATAGCGGGATCAGCAGGATCCGGATGACCACGACCAGGCCCATGATCGACAGCACCCACGTCCAGCCCGAGGCAGGATCCATGAAGATGCTGAACAGACCGTGGAACTGCACGAGGATCCAACTGACCGCGATGCGCAGCCAGTCGAGGATGAACAAGGGATCCACGTGAGTGCTCCGTTAGGACCGAGGGGCGGAAGTGGTGATCGGGGTGGTGACACCTCGACCGTCGGGCAAGCCTACGGCTCCGGGCTCCCGAGGTGAACCGTCAGGGTGGATCGAGGGCCGCCAGGAGCCACGCTCGGGGACCGGATCCAGCCCCCCGGCGGTGAACGGATTGCAGCGCAGCAGCCGCCAACCGGCAAGTGCGACTCCCTTCACCACCCCGTGGGTCTGCAGGCTGTCGAGGGCATAGGCCGAGCAGCTCGGGTGATAGCGGCAGGTGGGGGGCAGCACGGGGGAGATCACGCGTCGATAGGCCATCACCAGGCCGATGAGGATCAGGCGCAGGGGTGCCCCGAGCCAGTAGAGCGCCTGGGCGAACCCCGAGCGCGGCCGTATGGGTTCGAGGAATGGCTCTACTCGGGCAGACGGGTCATCCGGAGCAGCCACCCCGAGCAACACCTCCAGATCAGCCTGCAGCTGCATGAAACTGGCGTCTCGGGCCGCAGGCAGAGCCCGGATCACCAGATCGGTCCCATCGGGGAGTTGACGCAACAGTGGAAGGACTGCCGCACGCAGTTGACGGGTGAGCCGATGCCGGATGACGGAATTGCCGACCGCCGAGCTCACCGCGAAAGCGGCGCGGGCAGGTCCGGGGCGATCAGAGGACGCACGATGCACGACCAGGAGGGAGGTGCCCCGACGGCGGCCGCGGCGCAGGGCCGAGGTGATGTCGCGGCGGTGGGAGAGGCGATGCTCAGCCGGCAGCATGGCTGCCTCGAGTCGTCGTGGTGAGGGGCCTCAGGCCGACAGGCGAGCGCGGCCCTTGGAGCGGCGACCGGAGATGATGGCGCGGCCCGCACGGGTACGCATGCGAGCCCGGAAGCCGTGGGTACGGGCCCGGCGGCGGTTATTGGGCTGGAACGTGCGCTTCATGGGGCTTCACTCCTGAACTGGCGGGTCACACACAGGGTGCCAACGACGGCACCGATAGCCATCCGAGGATACGGATGTGCTGGCGTGGGGTCAAACCCAGGGGGTCCCCTACCGCTGTCATCCACAGGATCTGACCGGGGGCTAGGGAGAACCATCGAGAAGGAGTAGGGTCCGCCGGGTACGCCATCCACACCTGTGGACAGCCTTGTGGGTAGGAGGGGGTGAAGAACGTGGAGTCTGATGTGAACGAACAGTCCGAGGTCGACCTCAGCGAGGTGGACCTATCCGAGATCTGGCCTCGGGCCATCGCGTCCCTGGCTGAATCAAGTCTCACCCCCCAGCAGCGCGCCTTTGTCGCCCTCACCCGACCGCTCGGCCTCATGGAGGGCACCGCGCTCGTTGCTGCCCCCAACGACTTCACCAAGGATGTCCTCGAGACCCGGTTGCGCCCCCTCGTCACCGCCGCTCTCGCGGAAGAACTCGGATTCGAGGTCCGCCTCGCTGTCACCGTTGACCCGACCATCACCGAAGCCCCCGCTGAGGCGGCCGTCGATGAAGTCGCTGATGCGACCTATCTGGAGCCCACTGTCGACGTTGAGGCTCCCGTCGATCGAGAACCACGTCCCGGCACCGGATCACCCAGTTCGAACACCGGCGAAGGCCGACTCAACGACAAGTACACCTTCGACACCTTCGTCATCGGCTCCTCCAATCGATTCGCCCACGCCGCTGCTGTCGCTGTCGCGGAGGCTCCCGCGAAGGCCTATAACCCCCTGTTCGTCTACGGCGGATCCGGCCTGGGCAAGACCCACCTCCTCCACGCGATCGGCCACTACGCGCGCACCCTGTTCAAGGGCACCCGAGTGCGCTACGTCAGCTCCGAGGAATTCACCAACGAGTTCATCAACTCGATTCGTGATGACAAAGCGGCAATGTTCCAACGGCGCTATCGCGATGTCGACATCCTGCTCGTCGATGACATCCAGTTCCTGTCCGGAAAGGTGCAGACCCAGGAAGAGTTCTTCCACACCTTCAACACCCTGCACAACGCGAATAAGCAGATCGTCATCACCTCTGACCTCGCCCCAAAACAGCTGCAGGACTTTGAAGATCGGATGCGATCACGCTTCGAGTGGGGTCTGACAACCGATGTTCAACCACCCGACCTCGAGACTCGAATCGCCATCCTGCGCAAGAAGAGCGCACAGGAGCGGCTCGTCGCACCACCGGAGGTGCTTGAGTTCATCGCCTCGAAGATCTCCAGCAATATCCGTGAGCTTGAGGGTGCGTTGATCCGCGTCACTGCCTTCGCCTCACTGAATCGTCAGCCGGTCGATCTCGCCCTCGCCGAACTCGTCCTGAAAGACCTGTTCCCCTCCGAAACCGGTCCAGAGATCACCGCAGCACAGATCATGACCACCTCAGCGGCCTACTTCGGGGTGAGCGTCGACGATCTCTGCGGCACCTCACGCTCCCGCGTGCTCGTGACCGCACGCCAGATCGCGATGTACCTGTGCCGTGAACTCACCGACTTGAGCCTGCCGAAGATCGGTCAGGCCTTCGGAGGGCGAGACCACACCACCGTGATGCACGCCGACCGTAAGATCCGTCAACTCATCGGTGAGCGGCGCAGCTTGTACAACCAGGTCGCCGACCTCACCGCCCGGATCAAATCCCAATCTCGTTGATCCTGCGGTCTTCTCATCCTGTGGCCTCGGCTGTGTTCTCCTTGTGGTCAAGATGAGAACACGTGCATGTCGATGGCTTCCTCTCCACGGTCCTCCACCGCGGGAGAGGATGTCATCCACCTACTATCCCCACCAGGAAATAGGGTCTGACGTGGGAAAACACCCGGTTATCCACGGTATCCACGGCCCCTATGACGATGACGAGTACTACCCCCGGATGACACAACCTCCATGTTCAGGCCTGGGGACGATGTGGAGTGAGTAGCCGGATCAGGCCGCGTGGTGGCAGGATGACGCTTCCGAACACGGTGGGAAGGTGGACGTTGTGAAGGTCCGGATCGAGCGTGACGTGCTGGCCGACGCGGTCGCATGGGCGGCGCGCACCCTGCCGAGTCGACCCTCGCTCCCGATCCTCGCCGGATTGATGATCGAGGGCACCGGCGACACCGTGGTGATGTCGGGATTCGACTACGAGACATCCGCGCGAGTAGAGGTATCCGGTGATGTTGCCGATGCGGGCACGACATTGGTGTCCGGCCGACTCCTCGCGGATATCGCGCGCGCTCTCCCGGCTCAACCCGTTGAGCTCGCCGTGGAGGGAACCAGGCTCGTTGTGCGGTGTGGCCGCTCGTCGTTCACCCTTCCGACATTCCCGATCGAGGATTACCCCGCGTTGCCGTCGATGCCCGGATCAGCCGGAAGCATCCCGGGCGCAACCTTTGCCGCGGCAGTGGCACAGGTCGCTATTGCTGCTGGCCGCGACGACACATTGCCGACCCTCACCGGTGTGCGGGTTGAGGTCGACGGTGACACCGTCACGCTTGCGGCCACCGACCGCTATCGCCTCGCCATGCGTGAAGTCTCGTGGTCTCCGGCGCGCACCGGGCTTGATGTCCAGGCGCTGGTCCCCGCGAGAACCCTCGCCGATACTGCCAAGTCGCTCGCCGGCGCAGATGTCGTGCACCTAGCCCTAGCCGAGGGGGCTGAAGGACTCATGGGATTCGAAGGGGATGGGCGACGCACCACCACCCGCCTCCTCGATGGAGAGTTCCCGAAGTACCGCTCGCTGTTGCCGAATGAGACCAACACCCTCGCCTCGATCGACACCGCTGATCTTGTTGAAGCCGTGAAGCGCGTCGCCCTCGTTGCCGAACGAAACACCCCGTTGAGACTGGTGTTCTCCGGCTCTGAGGTGATCTTGTCCGCGGGTACCGGTGATGAGGCTCAGGCGAGCGAAGCCGTGGAGTGTTCGCTTGAAGGAGACGATGTCGAGATCGCCTTCAACCCGACCTATCTCCTCGACGGCCTCGGTGCCCTCGACGCACCCGTTACCCGGATGAGCTTCACTCAGTCGAGCCGACCCGCGGTGCTTACCGGCGCGGCCGATCATGGTGCTGCGGCACAAGAGGAATACCGCTACCTGCTCATGCCCATCCGTCTCGCCGGATAGTCACGTCGGCTCTCCTGTGTCGAGCCTGCACGTTCGTCATCTCAGCCTCATCGACGTCCGCAATTACGTCACTGCCGAGATCGACCTCCCGCCGGGACCGATCGCCCTCGTCGGCTCGAATGGACAGGGTAAGACCAACATCGTCGAAGCCATCTCGTATCTGTCGACATTAAGCAGTCATCGGGTGGCGAGTGATGCCCCCCTCGTACGAACTGGCGCCTCCTCGGCGCGGATCGCTGCGGATGTGGTGCGTGACGACAGATCACTTCGAGTGGAAATCGAGATCATCCCTGGATCCAGCAATAAGGGTCGCATCAACAACGCACCGGTGAGTCGGCCGAGAGAGATCCTCGGTGTTGTACGGACCGTCGTGTTTTCCCCTGAAGACCTGGCCATCGTTAAGGGTGATCCGGGAGATCGCCGGCGACTACTCGACGACCTCATCATTCAACGATCACCGCGGCTCGCGGGGGTCCGCTCGGATTACGACCGGGTGATCAAGCAGCGCAATGCATTATTGAAGTCTGCGGGTGCAGCTCGTCGGATCGACATGGAAGCGGTCGACGCCACACTGTCGGTGTGGGATGAACAGCTCGCGACACTGGGCAGTCAGCTCATGGTTGCTCGGGCAGATGCGATCGACACACTTCGCCCCCTGGCGCAGCAGGTCTATGCGCAGATTGCACCGGCTTCTGCCCAACTGGGAATGATGTATGTCACCAGTCTTGGTGAGCCAGCGTCGACCGATGTGGAGCAGACCAAGACCCGCATTCTCGACGCGGTGAGCACGCGGCGGAAAGAAGAACTCGATCGGGGCGTCACCCTTGTCGGGCCCCATCGCGATGAATTGGCCCTCAGCCTCGGGGAGTCGCCGGTGAAGGGCTATGCCTCCCACGGCGAGTCGTGGTCGGTTGCCCTCGCGCTTCGGCTGGCCACCTATGACCTTCTCGATGCGGAGCAGGCCACTCCGATCCTCATTCTCGATGACGTTTTTGCTGAACTCGATACCTCCCGCAGGTCCCACCTCGCCCATCGGGTGGCTGATGCTTCGCAGGTGTTCATCACCGCGGCGGTAGGCGATGATGTCCCAGGAGAGGTGACATCCACCTGGTTCGATGTCCGCAAGGACGATTCGGGGCGTGCGGAGGTGACGCGGCGTGGCTGATCAGCCTGACCCTGCCGAATTGGCCGTCACCGAGGAGGCCTCCCGAACGATGCTCGCGAGGGCCCGATCGACCGCGAGAGCCCGACCAGCCACCACGAAGTCAAAAACCAAACCCGAGCAGCGCAGTTCCTCCCGTCCCGATGGACGAGACCCACAAACCGCCGATCGGGTTCTCAGTGACTGGCTGCGCGACACCGGATATGCCGAATCAGTGGCCTCCGGCGGAGTTGAGGCGCACTGGGAGACCATCGTGGGGGCCGATGTTGCCGCCCATGTCCGCTGTGAGCCCACCGACACCACGGAGGGCCGGGTGCTCGTCCTGCGAGCCGATTCCACGGCCTGGGCGACCCAGATCAGGCTCCTCCTGCCCGAGATCCGCCGCCGGATCACCGCGGTGATCGGCCGGCCAGTGGAGGACACGATCAAGGTGGTGGGGCCGGCCCCGCCGAGGCGGGCGCCCGGCGGATTACGAGTCCCGGGGCGCGGTCCACGGGACACCTACGGCTGACGTTTTCACAGACCTTCCAACTCACCGTCCAAGTGGGCCCCTCTGCTACACGAGGAGGGATTGAGGGCTGGGGCGCGTACCCGTGGTTGTCCCCACGGGGAATGGTCCGCGCACGGTATCCCCAGGGGCGTGTGAGAGGCGGTGTAGTGGCGTTTAGGCAGGTAGACTGCGGGGAAACATTGATCTTGTCCGATCGGAGGGATTGGGTGTCCTACGACGCCAGTGCGATCACGGTTCTCGAGGGTCTCGATGCCGTGCGCAAGCGCCCCGGTATGTACATCGGCTCGACCGGCGAGCGCGGCCTGCACCACCTGGTCTACGAGGTGGTGGATAACTCCGTCGACGAGGCGATGGCTGGATACGCCAGCCAGATCACCATCACCTTGCGCGCCGATGGCGGGGTCACCGTCGTCGATGACGGCCGTGGTATCCCGGTCGATGAGCACCCGGTGGAGAAGAAGCCGGCTCTCGAAGTCGTGCTCACCGTGTTGCATGCGGGCGGCAAGTTCGGTGGCGGTGGTTACCAGGTCTCCGGCGGCCTACACGGTGTCGGTGTCTCGGTCGTCAACGCCCTATCGACGCGGCTCGATGTCGAGGTGTGCCGGGATGGGTTCGTCTGGCGGCAGTCCTTTGAACACGGAGTGCCGACTGCCCCCTTGGAGCAGGGCCCCGCGACGGACGCTCACGGCACGACCATCACCTTCTGGGCGGATCCGAACATCTTCGAGACGACCCACTACGACATGTCGACCCTGGCCCGGCGCTTCCAGGAGATGTGCTTCCTCAACCGCGGCCTGTCGATCACCCTGATCGACGAACGCCCACGAAGTGCCGAGGAGGAAGCGTCGGATAATCCCGAGCCGACGACAGTGTCGTATCAATACGAGGGGGGCATCTCCGACTTCGTCCGACATCTCAACGCGAGCAAGGGCGCGGGTAACCCGACCGTGATCGAGGTGGGCAACGAGATCGACGGAGATGGTGAAGTCCAACGCATGGCTGCTGAGGTGGCGATGCAGTGGAACTCCGGATTCGCCGAAAGCGTGCACACCTTCGCGAACACCATCAACACCATTGAGGGTGGCACGCATGA
>JBDQGZ010000092.1:0-7630 GCA_040265115.1 Candidatus Nanopelagicales bacterium
CATGAACAGCGGTGCCGATCCGTAGCCGCCGCCGACCAGGGCACACGACACCGGATCGCGCGGCAGTGAGAACGGCCGCCCGAGTGGTCCGATGATGTCGACAGGATCCGCTCGGTGGCGTCCCACTAACCATCGAGTCCCGGGACCATGAGCGGAGACAACGATGTCTACGGTTCCACCGAAGACCCCTCGCTCCTGCACTCCGTGGATGGAGAAGGCGCGTCGCATCAGCAACCCCGATTCGTCGCCACCGATGGCAACGCCGACGAAGTGTCCAGGCTTGGCGGTCTCGGTAATGGCGCCGGCCGTCAGCGTGAGCACGTGGTACTGGCCGGCTCGTCGGGTAGACACGACTTCGCCGCGGTACTGGATGGGCATCAGCGAACCTCCCCGGTTCTCGTGTCGTCGAAATCGCGCAGCCGCTGCAGGTCCGCTGAATGTTCCTGAAGTGAGCGCACGCCGATCCCGTCATCGAGCAGTGCCTCGATGCCGAGGACCGTCGCTGATAATCCCTGGATCGTCGTGATGCAGGGAACTCCCGTCAAGACGGCTGCGGTTCGGATCTCATACCCGTCGAGCCTCGGCCCGACACCGAACGGTGTATTGATGATGAGATCGATGTCGCCGGCCAGAATTGCCTGCACCGTGGTGGGTTCACCTGCCGGGCCCTCCCCATCGCGCAGTTTGCGAAGCGTGCCGGCTTCAAGGCCGTGCCGGCGAAGCACCTCTGCGGTTCCCTCGGTCGCCACAATGGCAAAGCCGAGATCCGCAAGGCGCTTCGCGGGGAAGATGAGGGAGCGCTTGTCGCGATCGGCGACGGAGAGAAATACTGTCCCCGCTCTCGGCAGGCCACCCGTATAGGCGGCCATCTGGGACTTGGCGAAGGCGCTACCGAAGTCACGGTCGATACCCATCACTTCACCGGTCGACTTCATCTCCGGTCCGAGGATGGTGTCCACGCCATGGAATCGTCCGAAGGGCAGCACGGCTTCCTTCACCGAGATGGCCGCACCCGTGGGTAGGGTCGCGCCGTCACCGGTCGCCGGAAGCATGCCCTCTGCACGCAATTCAGCGATACTCGCGCCGAGCATGATCCGAGCCGCTGCCTTCGCCAGTGGTACTGCCGTGGCCTTTGATACAAAGGGCACCGTGCGTGAGGCTCGCGGATTGGCTTCGAGGACATGCAGGACGTCTCCTGCGAGCGCGTATTGCACATTGAGTAGTCCACGGACCCCAACGCCCTCAGCAATCGCTCGGGTGGAAGCCGCAATACGAGAAATCTCACCGGGTCCCAGGGTGACCGGCGGCAGAGTACAGGCCGAATCCCCGGAGTGGACTCCGGCCTCCTCGATGTGTTCCATCACGCCACCCAGGTAGATGTCGGTGCCATCGAAAAGAGCATCCACATCGATCTCGACCGCATCGTCGAGGAAGCGATCCACCAGCACCGGGTGCTCAGGGTTCACCCGGGCCGCGCGTTCGAGATAGTCCGCCAGCATCCGCTCGTCGTAGACGATCTCCATGCCTCGACCACCGAGAACATAGGAGGGTCGCACCAACACGGGATAGCCGATCTCCGCTGCGATGCCCCGCGCCTCCTCGAAAGAGAAGGCTGTTCCGTGGCGTGGAGCCGGAAGGTCCGCCTGCGCGAGCACCCGACCGAACGCACCTCGCTCCTCCGCAAGGTGTATCGACTCCGGGCTTGTACCCACGATGGGCACACCTGCGTCCTTGAGCCCCTGGGCTAGGCCCAGGGGCGTCTGGCCACCTAGTTGGACAATGACCCCGGCCAGCGTGCCCACCGTTGACTCGGCGTGCACAACCTCGAGCACATCCTCGAGGGTGAGCGGCTCGAAGTAGAGCCGATCCGAGGTGTCGTAGTCGGTCGAGACCGTTTCCGGGTTGCAGTTCACCATGATCGTTTCGTACCCCGCGTCGCGAAGAGTCATGCTCGCGTGCACGCATGAGTAGTCGAACTCGATGCCCTGACCGATCCGGTTCGGGCCTGATCCGAGGATGATCACCTTGTCTCGATCGCCCGGCTCAACCTCGTTCTCCTCGTCATAGGAGGAGTAGTGGTAGGGGGTTTTGGCTTCGAATTCGGCTGCGCAGGTGTCGACCGTCTTGTACACCGGTCGCACCCCGAGGGCGTGTCGGAGGGCACGGACCTCGGCTTCTTCAATCTGTCGAATCCCGGCGATCTGTCGATCAGAGAATCCGTGCCGCTTGGCGTATCGCAGCACCTCCGCATCAAGTTCCGCGGCGCTCCGGATGCCCTCGGCAATGTCGTTGAGCAGGACGATCTGATCGCAGAACCACGGATCGATCCCGGTCGCCTCATGAACCTCTTCAACTGAGGCTCCCCCCCAGAGCGCACGTTGAACGCGGACGAGTCGACCGTCATGCGGAGTGCGGGCAGCGTCGAGTTCGACGGCAACATCGACCTGATCAGACGACCCGGTCCACTGGAATACCGCTTCTGGCTTTTCCAGCGATCGCAGTGCCTTGTTCAGCGCCTCGGTGAAGTTGCGTCCAATGGCCATCGCCTCGCCCACGGACTTCATCGTCGTGGTGAGGGTGGGGTCCGCCTGGGGGAACTTCTCGAAGGCGAAGCGGGGAACCTTGACGACGATGTAGTCCAATGTCGGCTCGAACGATGCCGGTGTTTCCTGGGTGATGTCGTTGGGGATCTCATCGAGGGTGTAACCGACGGCGAGTTTCGCGGCGATCTTCGCGATGGGAAAGCCCGTCGCCTTCGAGGCGAGCGCGGACGATCGAGAAACCCTGGGATTCATCTCGATCACGATGAGCCGGCCGTTCTTCGGGTTGACCGCGAACTGGATGTTGCAGCCCCCGGTGTCGACTCCGACAGCCCTGATGATGTCGATGGCAACATCTCGCATCCGTTGGTACTCACGGTCGGTGAGTGTCAAGGCGGGTGCCACCGTGATCGAGTCCCCGGTGTGTACACCCATGGGGTCGAGATTCTCGATGGAACAGATCACGACCACGTTGTCATTGCGGTCGCGCATCAGTTCGAGTTCGTATTCCTTCCAGCCGAGGATCGATTCCTCCAGGAGCACCTCTGTCGTGGGACTGGCCTGCAGGCCGGTTCCAGCGATACGCCGCAGATCATCTTCGTCCCGAGCGATACCTGAGCCGGCCCCTCCCATCGTGAACGACGGCCGGACCACGACCGGATATCCAAGTTCCTTCACCGCCTCCAAGCACTCGTCCAGGGTGTGGCAGATCGCAGAACGGGCGCTCTCGCTGCCGATCTCGGCGACGATCTCCCGGAACTTCTCTCGATTCTCGCCGCGCTCGATCGCGTCCACATCGGCTCCGATGAGCTCGACGTCGTAGCGTTCGAGGGCGCCTGCTCGGTGCAGAGCCATGGCCGTGTTCAACGCCGTCTGACCACCGAGGGTCGGGAGCAATGCACGCGGGCGCTCCTTGGCGATGATCTTCTCGACGACCTCGGGCGTAATGGGTTCGATATAGGTCGCATCCGCGAATTCGGGATCAGTCATGATCGTCGCCGGATTACTGTTGACGAGGATCACCCGGATCCCCTCCGCGCGCAGCACTCGGCAGGCCTGGGTGCCGGAGTAGTCGAACTCGCAGGCCTGTCCAATGACGATGGGGCCGGAGCCGATCACCAGTACCGAATCGATGTCTTCCCGACGTGGCATCAGCGGCACTCCTCGATCAGTCGGACGAAGTCATCGAAGAGAGGATCGGCATCATGCGGGCCGGCAGCCGCCTCCGGGTGGTACTGCACGCTGAACGCCGGCACATCGAGACAGCGCAGGCCTTCGACCACACCGTCATTGAGGCAGACATGGCTCACCTCGACACGGCCGAAGTCGGTCTCGATTTCAGTTCCCACCTCCGCCTGGACGGCGAAGCCGTGGTTGTGGGCGGTGATCGCTACACGTCCGGTACGGAGATCCTGAACCGGCTGATTGATCCCGCGGTGCCCGAATCGCAACTTATAGGTGTCGAATCCCAGCGCTCGACCGAGCATCTGGTGGCCGAAACAGATCCCGAACACCGGCCGACGTTGCGCCAGGGCAGCCTGGACGAGAGCGACGGTGTGCTCCGCGGTCGCGGGATCACCCGGGCCATTGGAGAAGAAGACTCCGTCCCGGCCGATCTTCAGCATTTCATCGATGCCGACCGTGGCCGGAACGACCTTCACGGTGAGCCCGCGTTCGCTGAGACGGCGCGGCGTCATCGACTTGATCCCGAGGTCGACGGCCGCGACGACACCGCGACTCCCGCCGATTGCTGGAACCTCATAGGGCTCGGACACCGTGACCTCTCCGGTGAGGTCTGCGCCCAGCATCGGAGGAACCGAACGCACCTCGGCGAGCAACTCGGTGGCGGAGCGCTGAGCAGCATCACCGGAGAAGATGCCCACTCGCATCGCCCCCGCCTCCCGCAGGTGGCGGGTCAGGGCGCGTGTATCGACGTCGCGGATACCCACCACGTCGGCATCGATCAACTCGTCGTCGAGACTGCGCCGCGACCGGAAATTCGAGGGCGCCGGTGCGGGATCTCGGACGACGTAGCCGGCTACCCAGATGCGTCGAGATTCGGCATCCTCGTCATTCATCCCGGTATTACCGACGTGCGGAGAGGTCATCACGACGACCTGACCCCGATAGCTCGGATCGGTGAGGGTCTCCTGGTAGCCGGTCATCCCAGTGGAGAACACGGCCTCGCCCGTCGTGGTGCCCACGGCACCGAAACTGCGCCCGTGGAATGACCGACCATCCTCGAGGACGAGGACAGCCGGGACGGTGTCCCGCCGGGAGGTGATCACATCGTGCATCTTCACAGGCCGGGCTCCATTCCTGGTGGGCTGGGTCGGGTCGTGTCCGATCCCCCTGTGTCGAGCAGGCCGTGGATCCCGTCGATGAGCGCCTGGGCATCCTCGGCTCTGTCCGGGCGTATGCCGGTGTCGATCAACTCCTCGCCCAGTGACCAGGTGATCACGACGACCGCATCCCTCTCGAAGGCCTTTCCCGCGATCCCACGATCGCGGCGCGCGTCGCGAAGATCGCTGCTGGGGATGAAGAACTGACGCGCTCCCAACCGTTCCACGGCCAGGCCCTCCGAACGCAGCCCCAGTTCCACCCGACTGCGGGTACCCAATCCATGGGCGACGATCCGATCGAGCCAGTCCCCCGATCGCACGGAACCGAGGTAGACCCCGGGGATGAGGTTCGACCCCGTTGCCTCTTCCTCCGGAATTGCCAGTCCCTCCGGAATTGCCAGGGGCTCGGGAATCGATGCCTGTCGTCTCCCCCGCGCCCGCCAACCCCGCAGCATCGCGAACAGGACCAGCGCGATGACCGCGAGGACCAGGGCCACGAGCAGCAGGCGGAGCGGCCAATCGGTGACGGGTGCACTGGTCATGCCAGGCTGCCCTCGAGCACCGTGGGCTGGCCGTGGAAGAAGGTCGCCCAGACCGAGGCCGGCAGGGTTCGCTCGACGTAGGGGCTGTTGCGGCTGCGCGAAGCGAGGAGCTCGGTGCAAACCGTCCACGGCGCATCAGGGTCGATGATCGTCAGATGCGCGGGTTCCCCCGGGGCGAGTGGGCGTCCCTGATCCTTCAATCGAGCGATGCGAGCAGGGGCGATGGACATCCGGTCAGCCACCTGCTCCCAGGTCATAGAACCCGTCGCCACCATAGCCTCGGCTACGACACCAACAGCGGTCTGCAGACCGAGCATTCCGAACGCACCCGCACTCCACTCGCAGTCCTTGTCTTCGTGGGCGTGGGGCGCATGATCGGTCGCCACGATGTCAATGGTGCCGTCGGCGAGCCCCGCCCGCACCGCTTCCACATCCTCCATCGTGCGCAGCGGCGGATTGACCTTGAACAATGGGTCATAGCTGCGTGCGAGATCCTCAGTGAGCATCAGATGGTGCGGAGTCACCTCCGCCGTGACATCGATACCGCGATCCTTGGCCCAGCGAATGATTTCCACCGAGCCTCGTGTCGACAGATGGCACACATGGAGGCGAGAGCCGACGTGTTCGGCGAGCAGCACGTCACGCGCAATGATCGCCTCTTCCGCCACGGCCGGCCACCCCGGCAGCCCAAGTTCGCCACTGAGTGCTCCCTCATTCATCTGGGCCCCGATCGTGAGTCGAGGTTCCTGGGCATGCTGGGCGACCACGCCATCGAAGCCCTTCACGTACTCCAGCGCACGCCTCATGAGCAGCGGGTCGCTCACGCAGATCCCGTCGTCGCTGAACACGCGCACCCGCGCCGCAGATTCGGCCATGGCCCCGAGTTCGGCGAGGCGTTCACCGCCCAGCCCCACGGTCACCGCACCCACCGGGACCACCTCGCATAGTCCGATCTCGCGACCGCGTCTCCAGACCTGCTCGACAACCCCGGCGGTGTCGGCGACCGGTTGAGTGTTGGCCATCGCGTGGACAGCGGTGTACCCACCGAGAGCCGCCGCCTGGCAGCCGGTCTCGATAGTTTCGGTGTCCTCTCGTCCTGGCTCCCGCAGATGCGTGTGCAGATCCACCAGCCCCGGTAGGCAGATCCTCCTCCCGGCATCAATCATGTGTGTCCCCTCGACCGGCGTGAGCCCGGTTCCGATGTCGCGGATGCGTCCGTCGCTGATCGCGATATCCACGACATCACGACCGCCGAACGGTCGCACGTCACGAATCAGGACCTCCATCAATGTCATCAAATCCCCTCTCCGAGCGCAGAACCTGGATCCGCGAGGACGTGATAGAGCACCGCCATGCGCACGCTCACTCCATTTGCGACCTGATCAACCACGAGAGAGCGCGGGCTATCCGCGACGTCGGCGGTGATCTCCATCCCGCGGTTCATCGGTCCCGGATGCAACACCACCGCATGCTCGGACAGAGCCGAGGCTCGGGCAGCATCGAGGCCGTAGCGGCGAGAGTATTCATGCGCTGATGGGAAGTACGCCGCCGTCATGCGTTCAGCCTGAACCCGGAGCATCATCACGGCGTCGGCCTCCGGCAACACATCATCGAGGTCATACGACACTGCACAGGGCCACGATTCCACTCCGAAGGGTACGAGAGTCGGTGGGGCCACGAGGGTGACCTGCGCCCCTAGCGTCCGAAGGAGCCACACATTCGAGCGGGCCACCCTGCTGTGCAGGATGTCGCCGACGATGACCACGCGCAGCCCGGACAGATCGCCCTCACCACCTCTGAGGTGCTGACGCATCGTGAAGGCATCCAACAGGGCCTGGGTTGGATGCTCGTGCGTGCCGTCGCCAGCGTTGACCACGCTCGCCTCGATCCACCCGGACTCGGCAAGCCGTTGGGCGGCACCGGACGCATGGTGTCGAAGCACGATCGCCTGCGCACCCATGGCTTCTAGAGTGAGGGCAGTGTCCTTCAGGCTCTCACCCTTCGACACGCTCGATCCCTTCGCGGTGAAGGTGATCACGTCGGCGGAGAGCCGTTTCGCGGCGGCTTCGAAGGACAGCCGCGTGCGCGTCGAATCCTCGAAGAACAGATTGGCGACGGTACGACCTCGCAGCGTCACTGATCGGGCGGTCAAGAAGCTGCCGACGCTGCGAGGTCGTACCGTCGCCAATCTGTTCTTCGAGGATTC
>JBDQGZ010000093.1:0-7519 GCA_040265115.1 Candidatus Nanopelagicales bacterium
CCTCTCCGCCCCGCCCGATCGCCGACGCGGGACATACCCTGCTCATATGCCCCTGAGCGGACCGGCCCTTGTCGTGATCGATGTCCAATCCGGCTTCGACGACCCTCGATGGGGAGCCCGGGACAATCCGCAGGCCGAGGCGAACATCGCCCGCCTCATCGGCACGTGGCGCGGAAAGCACCTGCCGCTGATCCTGGTGCGCCATGACTCCACCGAGCCCGACTCCCCGTTGAATCCTGCGCACCGAGGCAATGCACTCCGCGGCTTCGTCGATGGCCCGGCTGACCTCCTCGTGACTAAGCAGGTCAACTCTGCCTTCCACGGCGAGCCGGATCTCGATCATTGGTTGCGGCAGCGCCGACTCGACACTCTCGTGATCTGCGGCGTCACGACTAACCACTGCTGCGAGACGACCGCGAGGATCGCCGGAAATCTTGGCTACGACGTTCACTTCGTCATCGACGCGACGCACACCTTCGACCGACGAGACATGGATGGCGCAATCATCCCGGCGGCCGAGATCGCACGCGTGACGGCGGCGAGTCTGCAGGATGAATTCGCCCAAGTGACGACGACCGATGCGTTGCTCGCGACGCTCGAGGAGGACTGAACTCCGCAACTCCGTCGGGAGTTGGGTTTAGAGGGGGAGGTAGGGGGAGAGGTCGCTGCGCTCCCCACTCGCCCGGAGCGAGCCTGACGCCACGGCGTCCTCCCAGGTCAGCCGGCCGCTCGTCAGCAGCAACCAGGTCCGTGCATCGGTCTCCACCATGGCCGGCGGGGTGCCGCGCCGGTGCCGCACCCCCTCGACCACCTGCACGGCGGCATAGGGCGGAATCCGCACCTCGACGCTCGACCCTGGCGCTCGCGCCACGAGATCGGCGAGGCTTGCTTTCACCGCCGCCTTCTCCTCCACGCGCGGTGGGGACTCACCCCGGTCGTAGGCGCTGAGGCAGTCCTCCAACGGAGAGGACGTCACATCGCCCGCGCGGAGACGAACTCCAGCACCGCATCGAGGGCGCGGTCCTGCCCGTCATCGAGCATCACGTCATGGCCCAGTGGGCTCCCATCCACCCGGGTGAGCCACACCGGCTCCACCCCGTAGGCAGCCGCCGTACGCTCGACATCGGCAACACGGACAAGCCGATCAGCCTTGGTCCCCGCCACCATCACGGGCGCGCGCACCGGGCCGATCCTTCTGCGCCGCAACAACTCATACTGAACCCAGGGCGACTCTGGCACGAGACGGGAGACATACTTCTCCGCCGTTGCCTCCTCGAGGCCGGTGAACAACTGTCCCGATCCCATTGGCAACGTTCCACCGGCCACCACCTTCACCGCAGCCAGCGGCCGTTTGCGCGCCAGTGCCGCCATCGTCACACCCGCCCCCTGCAGGGGGGCCGGAGCGAGGAGCACGAGCGCGCGGGGTGAATATCGATCCGCCACCAACTGAGCGATGATCGCTCCCATCGAATGGCCCACGAGGACCGGGGGCTGTGGGAGCTCAGTGATCGTCTGCATGACGTCATGCACGTAGTGGCGCATCAGGGTGCGGCGGCGATGCTGCGATCCCCCTGATCCTCCGTGTCCTCGAAGCGAGACGGCATAGGCTGGAAAGCCCTTCTGTGCGGCCGCTGACAACCAGTGCTCGGCGAAGCACCATGCACCATGGGCCAGCCCATGGATGAACAGCAAGGGAGGCGTTCGAGTGGCGCGAGGCTCATCATCCCAACCCTGCGGAACGCTGGACAGGACTTCACGGTGCACACCGTGCGGAGGCACCGACCAGTCCCACAATCGCATGACCGTTCTGGACTTGCGCAGCCTGGAGTCGACTCCGCTCATGCGGGGACACTCTCCAGTGAGGAAAGGTCATTCTCGAGCGTACGCAGATACTCCTGATGTGCGATCTCGTAGTAGTGACGGGTGGAGTCCTTGTAATCAGCACCTCCGGTGAAGCGCTGATCGACTTCGGCGATCATCCGGTCGTAGAACCGATGCGCCGCTTCGGGATCGTGGCGAAGGGCGTCGGCATACGCAGCGATGAGCATCCCCTGCCAATGCGCGATCGTCCACTGACCGCTGTCCGGTTGGATCAGTCCACTCACCACCAGGGTGTCGAACGTGGGTGTGAAGATTTGTCGCGCGAGCACCGGGTGATCGCCCTCCGGGTTCAACCACGCGTCATCGAGGAAGGGGAAGTGGGCAAGGTATCCCGTTGCGAAGACGACGAGATCAACCTCGGCGCTCGTTCCATCCGTGAAATGCACTGTGTCGCCATCGAAATGATCGATGTCCGGCTTGGGTGCGATGTCGCCGTGCCCCACGTAATAGACGAGTTGTTGATTGATGATCGGGTGGGTCTCGAAGAACTCATGGTCAGGCTTTGGGAGACCAAACTTGGTGAAGTCACCAACCGTTAGGCGCAGCGTTGTCTTGAACAGGACCCGGCGGAGCGCGAGGGGTAGTCGAAGGGCGAGGAGCAGATCCGCTGTTTGATCACTCGGGCGACCAAAGGCGTACTTCGGGTTGTAGTAGTAGCCACGACGGGTGGAATGCACGGTGCTCTTCGCATTCTGGGCGCTCTCGACCGCAATGTCGCATCCGGTGTTGCCCGCACCTACCACCAGCACACGCTTTCCACGCAGAACATCGGCACCCTTGTATTGCGCCGAGTGCCGGATCTCTCCGGTGAAGGTCTCCTGGCCCGGGTATTCCGGCATCTTCGGCCACCAATTGTGGCCGTTTGCGACCACCACTCCTGCGAATCGATGGGTCTGCTCTGACCCGGTCTCCCGATCACGGACAGTGACATCCCAGCCGCTCTCGGCATCTGCACCGATCGGTTCGCAGCGGACGACCTCAGAGTTGAAGGACAGGTTCTCCATCAGGCCGAAGTGTCGCGCATACGACGAGAAGTACTCGTGCACCTGCCAGTGCGAGGGATAGTCCGGATAGGAATCCGGCATCGGGAAGTCGGGGAACTGCGTGAAAGGCTTGGTCGAGATGAGGTGTGTGGACTCATACACCCGTGAGTTCTCCGCGTGGTAGTTCCAGTTGCCACCTAGGTCGGTGTCACGCTCGAACCCGTGGGCAGGAATGCCTCGCTCGAGCAGGGCTTTGAGGGCGCTGAGTCCGTGCGGGCCGGCCCCGATCACAGCCCAGGAGTCAGGGGAGATGGTCACTCGCCCACTATCTCCATGCTCTGGGCACCTCGCAAGGCGGAGCAGCCCTAGCCGAACAGTTCCGGGAGGGTCGCTTCCCTGGCCCCACGCAGATCGGCGAGGCTGACGGTGAAATGTCCGGTGAGTTGCAGCACCTGCCCAGCGTCACCCTCGGCTGAATATCCCTCCTCCGCTCCGAGCCCGGAGTCCACCACCCCGATACGGGTCGCGGGCAGCCCTCGAGCGGCACACATCTCGGTGAATCGCATTTCCTCACTGCGGGGCACGACCACGATCACGCGTCCTGCCGACTCCGACCACAGAAAGGTCATGGGATCGAGTTCATCGGGGACCCACACCCGTGCCCCGACGCCTGCTCGCAGGGCCATCTCCACCAGCGCCTGCGCAACACCGCCGTCGGAGACATCGTGGGCAGCGGTGAGCATGCCGTCGCGTGATCCAGCGATACACACGTCAGCGAGCAGCGCCTCCCGTGCAAGATCGACCTGCGGAGGACGCCCACCGAGGTGAGCATGCATGACATGCACCCATTCGCTGCCGGCGAACTCGGCGCGCGTGTCACCGAGCAGATAGATGAGTTCGCCGTCGGGGCCCCACGCCATCGGCGTGCGCCGGTCGACATCGTCGATCACACCGAGCACTCCCACCACCGGTGTCGGCAGGATCGCGACGTCGGCCGTGGAGTTGTAGAAGCTGACGTTTCCGCCGGTCACCGGAATCCCGAGTTCGAGGCAGCCGTCTGCGAGACCACGCACCGCTTCAGCGAAGGTCCACATCACCTCCGGATCCTCCGGGGACCCGAAGTTCAGACAGTTCGTCACCGCTGTCGGGCGCGCCCCGCTCACAGCCACATTGCGATAGGCCTCCGCGAGCGCAAGTTGGGTTCCTGCGTAGGGATCGAGCCGGACGAATCGACCATTGCAGTCAGTCGACACCGCGACGCCGCGTCCGGTCTCCTCGTCGATCCGCACCATCCCGGAATCCTCCGGCTGAGCGAGCACGGTGTTGCCCAGGACATACCGGTCGTACTGATCGGTGATCCATGACTTAGACGCTAGGTTCGGAGATGCCACCATGCGCATGAGCGTGTCGAGCAACTCTCCATCGGTCAGGGGCTTGATCAATTCATCCGGTGAATCCGCCTGCAACGCATCAAAATCCGTGGGGCGTACCATCGGGCGTTCATATACCGGCCCCTCGTGGGCGACTGTCCGCGGTGGGACATCGACGATACGTTCGCCCTGATAGTCGATCGTCAGTCGACCTGAATCGTTGACCTCTCCGATGACGACTGCCTCGACGTCCCACTTCGCACAGATCGCCATAAACGCGTCGATGTTGTCCGGCGATACAACCGCGCACATGCGTTCCTGGGACTCGCTCATGAGAATCTCTTCAGGGCTCAAAGATGAATCGCGGAGCGGAACTCGATCCAGCCAGACATGCATGCCACCCTCACCATTGGAGGCAAGTTCGCTGGTCGCGCAGGAGATCCCCGCACCGCCGAGATCCTGGATTCCCTCGACGAGCCCACCGTGCAACACTTCGAGGGTCGCCTCGATCAGCAACTTCTCCATGAATGGATCACCAACCTGCACCGCGGGGCGCTTTGCAGGGCCTCCAGCCTCGAATGTCTCACTGGCGAGGACGGACACACCGCCGATGCCATCGCCGCCCGTGCGTGCGCCGTACAGCACGATGAGGTTTCCGACACCGCGTGCCGAAGCGAGGTGCACCTCCTCGTGGCGCATAGCGCCCACGCACATCGCATTCACCAGCGGATTGCCGGCGTAGGTCTCGTCGAAGACAACCTCGCCGCCGATCGTCGGCAGGCCCAGGCAGTTCCCATAGCCGCCGATGCCGGCCACAACCCCGGGCAGAACACGGCGCGTGTCCGGCGCATCAGCTGGCCCGAACCGCAACGGGTCGAGGATCGCCATCGGCCGAGCACCCATCGACAGGATGTCGCGAACGATGCCCCCAACCCCGGTGGCCGCTCCCTGGTAGGGCTCGATGAACGAGGGGTGGTTGTGGCTTTCGACCTTGAAGGTCACCGCCCATCCATCTCCGACATCAACGACACCGGCGTTCTCCCCGATGCCGACCATGAGTTGGGGCCAACCGTCCTCGGGCTGCTTGTCCCCGAATTGGCGCAGGTGCACCTTCGAGGACTTATAGGAGCAGTGCTCACTCCACATGACCGAATACATCGCCAACTCGCTTGATGTCGGTCGGCGCCCGAGGATCTCGCGTATGCGGTCGTACTCGTCAGGCTTCAGCCCCAGTTCAGTGAAGGGCTGAGTGTCATCGGGGTGCTCGGCGGCGTGGGTGACGGTGTCCAGGGTCACGCCCGAATCCTGTCATGCCCAAGGAGTCGACCGATTAACCCCGGTCGCCTAGCGGGTCGTGCGCTGCTGGACCCGCTGAGCGACCACGATCGCCATGGAGTTGACGAAGCCGCGAGAGACTCGACCGATGCCACGAAAGTCACCGTTGATGTTGGCGATCTCCACACGGATGATCGACATCCCGGCGAGGTAGTAGTTCGAGTACTGGTCACCGATGAGCGCGATCTCGAGATCCGCCGCATTGACATCGAGGCTGACGTCCTGGAACAGCGACAGGCCCGGAGTACCGAACAGGCCTTGCGTGGTGTGCACCTCGGTAGTGATCGCCGCGCGCACGGAGGCTCCCTCTTCCTCGACATCCACCTCAATGCTTCCGGCGCACTGGGCAGCTCCAACCTGAAGCTTGCTCCAGGCCCGCTCCGCAGCGGCCCGGGTCTTGTACTGGTAGATGTTGGAGTTCAACTCGATGAACTGGAAGTCGTCAAGATTCACCCGAGTGTTGACCATGGACCCCATGTACTTCTTGGGCTGCTTGCCCTCGATCGCATCGCCGTTGGCATCAAGGCACAGGTCGGGCCGCAACGCCGCATCACCCTTGAGGAAGGTGCGCTCGACCTCGGGCGTCGTCCCGCGTGCCATCCAGCGCGGCACATCGGCAGCACCCAGGGACGAGTTCGCCAGGGCCTTCTGGCCGAGGGCCTTGTAGGTAGCTGCCTGAGCCGGGGAGGAAACAGCGAGCGGGATCGCGAGCGCGAGGGCTGCGGTCGACGCGAGGACAGGACGGGTCAGTTTCGTGGGCATGCGCATGCTGGTACCCGACCAGATGAAGCGGAACAGGTCAACCACCTCGTCGGGATTCCCCTACTCGTGTGTCGGGCGGATCCCTGGAGAAGGCCTACCGGAGGAGGGCGGTGAGCGCGGAGGTGAAGAAACCGAGACCATCGGTGCTCGGCCCGGTGAGATCCTCCACCGCATGCTCGGGGTGGGGCATCAGCCCGACGATGCGCCCCGTCGGATCGGTGATGCCGGCGATGTCTCGGCGCGAGCCATTGGGATTGACCTCGAGATAGCGGGCCACCACCCGGCCCTCCGCTTCCAGCATGTCGAGGGTCGCCTCGTCCGCCACGTAGCCGCCCTCGCCGTTCTTCAGCGGGATGACGATCTCCTCACCCTCGGTGAACGAGGTCGTCCAGGCGGTCTGCGCGTTCTCGATCCGCAGGCGCTGATCTCGGCAGATGAAGTGCAGGTGGTCATTGCGCGTCAGGGCTCCCGGCAACAGGTGCGCCTCGCAGAGGATCTGGAATCCATTGCAGATGCCCAGCACCGGCATGCCGGACCGGGCCCGGTCGATGATGGAATCCATGACGGGGGCAAACCGGGCAATCGCACCGCAGCGGAGGTAATCCCCATAGGAGAACCCACCCGGAAGTACGACCGCGTCGACATCATGGAGATCAGCATCGGCGTGCCACAGGCTCACCGGCTTCCCGCCCGCAAGTCGCACCGCCCTCGCCGCGTCTCGATCATCGAGCGACCCGGGAAAGGTCACCACCCCGACGCGTGCGGTCACGGTTCGATCCGCAGCGTGTAGTCCTCGATCACCGGATTGCTCAGCAGTTCCTCCGCGATGCGTTCGAGTTCCGCCTCACGATCAGCATCGACCTCGCCGTCCAGGGTGATCTCGAACCTCTTGCCCTGGCGCACATCGCTCACCCCGTCGATGCCCAGTCGCGCGAGGGCGCCGCTCACGGCTCGACCCTGGGGGTCGAGGATCTCGGGCTTGAGCATGACGTCGACGATGACGCGGGCCATGCGGGGCTCCTTCGCAGCCGGAGGGTGGGAGTGCCCACAGTCTAGGTGCGCAGAAAGCGGGGACTACCTCCGGTAGGTCGCCTTCGTCTTCCAGGTGCCGGACCTCACGATCCCCGTTGCCGCACCACTGGCACCCCCGTAGTTGCCCGTTCCACCAATGACAATCCAGGTACGGCC
>JBDQGZ010000094.1:0-7493 GCA_040265115.1 Candidatus Nanopelagicales bacterium
CCTGGCGGTACTCGTAGTGCGCCGAGGCCTTTCTATCCCACGGGGTCACTCCCCGACCCCATCACGAACGGGGGCTGCTCGCAAGCATGTCGGTCTAGACCAGGTGTCGCCCTCATGCTCGGTGCTCACCTCGATGATCTGTGGTTAGGCTGGTCAACGACAACCGCCGAGGCTGCGCTAAAGGCCGCGAGGTCAGCCATCGCCAAAGACCAGTCATCGCCTACGAAGGGGACGCCACCATGCGCTTGGGAATCAATCTCGGATATTGGGGCGCCGGAAACGACGCTGACAACCTGGCCCTGGCCCGTGAGGCAGACCGGCTCGGCTACGCCGTCGCCTGGGCGGCTGAAGCGTACGGCTCCGATGCGGCCACCGTCCTGGCCTGGGTTGCCGCCCAGACAGAGCACATCGACGTGGGATCGGCGGTCTTTCAGATTCCAGGGCGCACCCCCGCGAACACAGCCATGACGGCGGCGACGCTGGACACTCTCTCGCAGGGACGGTTTCGGCTCGGGCTCGGTGTCTCAGGCCCTCAGGTATCTGAGGGATGGCACGGCGTTCGATTCGATAAGCCCCTGACGAGAACCCGTGAGTATGTCTCGATCATTCGAAAGGCGCTGTCCCGTGAACGACTCACCTTCGAGGGTGAGTTCTTCACCCTTCCGCTACCCGACGGACCGGGCAAGGCACTCACCCTCACGGTGCACCCCGTGCGTGATCGGATCCCCATCTATCTCGCGGCCGTGGGCCCGAAGAACCTCGAATTGGCCGGCGAGATCGCAGATGGATGGTTGGCGATCTTCTTCGCACCCGAGTCATCGGGAGAACAACGGCAGCAGATCGAAGCGGGACGCGCCAAGGCCGGGCTCACCATGGACGGTTTCGACATCGTCCCCACGGTGCCCGTCGTCATCGGCGATGACCTCGAGGCCTGCGCCGGGCCGGTGCGCGCGTACTCGGCGCTCTATATCGGCGGCATGGGATCTCGTGAGAAGAATTTCTACAACGCCCTGGCGTGCCGAATGGGATACGAGGAGCAGGCCAAGCAGGTGCAGGACCTCTACCTCGGCAAGGACTACGTCGGAGCAGCTGCGGCGGTCCCCATGGAGTTCATCGATAGGACGTCACTCATCGGACCGCGCGAGCGGATCAAGGATCGACTGTCCGCATATGCCGAGGCTGGAGTCACGACCTTGACGATCGCGGTCTACGCGGGTGACCTCGCCGAGCGGATGGCGACGGTGCGCACGATGGCCGAGGTGCTCGACGAATCCGGCCTGGGTTCGTGAGCCTGGCCATGGGGATTGAAGACCGGGAACACCCAACCCGGTGGTGAGTTGGTTCGAGGCGGTCGTCCTCGGCATTCTGCAGGGGCTCACGGAATTCCTGCCCATCTCCTCTAGCGCTCACCTGTTCGCCGTGTCGCAGTTGCTGGGCTGGTCTGATCCCGGTGCCGCCTTCACTGCGATCACACAGATTGGAACGGAGACAGCAGTCCTTGTGTACTTCCGCAAGGACCTGGCGCGCATCCTGTCGAGCTGGAGCCGATCGCTGATCCACCCTGAGTACCGGCGGGACTTCGACGCCAAGATGGGGTGGTACGTCATCCTCGGCACGATTCCCATCGTCATCCTCGGGCTAGCGTTCACCGAGCAAATCGAAACCGTGGCGAGAAACCTCTGGCTGACTGCGACCATGCTGGTGGTTTTCGGTCTGCTACTGGGAGCTGCAGACCGCTGGGGACGTCGCACCCGGCCAGTCACCACCCTGCGGACCCGAGATGCGCTCGCCTTGGGCGGCGCGCAGGCGCTCGCACTGATCCCTGGTGTTTCCCGCTCCGGGGCCACGATCTCCATGGGCCTCACCCTCGGCCTTACACGTGAAGCGGCCACCCGATATGCGTTCCTGCTTGCTATTCCGGCCGTGCTCGGATCTGGGTTCTACGAGGCCACGCGGATCGCGGACGAACCTGAGGTTTCCTGGGGCCCCATCCTGCTGGCGACGGCGATCTCCTTCACCGTCGGCTATGCCGTGATCGCCTGGCTGATCCGGTACATCTCTTCGAATTCCTACCTGCCGTTCGTGGTTTACCGCATTGGCCTGGCAGCTGTCCTATTCATCCTCTTAGGAGCTGGTGTGATCCAGGGGTGAACCACATGCTCGATAGCCAAGGGCACAGTGCCATTCCGGGATGACGTCACCACGCGCGCCACACAACCGCATCTATCTTGGACAACTCTCAGCCCATTGCTGAGCCGAGATTGGTCCCGGGTCATAGTCTGGGAAACATGACAACAGTATTCCTGGTGCGACATGGGCGCTCGAGTGCCAATACAGCAGGAGTGTTGGCTGGATGGTCGCCAGGAGTTCTTCTCGACGACGTGGGGGTCTCGCAGGCTCAGCGAGCAGGCGTGCGGCTCGCTGGAATCCGGCTGGCCGTGATTGTGTCAAGCCCATTGGAGCGCACCATCAGCACGGCGGAGGCGATCCTCGACGAGCAAACCGGGCGCGCCGATATCGCACTCGACAGTCGGGTCGGGGAGTGCCGATATGGCGACTGGACCGGGCGAAAGCTCTCCGTCCTCTCTCGGCGACCTCTGTGGAAGACCATCCAGCAGCGACCGAGTCAAGTGACCTTCCCAGGTGAGGAGGGTGAGTCTCTCCTGCACATGCAGGCCAGGGGAGTGGGCGCGATCGCCGACTGGAATGGCCGGCTGGGAGACAAGGCTCGATACGCCGTTGTGAGCCACGGAGACGTGATCAAGTCCATCCTGGCCGACGCGCTCGGCATGCCTTTCGATTCCTTCCAGCGGATTTCGGTGGATCCAGGATCGATCTCCGTCGTCGACTACGGACCGCAGCGAGCCACCGTGCTGATGATGAACTCCACCGACGCGGATCTCTCCGTCTTCGGAGCCCGATCTGCGCCCACCTCGCAGACCGTCGGTGGAGGTGCGGGTCCGACCTCGCCGCCGTCCACGCGCACATCACGAGGAGGCCGACAGTGACACGAAGCATCAGGTCCTTCTCCTCACCCGACAGAATCGTCATCGGCACTGTGGGTCTCCCGGGTGAGCGAGTGTTCTATCTGCAGGTCAGTCAGGATCGCGTGACCGTCAGCCTTCGATTGGAGAAGCAGCAGGCAGCCACCCTGGCGGATCGATTCGCCCAGGTCATCGCCACGCTTCAAGAACAGGGCGCCATTAGCGCCGAGGTGCCGCCGGGGCCACGGGACGATGACCCTCTCAGCTCACCGATCGAGGAGGACTTCACCGTCGGATCGATTGGCATGGCCTGGGATCCAGAAGACGACCGGTTCGTGTTGGAGTTTCATAGCGCCGACGATCTGCCGCCTGCTGATGTCGGAGACGACGATGATGAAGCACCCGACACCCTTCGAGTTCGACTAGCGGTATCGGAATCATTGGCGTTCATCGATCGCACGAGGGCCGTTATCTCCGCCGGACGACCCGAGTGTCCCCTGTGTCAATTGCCCTTGGAAGCCACCGGTCATATCTGTCCGAGGGCGAACGGATATCGTCGCAGTGGCTGATCGAACACCCGGATCAACATCGAGTGGTGAGGAGATCGCCCGAGCGCTCTATGCATCGGAGCTCACCATCGAGGGTCACCTCAGCGGGGCTTCCAACGCAACGTTGCGATGCCTGATCGAAGACGAGGGCGTGGGGAAATTCATGTGCGTCTACAAGCCGCGGCGCGGGGAACGTCCCCTGTGGGACTTCCCGACCGGATCACTCAGTCACCGGGAAGTTGCTGCTCGAGTGATCGACGATCGACTCGGATGGAACATCGTGCCGACCACGGTCTGGCGAGATGATGGGCCATACGGACCGGGTATGTGCCAGGTGTGGGTCGATGACGACGGGGAGCGCCCGGCGGTCGATGTCATTCGCCCCGACGAATGGAATGCCTCGTGGAAAATCGTGCTCGAGGCGACGACGTACGACGGAAGCGACGTCCTGCTCGTCCATGAGGATTCGTCGCAGTTGCAAAAGCTGGCCGTGTTCGACCTGATCACCAATAATGCCGACCGCAAAGGCGGTCACGTCCTACGCCGATTCAACGGTGATCTCGTCGGCATCGACCATGGCCTCACTTTCCATGTCGAGCCGAAAGTGCGCACTGTGCTGTGGGGTTGGGCTGGAGAGCAGATTCCCGGGGACTTGATGGATGCGGTTGTCCGACTCATGGAGGATCTCAAGGCGCCCGATGAAGATCTTGCCATGGTACGAGCCTGGCTATCCCGCGCTGAATGGGCCGCACTCACCGAGCGGGTCCAGGAGTTGATCGACCACCCGGTCTTCCCTGAGCCTCGAGGTGACGAACCCGCGTTGCCCTGGCCACCGATGTGACGGTGACTCGCATCGACTGTTCTGCGGGGGAGAACTCGTGCATCGCTAGGCTCGCCTCGTGGAGGCATGGGCGAACCCAGACATCCCCGACCTGCCGGGGGTCGGACGACCGCTGAGTCTGTATGACACGGCGACACGACAGGTCCGTCCGACAGCGCCAGGACAGACCGCGCGGATGTACGTCTGCGGCATCACCCCCTATGACGCCACCCACCTCGGCCATGCCTTCACCTACCTCACATTCGACATTCTGCAGCGCGTGTGGCGTGATGCCGGTCACGCAGTTCACTACACCCAGAACGTGACCGATATCGACGATCCTCTCCTTGAGCGGGCGGTGGCCCTCGGGGAGGACTGGCGAGTGATCGCCGATCGCGAGACCGAGTTGTTCAGGTCCGACATGGCAGCGCTGCGGGTCATACCTCCCCATGATTATCTCGGCGCGGTGGAGTCGATCCCTTCGATCGTGGACATCATCATCGATCTGCTTGACCGAGGTGTCGTTTACCACGTCGAGTCGGATCTCTACTTCGACATCTCAGCGGCTTCCCGATTCGGTGAAGTGTCCGGCTACTCCCTGCCCACCATGATGGAACTCTTCGCCGAACGTGGGGGTGATCCGGATCGACCTGGGAAGCGAAATCCGCTGGACCCCCTCATGTGGCTGGCTGCCCGTCCGGATGAGCCGGCGTGGGAGACCGCGCTGGGGCATGGCCGTCCGGGCTGGCACATCGAGTGCGTCGCAATCGCACTCGACACGCTGGGCATGTCCTTTGACGTACAGGGCGGCGGAAGCGATCTGATCTTCCCCCACCATGAGATGGGTGCGGCCCACGCGGAAAGCACCACAGCTGAATGGCCGTACGCGCGCCACTACGTGCATGCCGGGCTCGTGGGCTATGAGGGTCACAAGATGAGCAAGTCTCGGGGCAACCTCGTATTTGTCTCCCGCCTTCTCGCCCAGGGAGCAGACCCCAGCGCGCTGCGGGTCGCCCTCCTCAACAACCACTACCGCCATGATTGGGAGTGGCAGGATTCCGACCTCAGTCGGGCAGATGAGCGCCTTGGCCGCTGGCGGGAGGCCGCTCGAAGCGGCCACACTCACGGCGCCGATGATGTGCGGGAGGCGATTCGGGACCGACTTTCCGACGATCTCGACACTGTCGCTGCGTTCAGCATCCTGGACCGATGGTCATCCACCTCCCACCGCCGTCGCGAGGGACCGGCGAACGATGGCGCCAGGGTCGATGAGGCTGCTCGAGCGCTGCTCGGCATCAGCCTGCTGCCATGACCGTCCGGGGCAGTTAGGAGGGGTCGGTGTCTCCTCGCCGTCGCAGGTATCGCTCGAATTCTCGCGCAATGGCTTCACCACTGGCCTCGGGGAGATCGGCAGCATCGCGAGCCTGCTCCAGCTGTCGCACGTAATCCGCCACTTCCTCATCTTCGCCTGCCATCTCGTCCACCCCGAGTTCCCACGCCCGGGCATCCTCGGTGAGGTCCCCCAGGGGGACTGGAACGTCAAGCAGGTCTTCCACACGACGCACGAGTGCCAGGGTGGCCTTCGGTGACGGCGACTGCGCGACATAGTGGGGAACAGCCGCCCACAGCGACACCGAGGGAAGTCCGCGACGGTGACACGCGTCATGCATGACTCCGACGATGCCGGTCGGTCCCTCGTAGTGCGACGGCTCCACTCCGAGGTTGGCGGCTACCCGGCCATCTGACGCCGTTCCCGTGACCGGGACGGGCCTGGTGTGCGGACTGTCCGACAGCAGCGCACCCAGGGTCACCACGAGGGTGACCCCCAGTTCGGTCGCGAGGTGGACGATCTCGTCGGTGAACTGCCGCCATCTCATGTTGGGTTCGATGCCCTGGACGAGGATCACGTCCCGGGCAGCGAGAGGAAGTCGGGCCACGTACACGCGCGTTGACGGCCACGTGAGCTCCCGCACCCCAGTCTCATCCATACGGATGAATGGGCGATTTACCTGGTAGTCGTAGTAGTCCTCTGAGTCCAGTTCGGCCAGGGGCTGAGCCGTCCAGACATCACGCAGATGTGCAATCGCATCCGAGGCTGCCTCACCCGCGTCATTCCAGCCTTCAAAGGCACACACGAGGACGGGATCGACTAAATCCGGGAGGGTTTCGAATTCGATCATGTCGCACCTCCCCTCATCGGGCATCCTGTCAGCCGTCCCGCGGACCCACCCAGACGATCAGGAGCGGACAACCGCCGACGCAGCCTACGCTAGCCCGGACCATTAGTCTTGGAGCCACCATGTCGACAGCTACTGGGGCCGAGTCCTCTTCGAGAGTCACGCTGAGATCCGCCCTGGCGGAACGTGTCGTGGTCGCTGACGGTGCCATGGGGACGATGCTCCAGGCTGCGGAATGCCCGCTTGATGATTTCGAGGGCCACGAAGGATGCAATGAGATCCTCAACGTGACGCGGCCCGATGTCGTGAGTGCAGTGCATGATGCCTACCTCGCCGTCGGGGTTGATTGCATCGAGACGAACACCTTCGGGGCGAATCTCGCCAACCTAGGGGAGTACGGCATTCCCGAACGAATCGGTGAACTCGCGGAAGCTGGGGCCAGGATTGCGCGGGACGCTGCAGATCGGTGGAGCACCGTGGAGAACCCTCGGTGGGTTCTGGGGGCCATCGGCCCAGGGACGAAACTCCCCACGCTCGGCCATGTGACTTACGCCGAGTTGAAGGACGCCTACGCCGAGCAGGCGCGCGGATTGATCCGCGGTGGAGTGGATGCGCTTCTCGTGGAGACCACCCAGGATCTGCTCCAGGCCAAAGCGGCGATCAATGGCTGCCGCGCGGCGCGAGCAGAGACCGACCGAGACGTTGTCCTGATCGCTCAGATCACCGTCGAGACCAATGGAACGATGCTGCTTGGTTCCGAGACGGCGGCCGCACTTGTCGCCCTGGCACCCCTCGACATCGACCTGATCGGATTGAACTGCGCCACAGGTCCGGCAGAGATGAGTGAGCATCTACGCACCCTTGCTCGATCAACACGCCTAGGCATTAGCTGCATGCCGAATGCCGGCTTGCCCGTTCTCACCAGCGACGGGGCGCACTATCCGCTGACGCCCGACGAGCTCGC
>JBDQGZ010000095.1:0-7479 GCA_040265115.1 Candidatus Nanopelagicales bacterium
ACCGTGATCGTGACGCGCCTCGTGGGCACGTCCGCGGCCGGTGCGGTGGGGATCTCTTCGTAGAGGCTGGTCATGGTCAGGCCGCCTTCTGCTCGGACTGGGCGATGTGGGTGAGGATGCGGGTGACGAAGGTCTTGACGATCTGCCGCTTGTATGCCGCAGATCCCCGATGATCGGTGCGCGGATCCGAGGCCCCGGCAACGGCGTCTGCCGCGGCCTCGATCGTGGCGGCATCAAGAGTCTTGCCAACAAGGGCTGCCGAGATCTCCGCGTTGGCGTCGATGGTCTTGCCCCCGACTCCCGCGAGAGCACAGCCGGCGCGCTGGACGGTCTCGCCGTTCATGTCGAGCGCTACCGCGACCGATGCCGTCGCGAAGTCGCCGACGCGGCGCTCGAGCTTGAGGTAGCTGCCCTTGCGGGTGCCCTTGGCGGGCGGGATGACCGCCTCGACCGCGACCTCGTTGTACGCGAGGGCGTTGGTGAAGGGGCCCAACACGAAGTCCTTCATGGCGATCTCACGCCGGCCGCTCGGGCCCTGAGCAACGACACGCCCGTCGAGAGCGATCATCGTGGCCGCCCAGTCGCCCTGCGGATCGGCGTGGCACACCGAGCCCACAAAGGTGCCGCGCGTGCGCACGAGCGGGTCGGCAACAAGTGAGGCGGCCGCTGCGAGCGTGGGCTGGGTCTCAGCGATGAGGTCGGAGTACTCCAGGTCCTCATGACGGACCAGAGCACCAATGCGCAACGACCCATCGGGGTCCTGTCGGATGTAGTCGAGCCCGTCGATGTTGTTGATGTCGACGATGCGCTCAGGAGAAGCGAAGCGCAGTTTGAGCATGGGGATGAGGCTCTGGCCACCCGCCAGGACCTTTGCTTCGCCATTGCTGCGATCGAGGATCGCGATTACTTCATTCACCGACGTCGGCGCGTCATACGCGAACTGTGATGGATACATGGATTCCTCTCGCGGGTGTTCTCAGGCCTGACCCTGGTCGCGCACGGCGACAGGGAGGGAGTCGGCATCGGGATCGGGTCGGGGTTCCTGGTGCGGTGGCCACGGGCCCTGCACGGGCTGACCCGCGACTTTGAGGAACTCCGTGAACTGCGGCCAGGCCCAAACAGTCGGGCTCGGGCCCTCCTTGGGCGAATTCTCGATCAGGGCGTACAGGCGCGGATTGCCGCGCTCGTGCCCGGTGGATTCCACGGCCATGCGATGTCCTCTCCCGAGGTGAAGCCAATTCGGGCAAACTACACCCCTGGGGGCAGGGCGCAACCAGGAATCGTGAGGCCGGTCACGAAGTGGCCCCACCGGCCACTCCTGGCGCGGCGGCACGGACACCGGTGAGATCGGTGAAGGGGCTAGTCCGCCCGCTCGTCGAGGATCTCCGCCACGATCGCGACGGCCACTTCCGCGGGCGCCTTCCCGCCCAGCGGCAGCCCCGCCGGGCCATGGACGCGCGAGAGGTCCGTCACCTCCCGATAGGCCAACCAGTCGGCACGTGCCTGCTGCATCGCCGAGGACCCCAGGGCGCCCACATAGCCCGCGTCGCTCTCGAGGGCCGACATCAGGCACCTGCTCGAGGACTCGACGTCATGACCCATGACGACCACGGCGTCCAGCGGCCCCAGGCTCGCGGTGAGGCCGGTGACCATCTCAGGTCGACCTTCCACGACCACCTGCCACCCCAGCAGTCGCCCCTGCGCGGCCAGGGCCTCAGAAAACGGGCCTCCCCCTGCAATCACGAGCCTGGGGATCGGGGCGAAGACCGTGCGCAGCTCGTCGGGGCCGACCACGACCTCAGGGCCGGCTGCCCCGGACGCCTCGTCAATCAGGACCGACGCGACCTCGTCGTTATCCATGACCGCCCGGACAGCCACCGGCTGCTGGCCAAGCAGCATGCCCCACACGTCCGCGGGGAGCTGGTCGGCCGGCACGACGAGGAACTCCACGGGCGTGCCCTCCGGAAGGCCGCTCAGGGGGCTCTCGAAGGCGGTGACGGTGTGCCGGACCCGTCGCCCGCGGCTTAACTGGCGCGCCGCGACGTCCGCCAGCACGCCATCAAAGGCGCCACCGGCGAGTTTGCCGAGACGACCACCCCCGGGCGTGAAGGCCACGGCGTCGTTCGACGGGGTCGGGGCGATCATCCACGCAACATCTGCCCGCGTGCCCGATCGAGCGCACGCAGACACGCTCAGGGCGACGTCATACATACGCGCGAGTGTATGCGTGGCCGCCGAGTAGTGCCTCACCACGCGCGAGCGGTCAGCTTCATCCCGACCTCGTGCATGCGCTGCATGGCTTCGGCACCGCGATCCTCCCGGGGATCCCAGTTGGCCACAGCGGCGTAGGCCACCGCGTCCTTGTCTGACCAAATGACACCCATGTCCGCGCGCACGCCGACATCCGTGCCGGTCTTTGACCACAGACGGATCGGTCCGTTGACGTGAGCGAGCGGATCAAGGTGAAGCGGGGCCGGGATCATGCTCAGGTCGACACCCGCGGCAAGCCACCCCTCGACGAGTTGAGCCGCACCTTGCGACAGGCCCAGGACAGGAGTGCCGCAACAAGCCACATGGATGCGGCGAGCCACCTCCGCGAGTTCGCGTACCGTGCCCGTCGACAGCCGCGGAGCATCGCCCTCACCGCGCGCATCGCGGACGAAGTCGTGCAGCCCGCTCCCCTCACAGCCCAGGGCACGTGCGCGCGCAGCGCTGGCCTCGAGGCCGACAAGGTCCAGCAGAGTGTTCGTGGCCCAGTTGTCGCTGACGGCCGCCACAAGTAGGGCCACGTCCGCCAACGACAGCTCCGACTGGGCCATGTGCTGCCACAGGCCGGAGTCGGCCACCCGCAGAGCGGGATCGCGCAGGATGGTCGCACCCGGGTCGAGGCGCCCCTCGACGAAGCGCTCGGCGACCTCGCACAGCAGGAAAGTCTTGCCGATGCTCGCAGTCGACTGGGCCTGATCGGCATCGACCTCCTCGATCACCCGGCCATCGCGATCGAGGGCGCACACGGACCACATGAGAGGCACGGTCACTCCCCCATTCTCAAGGTGGACCGATGCTAGACCCGGCGGGTCACACGCCCTTGGGCCGCAGATATCTCTGCGCGAGGCCGCCGAAGAAATCGAACAGCAGGGCAATGAGTGCGACGAGGGCGGCGCCGACGAAGATCGCCGTCGGCCGATTGAGCTTCAGTCCCGCGTTGATCGTCTCGCCCAGGCCTCCACCGCCGATGAGGAAGGCGAGGGATGCCATGCCGACGTTGATGACGGCAGCGGTCCGGATCCCCGCGATTATCACAGGCACCGCAAGCGGCAGTTCGGTGCGCGTCAGGCTTTGAAGGCCGGTCATGCCCATGCCCTTGCCCGCTTCGATGACCGACCGGTCGACCCGTTCCAGGCCCACGATGGTGTTGCGCAGCACCGGCAGCAGCGCGAAGGTTGCCAGCGCGATGATGACCGTTGTCGGACCTGAGCCAAGCCAGACGAAGAAGAGCACGATGAGGCCGTACGCCGGGATCGCCTGGCCCAGGCCCAGGATCGACACGAGGCTGTCCTTGATCCGCGGCACCGACTCGCGCGTAACGATGATCCCGATGGGGACAGCCACGAGGATGACGAGCACCGTGGAGAAGAACGCCAGGTAGAGCTGCTGATACGTCTGCCTCAGCAGTTCGCTCGGCTCGAGGATCCTGCTCGTGGTGTCGTCGATATCGGAGTAGATCCACACCGTCGCGAGCAGGATTGCCAGGATCGCCGCGAAGAACGGCGTCACGATGAGGTCAAGCTGGTCTGACGTCCAGGCCGACAGGCTGCGCCTGGGCCTGCGCGACGGCGTGACTGCGATCGATGTCACGCCGAACCATTCCCATTGCCCGTGTGCAGCAGCAGCGAGGCGAGACCCTCGATGGTGCAGCCACCCAGGTAGCGGCCTCGAGCGTCCACGACCACAGCCATTCCGCTGGACGTGGTGAGCATCGCGGAGAGCGCATCCTGGAGCGTGTCCTCGGGCTGCACCTGGACGGTGATGGGTCGCCCGGCGGACTCGATGGCCCCGGCGGAATTCAACGAGCGCTCGTCGATCCAGCGCAGCGGGTGGTCGCCGTCGTCCAGCAAGACTGCGGTCGAGGACCCCGCGTCGGCCATCGCCTGCAATGCCTGGCCCCGGTGGACAGGGCGCCTCGAAGTTCGCAGAGCGCACTCGGATGTTCGAGGTCGCCTTGAAATAGTGCCGCCCAAGTCGGGAAGGGAGAGGACGGTCCCCATCCCGAAGGTGCTTCGGTCAGTGCTTGAACGCCGACTTGCTTCCGTCGTTGCGCCAGACGGCCTGCTATTTCGCGCTCCTAGGGGTGGGCCCCTGCGCTACTCCCGGTGGCGCCGGGACGTCTTCAACAAGGCTGTCGTCGAAGCTGGACTTGAAGGCATCACCCCCCACTCTCTGAGACACACCTATGCGGCTCTGGCCGTAAGAGGTGGAACCAATCCCAAGGTCCTTCAGGCCGCCATGGGGCACTCGGACATCCGCCTGACGTTGGACACTTACGGGGGTCTTTACGGCGACGATCTCGATCGCCTGGCTCAGGGGCTGGATGCTGTGGCAGCGGGAAAGACGTCAGCAGATGTTCCCATTTCGTTCCCTCGCGTTAGCGGGGATCAGGGAAGGAAATCCTCATGAGCGACCACGTTCCCCACGAGCAGGACGAAACCAACCAGAGCCGCCTCGGGGATTTGAACCCCGGACCTACGCATTACGAGTGCGTTGCTCTACCCCTGAGCTAAGGCGGCGCGTCCCATCGAAGGGACGGGGAATGGGTAATTCCCTCATGAAGCGAGGAACATCCTAGAGGGCACCCTCGGAGCGTCTAGGGCCGCCTCCAGTCTGAATCGCAGCCTCGTGGAGGGTCGTTCTCCGCGCCTCGGGGGCGGTAGCGGCCACTGCCACCGTGCGAGTCAGATGAATGAACCACCCTGAGCTCTCTGATCCCCTAGTGTTCGTATATGACTTCGCGAATTCGGCCGTGGGCGGCGTGTTTCGCCGCTGTCAGCCTCGTTGCAGCCACCGTTCCAGCGACTATGCTGACGGCGCAGGCAGCACCTCGGGAGCCTGCCCGCCTGACTGTCATGACTCAGAATCTTTACCTCGGGTCAAGCCTTGACCCTGCGATCGAGGCGCAAGATGCGGTGGAATTCCTTGAGGCGGTAGCCACGATCTATGGCACGGCCGTCGCCACCGACTTCCCTCTGCGGGCGCAGACCATTGCGAAGGCGATTGCGGACGAGCAGCCTGATCTGATCGGCTTGCAGGAAGTGACCAAGTGGTCCGCGGCGCGCATTGATGGTGGTCCGGACCTACCGAACTACGACTTCCTCGAGATTTTGATGGCTGCGCTGGAAGCTGAAGGCGTCAATTATTCGGTTGTCGGCACGGTCAACAACGCCAGCATCTCCGCCCCTCTGGTCAATCCAGCGCTGGAGTGTGATGGGACCTTCCCGGCCTTCGACTGCAACGCCACGTTGCTGGACCGTGATGCGATCCTGGTCAACGACAATTCGGGGATCAAAGTGACTCCCAGAAGCCTCTCCACGGGACGCTTCGCGGCCCAGGCGAGCCTGGCGACTCCGCTGGGGCCGCGCTCGTTCGATCGCGGGTGGCTCTATGCCGACATGGAGTATCAGGGTCGTGAATTCCGGTTCGCCAACACCCATCTCGAAGTTGAGTCGTATGCCAGCATCCAGCAGAAGCAGGCACGCGAGTTCATTGAAATCGTGAAGCAGGATCGTCCTGGACCTCTCATCGCCACGGGCGACTTCAACTCGGCAGCAGACGGTTCGAACACCCGGTCCTACGCCATCCTCACTGACTACTTCTCGGACATGTGGCGAGAGAGTCGGCACGGCCTGGGCCTGACCTGCTGTCAGGCGGATATGTTGCAGAACCCGGAATCGGACTACTCCGTGCGCATCGACCTGATCATGGGCAAGGGGAAACTCGGATCGAACTGGGCCCGTGTCCTGCCCTTGCCGATCGAAGGTGCCGAAGAGGTTCCTCTGTGGGGTTCAGATCACGGCGGCGTGATCACTCAGATCCGCTTGAAGTAGCGCGACGAGATCATTGCGCGGGTGGTTCTAGGGCGCAGAGCCGGATGAGGTTGCTTCCCCCTCTGCAGTTGACGTCTCGACAGCCGCATTCACGACATCGGCGTCTGTCCGCTCCTCGACCCGGGTGCGCAGCAGCAATGATCTCTCATCAGCGAGGGTTGGATCACTGGTGACCAGGCTGCGTGGCCATAGGCGCTTACGCAGCACAACGGCGATCTCACCCGAAAAAACCAGACCCTGGCTGACGATGTAGAACAGGGAGAACAGCCCGACGACAGCGGCGAAGGGGCCGTAGACCGCTCCGGCCCGGGAGACGAACATGGTGAGGGCCCAGCTCCCGAGCAGAGTCAGAATCGTCAGGATCGTTCCTCCAATGATGACTGCGGGAATCGCGGGGCGCCATGAGCGTGGACGGGCCGACAGCAGCGCCACGCTCGCGAGGAGCAATGCGCACAGGATCAGCCAGATCACCAGCAGTCCGGGAAGCAGCGCTGCCGAACCGAGGTGGTTGACCAGGACGGCGACGCCACCGACGCCGCCAATAGCGAGAAGTAGTGCCAACAGCGTGACGAAGGCGCGCAGGTAGCGCGGGAAAAAACTGAACCGGTCACGATGGGGCACACCCTGCAACTGATTGATGATGTCGTAGGCCGTGAAGACGATGCCGTTCCCAGTGAAGAGGAGACCAAGAATGCCGATGATCAGAGGCAGGGGTGAGGTGGGCATCGACTCGAGTGCAGCGTTCACCGCGTCAGCGATCCCCTCCGGAACGACGGCGTTGATGAAGTCATCGCGGAGCTGGGGGTCTTCACGCAGGATCTGACTGGCTGACCACACGACGATGAGGAGGATAGGAATCGAGCTCAGGAATCCGTAGTAGGTGAGCAGTGCGGACTGGCGTGCGCCCGCGTCCTCTCCGTACTTCTTGATCACTCCATAGGGAAAGCCGAGGAAGGAGAATCTCCGCTGCAGGTTGTCGGCCGTGCCCGTGATCCGCTGGGGGAGGGGCTCCTTCCCGGCGACCTCCTGCTCAGCCGTGGGACCCACGAACCCCATGCTGCCAGGGTCAGGGGAGGTGCGCGATGAGCTGGGTGCCACCATCACGGTTGTCCAGGGAGAAGTTGCCCTGCGTGAGTCGAGCGATCAACGCCATCCCGAGACCGGGTTCACCATCGGTCAATCCGCATCCATCGTCGGTGACGATGACCGTCACTCCGCGCTCCGACCTGGCCACCTTGACGTCGATGTGTTCGGCGTGCCCATGGCGGTAGGCGTTCGCGAGCGCCTCCTCGACGATCAAGGGGATGTCTGGCCGGGCATCGAGGGAAGCAACCTGGTCCTCGATGCTGACGATGATCTCGCACATGGGTGACCACAG
>JBDQGZ010000096.1:0-7475 GCA_040265115.1 Candidatus Nanopelagicales bacterium
GCGCACCGGCGGGTTCCGTGCGGAAAGGAGCAGTCCTCCGGGTCGCCGGTCGCCTCGGCCTGGAGCGTCGGCTCGACACCGTCGGGCAGGTTGTGGGCGCTGAAAGCCTCGAAGGCGACCGCCGCGAGCGGCTGTGCCTTCTCCGGATCGCCCTTGACCTGGAAGGTGCCGTCGACGAATTCGAGGTCATCAACCGAGCACTCCAACTGATGTGCGGCGATGACCTTGGCCTTTTCGACGAGTCGCTCAGCGGCCTTCTTGATGGCCTGACCTCCGACCGCGAGCGACCGCGAGCCGTAGGTGTCCATGCCGTAGGGCGCCCGCCCGGTGTCGCCGTGCACGACCTCGATGTCGTCGACGTCGACCCCGAGGATGCTGGCGGCGATCTGGCTCCAGGCCGTTTCGTGACCCTGCCCATGGGGGGAGGTGCCGGTGATCAGCTCGATCTTGCCGGTGGGAAGCGCCCGGATCGTGCAGTGCTCCCAGCCGCCGGCGACGTACTTCAACGCTCCGAGGGTGCGTGAGGGGGCCAGGCCGCACATCTCGGTGAATGTCGAGATGCCCAGGCCCAACTGCACCGGATCGCCCGACGCTCGACGCGCCTCCTGCTCTGCACGCAGTTCGTCGTAGCCGAACAGATCCATCGCTTTCGCGGTCGCCGCCTCGTAGTTGCCGGTGTCGTAGGTCAACCCGGCGATCGTGGCGTAGGGGAACTCGTCGTGCTGGATCCAGTTCGCTTCACGCAACTTCATCGGATCCATGTTCAACTCAGCGGCAAGCTCATCCATGATCCGCTCGATGGCGAAGGTTGCCTCAGGGCGTCCCGCACCACGGATGGCGTCCGTCGGAGTCTTGTTCGTGAACACCCCGACGCAGTTGAAGTCATAGGACTCCATCTTGTAGATCGCGGGGAACATGAACATGCCCAGCAGCGGGATGCCCGGGGTGATGATCTGCAGGTAGGCGCCCATATCGGCGAGCAGATCGACCTTGAGGCCAAGCAGCCTGCCGTCCTTTGTGGCACAGATCTCGATGTCCTGAATCTGATCGCGGCCATGGTGGCTGGCGACCATGTCCTCGCTGCGGGTTTCATTCCACTTCACCGGCCGACCGAGATGGCGGGCGAGCTGCACGGCGAGGACCTCCTCGCGATACAACTGCAGTTTTCCGCCGAACCCGCCACCGACGTCCGGGGCGACGATCCGCAGGGCGTTCTCCGGCAGCCCCGTCACGAGAGCGAGAAGCACCCGAAGAACGTGGGGGATCTGGGTCGCCGACCACACGGTCATCTCATTGCTCATGCCCATGGGCGAAGCAACGACGGCACGCGGCTCCATGTAGCCGGCAATGATGCGCTGATTGATGAAGCGGCGCTTCACCACGACATCGGCCTTGGCCTTGGCCTCCTCATACGGGATCCCTGTGCCGGGCAGTGGGAAGGTGTAGCACTCATTCGTCATCGGGGCGCCCTCGCCGTCATGGACGAGGGGGGAGCCCGGCTGCAGCGCGGCCTCCATGTCGACCACCGCGGGGAGCGGCTCGTAGTCGACCTCGATGGCCTCGAGCGCGTCATAGGCCGCGGCCTTGTCGGTGGCGAGGACGACCGCGACGCAGTCGCCGACGTGGCGGACCTTGTCCACCGCGAGGGCGGGGAATGCCGGCATCTGGATGTCGTCGGTCACGGGCCACACGCAGGGGATCGCGCCATTGAGATCGCCGAGTTCGGCGGCGCCGTAGGCGGCGACGACGTGCGGCTGATCCAAGGCGCCGGACACATCGAGCTTGGTGATCTTGGCGTGGGCCATCGGGCTACGCAGGATCGCCATGTGCAGCGTGCCGGGCAACTGGATGTTGTCGGTCCAGTTGGTCTGGCCGTGCAGCAGGCGCGCGTCCTCCTTGCGGCGCAGCGGACGACCGAGCGGTGTGCTGGTGTCGAGAGTGTCGGTCATTTCGTCCCTCCCATCGCTTCGGCCGCATGCTGCACGGACTTCACGATGTTGTGATAGCCGGTGCAGCGGCATAGGTTGCCGTGCAAACCTTCACGAATCTCTTCCTCTGTGGGGTGGGGGTTCTCGTTGAGCAGGTCGACGGTGGCCATCACCATGCCCGGGGTGCAGTAGCCGCACTGCAGGCCGTGGCATTCCTTGAACGCCGTCTGGACCGGGTGCCAGTTGTCCTCGCCCTCGGCGAGACCCTGGATGGTGGTGATCGAGTGGCCGTCGGCCTGAACGGCCAGGACGCTGCAGGACTTCACGCTGCGTCCGTCGAGCAGCACCGTGCAGGCGCCGCAACTGGAGGTATCGCAGCCCACGACTGTGCCGACGCGCCCGAGTGAGTCGCGCAGCCAGTGGACAAGCAGATCGCGTGGTTCGACTTCGCCGTCGTAGACGGTGCCGTCGACGGTCACGCTGATGGGAACGTGGGTCATGTCTCTCCCCGAAGTAGGTGCCGTGGTGGCAATGAACGCCGTTGTGAAGGGTGGTTCGCATGAGCCGCGATGGAAGGACCCCGTGATTTCCGTCACATCGATGCTTCTGCCCCGACCGTAAATGAGCGGAGGCCTTTATGGGGGCGCTTTGGGCGATTCGGCTGACCGAGACCCGGCCAGCCGCTAGGTTCGACCCCGTGAGGGCCACCGCCGTGGTGGCCGAGATGTACACCTGCGAAACGAAAGGTCTCGCTATGGCAACCCCACCTCCTCCGCCGCCGGCGGGCGGCGCCGGCGCCTATCCGGACAACTCCAAGGGCACCGTCGCGCTCATCACCGGCATCCTCGGACTCTTCGTCTGCCCGATCATCCTGTCGATCATTGCGATCATCTTCGGCCGCCAGGGCATGGACGCTGCCGCTCGTGGCACCGCGAACAATGCCGGAATGGCCAAGGCCGGATGGGTGCTGGGCATCGTCGGTCTGATCCTCGGCGTCATCGGTGTCATCCTCTACATCATCATCGGCGTCGTGGCGGTGTCGCAGTCCTGACCGCCGTATGACCGGAGAACTGGTTCCGTCCTAGAAGGAGAACACCGTGACTGAAGCTCCCCCGCCGCCTCCGCCGCCGGGGCCGCCACCGCCTCCGGGGCCTCCTGCGGGACCGCCGCCAGGTGCCCCGATGGGGCAGCCGGCCTATGGGGCAGCACCGCAGAACGGCATGGGCACCGCAGCCTTGATCCTGTCGATCCTCGGCATCATCGGCTGCATCCCATTTGTCGGCGGCATCCTCGGCATCGTCTTCGGCCGCATGGGCATGAAGGCGGCGGAGGAGGGGCGCGCGACGAACTATGGCCAGGCCAAGGCCGGATTCGTCATCGGCATCATCGCGCTCGTCCTCTGGGCGATCTTCGGTGTGCTGTACGTCGCGCTCATCGGGTTCGCGATCTCTCAGGACCCGAATATCGTCAATCAGTGACCTGACGAGCAAGCTAGGGGTAGCAGACCGACCCTGACACGACGGCACGGCGCGGGCGACTACGCTCGCTGCCGTGTCGTCGTTGTCTGTGCCCGAACCCCGCGGTGTGGTGCTTGTCGTCGACTTCGGCGCCCAATACGCCCAGTTGATCGCGCGGCGGGTCCGCGAGGCGCAGGTGTATTCCGAGATCGTTCCTCACACCATGCCCGTGGCCGAAATGATCGCGCGACGACCCGCCGCGGTCATCCTCTCCGGTGGCCCGGCCAGCGTCTATGCCGAGGGTGCACCCGGCATCGACGCCGCGCTGTTCGACGCCGGAATCCCCGTGTTTGGTATCTGCTACGGCTTCCAGGCGATGGCCGCAGCACTCGGTGGAACCGTTGAGCGCACCGGGGCGCGTGAATACGGCGGGACTCCGCTCGAGGTGGCGGACACCGACGCAGTCCTGCTTGCCGGACTCCCGGCCACCCAATCGGTGTGGATGTCGCACGGAGATTCAGTGACCCAGGCGCCGCCCGGTTTTGCTGTGACCGCGAGCTCGGCGGGGGCACCGGTTGCGGCGTTCGAGGATGTGTCACGCCGACTGGCTGGAGTTCAGTTCCATCCCGAGGTGATGCACACCGACCATGGGCAGACCATGCTGGAGCGTTTCCTGCATGACATCGCCGGCTGTGCGCGGGAGTGGACGACTGAGGGAGTCATCGACGAGCAGGTCGCGCGCGTTCGCGAGCAGGTCGGCGACGGATTGGTCATCTGCGGGCTGTCCGGTGGTGTCGATTCGGCGGTGGCCGCCGCGCTTGTCCAGCGAGCCGTGGGGGAGCAGCTCGTCTGCGTCTTCGTCGATCACGGTCTGCTGCGCGAAGGTGAGGCCGAACAGGTCGAACGGGATTTCGTCGCGGCCACCGATGTGCGACTGGTTGTCGTCGACGCGGCTGATCGGTTCCTGTCCGCGCTCGCCGATGTCGAGGACCCTGAGGCCAAGCGCAAGATCATCGGCCGGGAGTTCATCCGGGTGTTCGAGCAGGCGGCCCGCGACATCGTGGCCGAGGCAGGGGAAAACGGTCGCAGTGTTGACTATCTCGTTCAGGGCACGCTGTATCCGGACGTCGTGGAATCGGGTGGGGGCAGCGGAACAGCGAATATCAAGAGCCACCACAACGTCGGTGGCCTGCCTGATGACCTGCAGTTCTCCCTCGTCGAACCGCTGCGGACTCTGTTCAAGGACGAGGTCCGGGCGGTGGGGGAGCAACTGGGACTGCCGGCCGAGATCGTTTGGCGACATCCGTTCCCCGGACCGGGCCTCGCCATCCGCATCGTGGGGGCGGTCGATGCGGAGCGTCTCGCGATCCTGCGCGCCGCTGATGCCATTGCGCGAGAGGAACTCAGCGCCTCGGGACTTGACCGCGAGGTGTGGCAGTTCCCCGTCGTCCTGCTTGCCGATGTGCGATCAGTCGGGGTTCAAGGCGATGGTCGCACCTACGGGCATCCGATCGTGCTGCGTCCGGTGTCGAGTGAAGATGCCATGACGGCGGACTGGTCTCGGCTGCCGCATGACCTCATCGCCCGGATCTCGACACGCATCACCAACGAGGTGCCGGAGGTCAATCGCGTGGTGTTGGATGTGACGAGCAAGCCGCCCGGCACGATCGAGTGGGAGTGATGGCATGGAGTTCGTCTACAACCTGATCCTGATCCTGCATTTCATCGGCCTGGCCAGCGTGGTGGGTGGATTCCTCGTCCAGATGAGGTCGGCGGACAAGGGTGTCAACCCGGCGATGCTGCATGGTGCCATCACCCAGTTGGTGACCGGCCTGCTGCTGGTGGGCCTGCCCGAGATGGGTGCCGCGGTGCCCTATCCGGGCTGGGAGAGTTGGGATCACGTCAAAATCGGCGTGAAACTCGCGATCACCATCGTCATCACGGCCCTAGCCATCATCGGTCGGCGGAAGAATCCACCCCAGGTGGCGCTGTGGGGTGTGATCGGCGGGCTGTCGATCGCGAACATTTTCATCGCCGTCCTCTGGTAAGCGCTCATCACCTCCTGCAACGAATCTCGGTCAGGTGATGTGCACGATCTGGAAGGTCTCGGCGAGGTGCCCGTCGGGAAGACCCGCCTTCGCTGCCGCTCCTGATAGCCATGCCCTGATGCGATCCTCAAGATCCTCCATGTGGGATGTCTGGCTGTCATGCGCGCGCAGTGCGGCGAGCTTCGCGTCGAGGAACGGGGTCACGTCTACCGCGTGATCGGGGTTCGGGCCGGCCATGATCCACACCTCCGGAACGACCCAGTCGGCAAGGCCCTCGTCGGCAAGCAGCTCAGTGTGCGCGAAGGGGTTGCGAGCATCGGGGTAGATCGCGCACAGCGCGGCTTCGCCGGCGGCGAGATGATCCGGATGCGAGGCCTGGATCCGCTGGTAGTTGCGTTCCGCGGACTGGATGAGCATCCGCTGTGGGCGAACCTGGCGGATGACCCGGCTGATATCGCGCCGCAATTCCATGGTCACGGTCAGTGACCCGTCCCGATAGCCGAGGTAGCGAACATCCGAGACACCCAGGCACTCCCCGGCCGCGATCTGCTCGGCGCGGCGGATCGCCGGAATCTGCGCTCGGGGAACATGAGGATCGAAGCCCCCGGCATCCCCGTCGGTGATGACGCAGTAGGTCACCTCGGTGCCCTCCGCCACCCAACTGGCGACCGTCCCACCGGCACCGAAGTCGACATCATCGGGGTGAGCAGTGACGACGAGGGCCCGCTCTACGGCGGGTAGGGGATCGATGGACATGGAGGTATCGGGCGACATGGGGGTATCGGAGGACATAGTGCCCCAGTATCTCGGTGCCCCAGTATCTCGATCCGGCGGGTGCGCCTGGGAATCGGACCGGAAACCGCCCATCGCAGGGGTGTCGCTGCATCTCGAGGGTCCTGGGGCGATTAGCGTGACTCCCGATGTCACGTGCGGCGGGAATGACCGGCCGTTCCGGGCGCTCGCGCGCCGCTGGAACGGCGCTGGGTGCTGCCCTCGCCCTGGCCCTGGGCCTGCTGGCGCCTGGGGTCGCGGTCGCCGCAGATGACCGCCTGAGCGACGCGGCCACCCCATCCGCCGAAGCAACCTTGACCGAGGATTCTCCCGTCACCGCAGACGACACCGTGGTCGATGATCCTGATGCGGAGAAGCCCGAGGAACCCGATGTGCCCCCGCCGCCGGTTCCCGCGACTCCCGAGGGCCTGCCTGCCGCGGTGGATGCGCTGGCGAACTACCAGGGGCAGGGGATTTGTGATCCGAGTGCGAAGAAGGGCACCCAGGCCTTCGCCGATCTGATCAAGTCGACCTACGGCTCCCTTGCCTACAGCGTGTGGATTCCTCGCGACTGCTCGATCGGCGGGCGCAGCGAGCACAAGGAAGGTCGTGCGCTGGACTGGATGATCGACCGGCGCGTGAAGGTGGAGCGCAAGACCGCGAAGGCGTTCATCGACTGGCTGCTCGCCACGGACGAGAACGGCAATGAGTTTGCGATGGCCCGACGACTCGGTGTCATGTATATCGGGTGGGATGACCGCATCTGGGAGTCCTACCGCCAGGGGTGGAGCGAACTCAAGGGCTGCTTCTCCACCCCCGAGCCCGGCTATGACAACTACTGCCACCGCAACCACATCCACATCTCACTGTCCTGGGATGGCGCGGCAGGGCAGACCAGTTTCTGGGGAGGCTCGCCCACCCCGCCCCCCTTCTGCAATCGCTGGGCCACGGCCTCGAGTGAGCCGATGCCCGTGGGCAATGGGCTCGACTTCGTCGCCATCACCCCCCGTCGCGTTCTCGATACTCGGGAGGGCCTCGGACTTCCATACGGGCAGGCCTGCCGCCTCTCCCAGAACTCCGGTGGCGGGGCAGGGGCCCCGGTGTCGTTGAACGTCGCTGATCTTCCGCGCGTTCCCGCTGATGGGGTGCGAGCCGTTGCCGTGCGCACGGTCACGGTGGGCTCGAACTCACCCGCCACACTGCGGGCGCGCACCATCGACGGTGCCTCGATCGCGCCGATCTAGATGAACGCTCGCACCGAGGCCTCGACC
>JBDQGZ010000097.1:0-7442 GCA_040265115.1 Candidatus Nanopelagicales bacterium
CGCCCCGCGCCCATCGGCGAGCGCGCGGGGCGCGGTGCGGGGCCAACGGCCCCTCCCCCCCCCCCACACTCCCGCCCCCGCCTCCCCCCCGCGGCCACCCCCCCCGGCCCCGGGCGGCCCCTTAATTCCCCCCCCAGCGGGTGGGTGAACTGCGCGAGGGTGGCGGCACAGTCGCTGTTGCGGTGTCCCCGCAACACGCTGGTGCCCTGGCTCCGGCAGCGGTCGCAGCAGGCACCGAATTGCTCGTCATCCGCGGAACGACGGTGTCAGCCGAGCATGTATCAGGCGATGGTGACCCGCTCAATCTCAAGACCTTCATCTACGACCTCGATGTACCCGTCATCGTCGGTGGCTGCTCGACGTATCAGGCGGCGCTGCACCTGATGCGCACGGGAGCGGCCGGTGTGCTCGTCGGATTCGGCGGCGGCGCGGCGCACACGACCTCCGATGTCCTGGGCATCCGGGTGCCGATGGCGACCGCGGTCGCCGAGGTGGCCGAGGCGCGCCGGGACTACCTCGACGAATCGCAGGGCCGCTACGTCCATGTCATCGCCGACGGGTCGGTCGGGTCGAGTGGTGACCTGGTGAAGGCACTCGCCTGCGGTGCCGATGCAGCGATGATCGGATCGGTATTCGCACGGGCGACGGACTCACCGGGTCAGGGTGTGCATTGGGGCACGGAGGCCTGGCATCCCACACTGCCGCGGGGGGAGCGCAAGGTGCTCGGCACGGTCGGCACGCTGGCCGAGATCCTGCACGGGCCCTCCCACACCGCGGATGGCTCGGCGAACATCGTGGGAGCTTTGCGCAAGGCGATGGCGACGACGGGATACAGCGATCTCAAGGAGTTCCAGCGCATCGAGGTCATCACCTCCCCCGAGTGAGGCGTTCCGGGGCGACGGGGGCGCGGATGACGGGGAGCGTGTCACAAGCGCGGTCGGTGTTTCGGGGTAGGTTGGCACCGTGGGAGAGCGGGAGACCACGGAGGTCGATGCGGGGGGAGTTCCTGCCCTCGGCGACGACCGACTCGGACCTCACCAGCGCGCCGATGCTGTCGAAGCGCTGAAGGCAACCTCGGCCGCGAACCCTCTCGACATCCTCGTCATCGGTGGGGGAGTGGTGGGTTGCGGCGCGGCTCTGGATGGGGCCGCTCGGGGATTGAGTGTTGGCCTGGTCGAGATGAACGATCTCGCGGCCGGCACCTCTTCGCGGTCCTCGCGCCTTGCCCACGGCGGGCTTCGCTATCTCGAGCAGCGAGAGTTCTCCCTTGTTCACGAGGCGCTCACCGAGCGCGGACTTCTCCTCGATCGGCTCGCTCCCCACCTCGTGCGGCCCGTCCCGTTCCTGTTCCCGGTGGAGAAGACCTGGCAGCGGCCCTATGTCGCGTCGGGAATCCATCTCTACGACATGCTCAGCCGTATCGGCGCCTACGGCGGCAGCATGCCGCGCCCGAAGAGCCTGAGCCGGCAGCAGTCGAAGTCCCTTGCACCGGATCTCGACACTGACGGCATCGCGGGTGCTGTCCGATTCCATGACGCCCAAATCGACGATGCGCGTCACACCATTGCCGTCGCTCGAACAGCCGCAGCCCGGGGGGCGCATGTCGTCACTCGGACACGTGTCACGTCCCTTTTGCGTGATGGCGTTGAGGTGGTGGGTGTGCGGGTGCACGACGCACTCGACGACACCGACTACGACATTCACGCGAAGGTTGTCGTGGGTGCCGCGGGAGTCTGGACCGATGACCTCATCCATCTCGCGGATGAGACAGCCCCAGGCCGCGTCCAGCAGAGCAAGGGCGTGCATTTGGTGATCCCGCGCGACTCGATCCGATCGACCACCGCGATCATCGCGCGCACCCCGGTCAGCGTCCTGTTCCTCCTGCCGTGGGGTCGTTTCTGGCTCGTCGGGACGACGGACACACCCTGGTCCACCGAGGACGGCGACATGGCCGACCCTCAGGCCACGGAGGCGGACATCGACTATCTCCTGGAGCAGGCAAATCGGTGGCTCGCGCGGCCGCTCACCCGCGCTGATGTCGTAGCAACCTATGCCGGACTGCGTCCACTTCTCGCTGCCGAGGTCGAGGATGCCGATGATGAGACCACGACCCTGTCCCGGGAGCATGCCGTCATCCGCCCGGCGCCCGGCCTGGTGGTGATCGCGGGCGGGAAGTACACCACCTATCGGGTGATGGCGGCGGACGTCGTCGATGCTGCCGTGGCGGAGATCGCGGATGAGGACACATCGATTCCGGAGTCGCCCACAGCGGACATCCCCCTGGTGGGAGCTGATGACTTCGCCACGATGTGGGCTGAGCGAGGTTCGATTGCCCGCGATTCCGGTCTTGACACCCACGTTGTCGAGGCCTTGTTGCGACGCCACGGTGACCGCATCACCGATGTGCTCGAGCTCATCGCGACCGATCCTGATCTCGCGAAGCCGCTGATCGAGGAGGCCAATTACCTGCGTGCCGAGGCAGTCCTCGCGGCCACGCATCAGGGCGCATTGAGCCTCGATGACGTCCTCACCCGACGGCTGCGTGTCTCTCTCGATGTTCCCGATCATGGTGAGGAAGCCGCGCGTGCAGCGGCACCTCTCGTGGCCGGCGTCCTGGGGTGGTCCGACCGACGCACCGCCGATGAGGTCGCTGGATTCGATGCCGACATGGCATGGGCGGGATAGGTTCCGCTTCATGACTGAGATTCAATCCGGAGCCAGGACGGGTCTCGGATTGATGACCTCCGTGGATATCTCGGAACTCCAGGATCACCTGCGGGTGGGCGCAACGGCCCAACGGCAAGAGATCGTGAGTCCGTTCACCGCGACCGCGTGGACGACGTTGCCTCTCTCGAGCCCTCAGGATGTCATCTCGGCAGCAACGCAGGCCAGGGCAGCTCAGCGTGAATGGACGCAATGGCCCATCGCCGATCGCATCGGCGTCCTGCTGGCCTTCCATGACCGCATTCTCGCCGAACGTGACACGCTGCTCGATCTCATCCAGGTCGAAACAGGCAAGGCCCGGCGCGATGCAATGGAGGAGGTCCTCGACGTCGCGCTGAACATCCAGCATTTCGCCCGGGTGGCTGACAGGACGCTGAGACCTCGTCGGCCTCGCGGAGCCCTGCCGCTGTTGACCCGGGTGCGCCAGTTGCGTCACCCGGTCGGCATCGTCGGTGTCGTCGCGCCATGGAACTACCCGCTCACCCTCGCTGCGAGTGATGCGATCCCGGCACTAATCGCGGGCAATGCGGTGATCGTGAAGCCTGATCTGCAGACATCCTTCACCGCCGCGTGGGTTTCTCGCGCTCTCCTCGACTCAGGTCTGCCTGAGGGCTTGTTCACCGTCGTCACCGGGGATGGACCCGTCATCGGCCCGGCTGTCATCGACGTCTCCGATCATGTGATCTTCACCGGGTCGACAGCGACGGGCCGGCTGGTGGCTGAGCAGTGCGCACGGCGCCTCATCGGCGCCACACTCGAACTCGGCGGCAAGAACGCGATGATCGTGCGCTCCGATGTCGACGTCGAGAAGGCCGCGGAGGTCGCGGTGCGCGCAATGTTCGCGAACACGGGTCAGTTGTGCATCTCGATGGAGCGGGTCTATGTCGACGCGAAGATCTATGACGACTTCGCCGCAGCGCTTGTCGAGCGAGTCAGCACGTTGCGGATCGGGACAACGATCGGATGGGGTGCCGACATCGGGCCGCTCATCAATGCGGCGCATCTGGCCCGGGTCCGCGGGCATGTCGAGGATGCTGTCCGGGCGGGAGCGCAGGTACTCGTCGGGGGGCGGCATCGCCCGGACATCGGTCCGCTCGCCTTCGAACCGACGTTGCTCGAGGGCGTGACCGAGGACATGGCGGTGTGCCGGGAGGAGACGTTCGGGCCGGTCGCAGCGCTCTATCGGGTGCGCGATGACGATGAGGCAGTGTGGCGTGCCAATGACACCGACTACGGCCTCAACGCATCCATCCTGAGCCGGGATGTCCCGGCTGCACGCCGGCTCGCGGCGCGGCTCACGGCAGGATCGGTCAACATCAACGAGGGCTACGCCTCCACCTGGGGCTCGGTCTCCGCGCCCATCGGTGGTCGGGGTGATTCCGGGCTGGGGTACCGCCACGGGGTCGAAGGTCTGCTCGCCACGACGGAGTCCCAGGTCATCGCCTCGCAGCACCTCATGGGCTTCGGGGTGCCCTTCGGACTTGATGATGCTCGGTGGGCGGGAATCTTGAGCGCAAGCGTCCGACTCATGCGACCCTGGAGGCGCGCGCGGCACTAGGGTGCGCCGAGAGCCTCGCGTACGAGCGGGCGGAGTAGAGGAAGGGGTGGGAGTCATGTCGACCTGCGACTACGACGTCATCGTCATCGGGTCCGGATTCGGCGGTTCGGTGTCGGCCCTCCGCCTGGTGGAGAAGGGCTATCGGGTCGGGGTGATGGAGGCCGGCCGGCGCTTCGACGAGACCAACTACCCCAAGACCTCTTGGAGATTGCGCTCCTTCCTGTGGGCGCCGATGCTCGGCTGCACAGGATTGCAGCGGATCCACGTCCTCAAGGACGTTGTGGTGCTCGCGGGAGCAGGTGTCGGTGGCGGATCGCTGGTGTACGCCAACACCCTGTATGTGCCACCGAAGCGATTCTTCGAGGATCCGCAGTGGTCGGGCATCACCGACTGGGCCGACGAACTCGCGCCTTACTACGACCAGGCTTCGCGGATGCTGGGAGTAGAGGACAACCCGACCATGACACCGAGCGATGCGGTGATGAAGGCCATCGCTGATGACATGGGGGTCGGGCACACCTTCCGGATGACTCCGGTCGGGGTGTACTTCGGCGACGGCCCCGGGGTGGAGGCGGAGGACCCGTACTTCGGCGGAGTGGGTCCGCGGCGCACGGGGTGCATCGAGTGCGGCGAGTGCATGACCGGCTGCCGCCACAACGCGAAGAACACCCTGCCGAAGAACTACCTCGGCCTCGCTGAGGATGCCGGCGCTGCCGTCCACGCCCTCACCACCGTGGTGTCGGTGGAGCCGCGGGCCGAAGGCGGTTACACCGTCACGACGAAGCACACCGGCGCGTGGTCGAAGCGGACGCGCACCTTCTCCGCGGAGCACGTGATCTTCGCGGCAGGCACCTACAACACCCAGCGGCTGCTGCATCAGATGCGTGATGAGGGCCGCCTTCCCCGGTTGTCGCGGATGCTCGGTCGGCTGTCGCGAACGAACTCCGAGTCGATCCTTGGTGCCGTTGCGAAGTCTGCCGACGCCGACTACACCCGGGGTGTGGCGATCACGTCGAGTTTCTATCCCGAAGAGTCCACTCACGTGGAGCCGGTGCGCTACGGCAAGGGTTCGAACTCCATGGGCCTGCTGCAGTCGGTGCTCACCCGACCGGAGCCGGGGGTCCCGCGTTGGAAGACGTGGACGAAGGAGTTGTGGAAGCAGCGCGCGAATGCGGCGTACCTGTTGAACGTCCGGAAGTGGAGTGAGCGAAGTGTGATCTCGCTCGTCATGCAGCCGGTCGATAACTCCCTGACGTTGACCGGTGCTCGGGGTCTGCTCGGTCGGTGGAAGTTGACCACCAACAAGGACGAGTCGAATCCGGCGCCGACCTATATTCCAGCCGCGGCCGATGTCGTGGAGCGTGCGGCGGAGAAGATCGACGGAGTTGCCGGGAGCAACGCCTTTGAAAACTTCGACGCGGTGCTCACCGCACACTTCGTCGGCGGGTGCGTCATCGGAGCAGATGAGAATTCCGGTGTGGTGGATGCCTACCACCGGGTCTTTGGCTACGACGGCCTGCACATCGTCGACGGCTCGGCGATCACCGCAAACCTGGGAGTGAACCCATCTTTGACTATCACCGCGCAGGCAGAGCGTGCGATGGCGATGTGGCCCAACAAGGGCGAAGTTGATGAGCGGCCGGCCATGGGCCAGACCTATCGGCAAGTGGCGGCGGTGGCGCCGAAGAATCCGGTCGTCCCCGACCACGCTCCGGCGGCCCTGCGCCTGCCCATCGTGGAAGTTCGTCAGAACTAACGTCACCCACTCATCAGCCCGGCAACTAATTCGGGTCGCCCCGAGGTGTCTGCACACCTGAGGGCGACCCGAATTGGTCTATCAGCGGGGAATGGCTACACGCCGGCGGCCTTTGCCACGGCGCGCTTGGTGAGGACCTTCGCCAGGTGCTCGCGGTAGTCGGCCTGCGCGTGCAGATCCGATGTCGCCCGAGTGCCGTCGGTCGCGTTCTCCGACGCAGCAGCGATGGCCTCAGCGGACGCTGCTGCACCCGCGAGCGCAGCCTCGACCGATGCTGCTCGCACCGGTCCCGGTCCCATATTGGTCAGCCCGATGCGAGCCGATTCGATCGAGCCGTTCGAGCGCTTCACCGCTGCTGCCACTCCGACGATCGCCCACCCCTGTGCGGTGCGATTGAACTTCTCGTAGTGGTAGCCCCAGCCGTCACCGAGCTTCGGGATCCGGATCGATACGAGGATCTCGTCCGGCTCCATCGACGTGGTGAAGTAGTCGACAAAGAAGTCCGACGCAGGGATATCGCGCCGGCCATTCGGACCAGCGACGGTCATCACCGCATCAAGGGCGACCGCAGCCGCGGGCAGGTCACCCGCCGGATCGGCGTGGGCCAGGGCCCCACCGAAGGTGCCGCGGTGACGGATCTGCGGATCTGCCACCGTCTCGGTCGTCATCGCGATGAGCGGTGCATGGGCCTGTACCAGTGGATCGTTCATCACCGCGTGGTGGGTCGTGCCCGCGCCGATGACGATCGCGTCACCGGCATCGGACACCCCCTGCATCTCGGCGATCTCGCTGGTATCGACCAGCACCGTCGGGGCGGCCATGCGAAGGCGCAGCACCGGCATGAGCGACTGGCCACCGGCGAGGATCTTCGCGTCCTCGCCACCGGCGGCGAGAGCGGCCAGCGCCTCGTCGACGGTGCGGGCCTTCGTGTAGTCGAATGCGACGGGGATCATGCCGCACCTCCCTTCGCGGCCTGGATGGCTCTCCAGACGTTCTGTGGTGATGCCGGCATCAACACATCGGTGACACCCATGGGTCGTAGCGCGTCCACGACGGCGTTGATGACCGCCGGAGTCGACGCGATGGCTCCTGCCTCGCCGACACCCTTCGTGCCCAACGGGTTCGTTGAGGATGGCGTCACCGTCGTCCCGGTGGTGAAGGACGGCAGATCCGCTGCGCTCGGGATGAGGTAGTCAGCGAAGCTCGCGGTGAGCAGGTTGCCATCCGCGTCGTACTCCACTCCCTCGTAGAGCGCCTGGGCGATGCCCTGGGCGAGTCCGCCGTGCACCTGGCCCTCGACGATGAGCGGGTTCACCTGAACACCGACATCGTCGACGCACACGTACTTGCGAATCGTGGACTTGCCCGTCTCGGTATCGACCTCGATCGCGCACAGGTGGGTTC
>JBDQGZ010000098.1:0-7418 GCA_040265115.1 Candidatus Nanopelagicales bacterium
CCTCGACCTCGAGGGCTTCCTCCCCCGCTGCCGCGGGCTGCGAGGCGATCGCTGCCGCGCCGCCAGGCTCTAGGTGCCCCATGAGATCCGCCTGTCCCCCAAGGAGCACACCCTGCCCGGCATACATCTCCAGCTTCGTTCGCGTATCCGCAATGTCGAGGTTGCGCATCGTCAACTGTCCGATTCGATCATTTGGCCCGAAGGCGGCGTCCTCGACTCGTTCCATCGACAGCTTGTCCGGGTGATAGCTCAGGGCCGGACCACGCGTGTCCATGATCGAGTAATCGTCGCCACGGCGTAGGCGCAGCACAACCTCACCCGTGATCGCTGACGCCACCCAGCGCTGCAACGACTCACGCAGCATGAGTGCTTGCGGATCCAACCAGCGCCCCTCGTAGAGCAACCGTCCGAGCCGACGGCCTTCCGCGTGGTAGTTCGCGATGGTGTCCTCGTTATGGATCGCGCTCACGAGCCGCTCATAGGCGATGAACAGCAGTGCCATCCCCGGTGCCTCGTAGATGCCGCGACTCTTTGCCTCGATGATGCGATTCTCGATCTGGTCCGCCATTCCTAGGCCATGGCGCCCACCGATCGCATTCGCTTCATCGACTAACGCGACCGCGTCATCGAAGGTCGTCCCATTGATGGCCACCGGTCGGCCCTGATCGAACCGAATGGTGACGTCCTCGGTGTCGATGACGACCGAAGGGTCCCAGAAGCAAACGCCCATGATCGGTTCGACGATCTCGAGGGAGACGTCGAGGTGCTCGAGAGTCTTCGCCTCATGGGTCGCGCCCCAGATGTTGGCATCCGTGGAGTACGCCTTCTCCGTGCTGTCCCGGTAGGGCAGATCATGCTCGGCCAACCACTGCGACATCTCTGCCCGTCCACCGAGTTCGGCGACGAACTGCTCATCGAGCCACGGCTTGTAGATCCGCAGATCAGGATTGGCCAGCAATCCGTAGCGATAGAAGCGCTCAATGTCGTTGCCCTTGTAAGTCGAGCCATCACCCCAGATGCCCACGCCATCCTCGAGCATGGCGCGCACGAGCAAAGTTCCGGTCACCGCGCGACCCAACGGCGTTGTGTTGAAGTACTGCCGGCCACCAGAACGAATGTGGAAGGCGCCGCAGGCGATCGCCGCGAGGCCCTCTTCGACCAGCGCAGCCCGACAGTCGACAAGCCGCGAGGCCTCCGCGCCGTAGGCCATGGCCCGCCCGGGGACCGAGCCGATATCGGGTTCGTCGTACTGCCCGATGTCGGCGGTGTAGGTGTAGGGAATGGCGCCCTTGTCGCGCATCCACGCCACCGCCACCGAGGTATCGAGGCCACCCGAGAAGGCAAGGCCGATGCGTTCGCCCACCGGCAGTGATGACAGCACCTTCGACATGGCCCAGACCCTATCCGCCGGGCCCGGGTGTCTCCGTCGGTGGATCCAGCGCGTTCACTTTCGCCTCGAGGTCGTGATACCACTGGCCGAGGAACACCGCTGCTATCCCGAAACTCGCCGAGACAACGAGGGTGAGGCCCGAGGAGACGATCTGCAGCAGCGCTCCTCCCCCGGCGCCGAAGGCGTAGCCAAGCGGTGCAGCACCCGCGACCAAGGCTCGATAACGCTGGCCCTGCGCCGCCATGTTCAACGTCGACACGAGGGGGCCGTTGATCGCCACGGTCTGCACTGCAACACCGAGCGCGCGGACGAGTACGACCGCCTGGATACCCTGGCTGATGGCGAGCAACGCGATCACGCCGTAGCGCACCTGGACGTTGTCATCTGCGTGAATCAGGATGAGCACGGCTGCGATCGCGAGCATGACGGCCTCGACCACGAGTGCGCGATGTCGCACCTTCTGATCGGTCCAGCCGCGGCCGGTGAGCCATCGCCGCACGGCAGCTGTGGCGAACACCGCGAGCATGAAAGCGATGAGGCTCACCAGGCTGGGGAGGACCGGATCGGACTTATCCCCCTGTGTGATCCCTAGCGAGATGATGACCAGATTGCCGGTCTGATTGGCGACGAAGACGTCGTAGCGTAGATAGGCCACCACGTCGATGCCGCCGCTCGCCGCGGCGAGCGTGAACACCAGCAGGACTGCTGAGATGACAAGATCGCGATGCATGCGGGCAGCAACAGTGGACATCGACGACCACGGTATCGGCGATACGACGACAGCGATAGGACCGGCACGGGTCTACTACGGTGGACCCATGCTCAGGGGGATCAGGAGTCGCGCCACCGTAGGTCTTGCTCTCCTCGCCCTGGCCGTGACCGCGTGCTCAGCCGACAGCCCAGATCAGTCGCGCGTCGATCAGGGGCTGAGTCCGCAGGGGCCGACACTGTCGGGGAGTGTCGTTCGGGTCGTCGACGGTGACACCGTGCGCGTCCTCGTCGATGGTCAGCGCGAAGACATCAGTGTTCGTCTCATCGGAATCGACACCCCCGAAACCGTCGCACCGGGCAGGCCGGTGGAGTGCTTCGGACCCGAGGCGAGCGACTTTGCCAAACAACTTCTTGACGGCGCCCGCGTGCTGCTCGAATTCGATCCCACGCAGGGAGTGACCGACCGCTACGACCGCACACTGGCCTATGTCTGGGTGGAATCGCCCTCAGGTGAGTTGACGCTGTTCAATCTCGCGGCCATCACCGGCGGGTTTGCCGAGGAGGTCACCTACGCAGCGGACTACGCCTGGCAAGCCGAATTCATCGCCGCCGACACAGCAGCTCGCGCTGCCGGGGTCGGTCGCTGGAGTGCCTGTCCGACCTGAACCGATCAGGCGACCTGGCCCCCGCCGGTCAGGCGTGCCTCGGCATCCGCCGCCCGGCGCAGCGCAGCCTCGAGGTCGGCCTGCGCCTCACCATATGCGGCGAAATCGCCACGGGCCAGCGCTGAGCGTCCTCGATCGTAGGCCGCCTGAGCATCTGCCAACGCCTGCTGGAGCTCCACAAGCGGATCGACGTCAGGATCAGGAGTCGGCGTCGGAGTCGGCCCGGGCTCGGGGTCCGGGGTCGGAGTCGGATCCGGAGTCGGGTTCGGATCCGAGTCGAAGACCGCCGCGAGCGCCTCATCCAGGGTGTCGGCGAGCGCAACATTGCCGCCATATCCCGCCAGGACCTTGCGGAGCAGCGGATAGCCGTCCTGTGCCGCACGCAGGTAGACCGGCTCGACGTAGAGCAACCCGTCATTGAACGGCAGGGACAGCAGATTGCCGAGATCGACCTCGGAACCACCGCGGCGCAGCAGCGACAACTGGGAGGCGATCTCGGGATCGGCCTCGAAGTTGTTCTGCACCTGGGTCGGGCCCGGGATCGTGGTGTTCGACGGCAACTGCAGCACCCGGATCTTGCCGTAGTCCGGCCCCGGCGCAGAGTCCACCGCCATGAATGCCGCGAGCGTCGGTCGTCGCTGTGGGGCGAAGGTCGTGGTGAGCGAGAATGCCGGCTCGGTCTGCCCAGGCATCTGCAGGGTGAGGTAGTAGGGCGGCTGGAACTGCTGGATCGCCTGAGTCGGGTCGAAGGGAACGATCCAGAAGTCGGTGCCGTTGTAGAACGTCGCCGGATCGGTCACGTGGTAGCGCGTCATGATCGTGCGCTGAACCTTGAACAGATCCTGCGGATAGCGCACGTGCGCCTCGATCTCCGCGGGCATCGCCGAGCGGTCCTGCACGATGCCGGGGTAGACCTTGCGCCAGGTCTGCAGGATCGGATCGGACTCATCCCAGGCGTAGAGCGTCACGGTGCCCTCATAGGCATCGACGGTGGCCTTGACCGAGTTGCGCATATAGTTCAGGTCGTCCCGTGGGCCGAGCGCGGCGGACCCGGTACGCACGGTGATGGAGTCGCTGGTCGCCTCAGATAGGGATACTCGAGATGCGTACGGGTATTCATTCGATGTCGTGAATCCATCCACGAGCCAGACGATCCGTCCATCGACCACCGCCGGATAGGGATCCTGATCGAGGGTCAGCCAGGGTGCGACCTTCTGCACACGGGTCAGCGGATCGCGATCCCACAGGATTCGGGACTCGGGGTTGATCAGATCCGTTAGCAGAATATTGGTGTCCTGGAACTTCGTCGCGAACAAGATCCGCTGGAACATCGATCCGATCGGCGAACCGCCCGTACCGGTGTAGGTGTTGTTGACCTGACCTGTCGGACTCGCATCATCGGGGTAGTCGAGTTCGATCTGCGGCGCACCCTCAGGGGCGCCCACGATGGAGAAGTCCGGAGACAACTCACCGAAGTAGATGCGCGGCTGGGTGATGCCGAGGATTCCCTCCGGCGGGATGTCCAACTCGAAGAAGTCCGGATTACCCGTGGAAAGAGCGGTGTTGTCGTACGCAGCCACGAAACCGAAGCCGTGCGTGTAGACGGCGTGGTTGTTCGCCCAGTTCTGCTGGTTCGCGGGAATGGAGTTGATGTCGATCTCGCGGAGCGCGACCACCGCGCCACGCTGGCCGTCCTCGAGGTCGTAGCGATCGACGTCGAGCTTGTCGGTGAAGGAGTAGTACGACCTGATCTGCTGCAACTGGTTGTACGTGGTCGACACGAGCGCAGGATCGAGCAGTCGAATGTTGTCGAGGGTTCCGGCATTGGCCTGGATGACCTCCTCGGTGGGAGGCGTCACCGAACCGGGGTAATCCTGGACCTCGGCGTCCGTAATGCCATAGGCATCGCGTGTCGCGGTGATGTTCTCCGAGATATAGGGCTGCTCGCGCACCAGTTCGCTCGGGCGGACCTGGAACTGCTGGACGATCGCGGGATAGACACCGCCGATGATGACCGAGGTGAGGATGAGCAATCCCAGACCGATCAGCGGCAGGATCCAGTTGCGGACGAAGATATTCACGACGAACAGGGCGGCCACAAGAAGCGCGACGAAGGTGAGGATGGTCAGCGACGGAAGCACGGCGTTCGCGTCGACGTACGTCAACCCGGTGAAGCCCTGCACGAGCGGTTCACTCTTGATGGCAAGACCGAAGCGATCCAGCCAGTAGGCCGCCGCCTTGAGCAGCAGAAAGACGGCGACGATCACCGAGAGATGGGCCTGAGCGGCGACACTCGCCCGATCCCCCTTGGGCTGCAGCCGCAGGCCGCCGTACAGGTAGTGCACGAGCGCGCCGATGATCAGCGCCAGGATGATCGCAGCGAAGGCGAAGCCCAGGACGAAGCGCAGGAACGGATAGGTGAAGGTGTAGAAGGACACGTCGAGGCCGAACTGCGGATCAGTGATCCCGAATTCGGTGGCGTTGCGCCAGCGCTGGAAGTTCGCCCACTCCGAGGAGGCCGTGATGCCCGCGAGCAGCCCGATCACGGAGGGGATGACGACCAGGGCAGCGACCTTGAAAGGTTCGATCGCCATCCGGTAACGCTCGAGGCTGGCCTGCTCCGGCGTCAGGGACGTGATGGCGGGACGGAAGCGATAGGCCAACCACATCGTGCCGGCGATGATGAAGGCCATCGTGGCCCCGAAGGCGAAGAACATGATGATGCGGGTGTAGAGGGTGACGGTATAGACGCTCGTCGCGTCCACCGACTCGTACCACAGCCAATCGGTGTAGAAGCCGGTGAAGATAACGAACCCGACGACGATGAGGACGAGCACGATGATCGTGGGAAGCAGCACCCGTCCACGCCGGGGCGCAGCGGCAGGAGCTGGTGTCTCGGTGGTCACGTCAACAACTTACGTTACGAACGCCGGGGTTACCCGACGGGGCAGGCCGGAAGCTCCGCACCAGCCTGCCAGGCGGCAAGGGCCTCGAGGGCCTCACCGACGGTCGAGACGGGGGTCACGGTGAGGCCGCCCGGAATGTGACCGGCAGCCTCCTCGCAGTGATCGACCGGCATGAGGAACATCGTCGCGCCGGCACCCCGAGCTCCCGCGAGCTTTTGGCGGATGCCACCGATGGGGCCCACATTGCCCTCCGGGTCGATCGTGCCGGTGCCCGCGACGAACCCGCCACCCGTGAGTGACTCAGGGGTCAGCTTGTCCACGATGGCGAGGGTGAACATCAGGCCCGCGCTCGGCCCGCCCACATCGGAGAGCGTGAACTCGATGGGGAACTCCGCGGAGTAGAGCAGCCCGATCGTGATACCGACATAGGGAAGCGCCGGGTCATCCGGATTCGGCGCACTGACGACCTCGAGATCGGTCTCCTCACCATCACGCATCACGGTGAACGTGATCGTCGATCCGATGGGCTTCGCCCGCACCGCATCTCCGACATCCGTCGGAGAGCTCACTACGGATCCGTCGACAGCGAGGATCTGCTCGCCGGCCGTCAAGATCCCGTCCGCTGGTGCCCCGACCACGACCGCAGTCACGACCGGATCGGCGATGACGGGCTTTTCCAGCACACCCATCGCCGCCGCGATCGCATAGGACTGCGAGGTGGAGAACAGCACCGCGTTGCGCTGGGTGACCTCCTCCCCGCTGATGTCATCGGGATAGAGCAGTTCGCGCGGCAGCACGGCTCGTTCGGGGTCTATCCAGGCGGCCAGCGCTTGGTACACCGTCAACGGGCTGCGCGGCGCACCCGATTCGCGCACGGTCGTCATATCGAGGTGTCCGTCGGTGGGAAACACCTCGGTGTCGGAGATCTCCACGAGTGGGGTGCCGTTGACATCGCCGATGGTGTTGAACGTCGGGCCGGGTGACACCACGATGAAGGGGACCGGGAGCAGCGCGGCCACACCGGCCAAGATGATGACGACGCCGAGTGAGACAAGCGTGTTGCGCGCGCGGGTGGAGATCCGACGACGCCGAGGGGTCTCCTGCGCTGACGGCTCGATGCTCGGCGTCACGCGGGCTGGTTGCCCCGCGAGGGAGGCGTGGCGTTGCCACGGTAGCGGTGGACCGGATCACCGCTCGAGCGACGGCCGCGGGTTCGAGCGGTCTGCTCGGGAGCGGGACGCGCCATCGGTCGGTTCATCGCCGCATCGAAGCGGGCACGGTTGCTGATGGAGGTGTGCATGTCGACGGCGCGCTCGGGGCGACTGCGCCACGCAGCCCACACCAAAGCCATCAGGGTCGCTCCCAGCGGGATGAGCCACCACAGCATTGCCGACACGTCTGCCATCCTCCTGACTACGGGCGAGAACCAATCACTCCTGGCTCAGGATACGCGGCCTGCATCAGACCTGCCTGGCCACGGGTCCCCTCACGCGGGAAGCCTTCCGGGCATCCGAGCGTTACCGTGGACACTATGAGCAATCCCTTCGACTTCTCCAACCTCGGCGCGATGCTGCAGCAGCTCGGAGCCATGATGCAGTCGGGGGGTCAGGCCACCGGACCGGTGAACTGGGATCTCGCGATCAGCACGGCCCGCCAAGGCATCTCGGCCGCCGGAGATCCCGGGGTGAGCGGCGCCGAGTCCGAGGCAACGCGTGCCGCGGTCGAACTGGCCGAAACATGGCTCGA
>JBDQGZ010000099.1:0-7341 GCA_040265115.1 Candidatus Nanopelagicales bacterium
CGATGGTTGACTCCCCCACCACAGCGCACGGCGTACTTCTCCAGCGCACGCAGACCCGGGGTGGTCTTGCGGGTGTCTCGGATGCTGGCAGTGGTCCCGTCGATCGCATCGACCCAGCGTCGGGTGAGCGTCGCGATTCCCGACAAATGGCACAGCAAGTTCAGTGCGGTGCGCTCGGCGAGCAGCAGGTCGCGAGTGGAACCTGTTGCCGCGAGTAGCACGTCACCCGATGCCACCCGATCGCCGTCGTTCATCGCGAGATCGACCTCGACTCGGCCCTTCGCAGCCTCGAGGAACACCAGTGCAGCCACGGGAATACCTGCCGCGACGCCGTTGGCACGCGCAGTGAGCAGCAGCCGGGAGCGTTGCTTGCGTGGAACTGTCGCCTCACTGGTGACGTCGACGCCACCGGCGAGATCCTCCGCGAGCGCCTCGCGGGCGAGGGCGCCTGCTGCCGCGGGATCGAGTCCGGCATCGACGAGCACCCCCTCGATGCGGGCACGATCTGCACCCTCGCGCTCGGGCTCCATGGCGGTCACCGTCTCATGACGGCTGACTATGTCACCTGCGGGGGTGAGTCGGCTGATCAGGCGCACGCGCCAGCGGGCATCGTCGCGCTCGGGGAAGTCTTCTCGCCAATGCGAACCTCTGGTCTCCTCGCGTTGGCGCGCATGGTCGACCAGCAGTCGAGCGACGGTGTGCAGATTCGTGGTCTCCCAGTCCTCGGTGCACGGGCGCGCACCCTCATGTCGAGCCAGTGCACGAAGCCCTTCGGCCGCGCGCTCGAGCGACTCCGCGCTACGCAAGACACCAGCATCGACGCTCATCAACTGCTGCAGATCGCGCCTGAGCGCGTTCGGCACCAGGGAGATCACCGCCGTATCGGTGACGATCGGACGAGCTTCGCGACGTTCGGACGCCAGCACCGCGCCGATACGAGTGGCGAAGACCAGGCCCTCGAGCAGGGAGTTCGACGCGAGACGGTTTGCTCCATGCACACCGGTGCACGCCACCTCACCGCAGGCATACAGGCCCGGGATGCTCGTCCGCCCGTCGCGATCGGTGTGAACCCCGCCAGACACATAGTGCGAGGCTGGCGCGACGGGAATCATCTCGGTCACCGGATCGACTTCATGCTCGATGCAGGAGACATAGATCGTCGGGAACCTCTCGCGCCACTTCTTCTCGCCGAAACCGCGCGCATCGAGCCACACATGGGGCGCGCCGCTGGTCAGCATGCGACGCATGATCGCCCGAGAGACGACATCCCGAGGGGCAAGATCAGCGAGTGGATGTTCGTCGACCATGAAGTGCACGCCATCGGCGTCGCGCAGGATCGCGCCCTCGCCGCGCACGGCCTCGCTGACCAGCGGCTGCTGCCCGACCGCTGCGCTGCCCAGCCACAGCACGGTGGGATGGAATTGCACGAATTCAACATCCGCGATCTCCGCACCGGCTCGGATTGCGAGCGCTAGACCATCTCCGGTCGCGACCGAGGGATTCGTCGTCTGGGAATAGACCTGCCCGAACCCGCCGGTGGCGAGAACGACCGCGGGGGCGAGCGCTGCGCCGACTCCGTCGCGCTGCCCCTGACCCATGACATGCAGGCTTACTCCCTGCGCCGCGCCCTCCGCGTCGCGCAGCAGGTCGAGCGCGAGTGCACCCTCGATGAGTTCGATGCCGTCGTCAGCGAGGACGGCTGCGACGAGCGCGCGACTGATCTCCGCACCTGTCGCGTCACCGCCCGCATGTGTGATGCGATCGCGCAGATGGCCACCCTCACGGGTGAGCTTCAACTCCCCCGCTTCATCGACATCGAAGTGAGCGCCAAGATCGATGAGGTGGCGAACCGCTGCGGGCCCCTCGGTGACGAGCGCGCGCACGGCATCGACATCGCACAGTCCGGCCCCCGCGACAAGGGTGTCGTGTAGATGTTCCTCCGGTGAGTCGTCCTCGGCGAGGGCCGCGGCGATGCCGCCCTGTGCCCATCGGGTCGATCCCTCGTCGACTCGACCCTTGGTCACGATGAGAACGCTCAATCCGGCTCGTCGCGCATCGAGTGCGGCGGTGAGGCCGGCGATCCCTGATCCGACGACGACGACATCGGCGCTCACCTCCCAGGTCGGCTCGGCCGCCTCGAGCCGACTCATGCGGGATCTCCCAGATCGATCGCGATGTTGTCGATGAGGCGCGTCCCCGCGACCGGAACAGCCACGAGCAGCCTCGCTGCACCCCGCTCGGGTGCCGGACCGAGTTCAGGATCGGTCACCTCGACATAGTCCGGCTGCAATCCCCCCGCGCGCAGGTGATCCGCCGCCGCCTTCCGGACTGCGTCCGCGCCCTGGGGTGACGCGGCCGCGCCGGCGGCCAGCGCAGCGGGGATCCGTGCGGCGAGCGAGCGCGCCGGCGGATCGAGATAGCGGTTGCGGCTGCTCATCGCGAGACCGTCTGCCTCCCGGACGGTCTCCACCCCCTCGATCGCCACCGGCCAATCGAGGGCGCGCGCCATCGCGGTGATGAGGACGAGTTGCTGGTAGTCCTTCTCACCGAAGAACGCGATGTCAGGACTGGTGAGATGCATGAGCTTCGCGACGACCGTGAGCACGCCGGCGAAGTGTCCGGGGCGGGCTGCGCCTTCGAGGATGCTCCCCAGTGGCCCCGGTTCGATGGTGATCGCAGCAGACGCTGAACCCGGCGTCGGATATACGACGTCAACTCCCGGCGCAAAGACGACGTCCACACCATGGTCAGCGCAGATATCGACATCGCGATCGAGATCGCGCGGATAGCGTTCGAAGTCCTCGCCGGCGCCGAACTGACGCGGATTGACGAAGTCGGTGACGATCACCTGCCCGTTCGCCCCGACTCGCTCCCGAGCGACATCCATGAGGTGCGCGTGGCCCTCGTGCAGGGCCCCCATCGTCATCACGACCGCGCGTTGGCCGGCTCCCTTCGACCAGGTCCGCAGTTCCTCGCGCGTCGTGAAAACTGTAGTCATGCCCCCTCCCCCAGCGATGCGTCATCAGCGAGCACGTCGAGGATGCGGCGGATCTGTTCATCATCGAGTCGACCAGCTGCGTGTGCGCGTCGCGCGGTCGCGGCGGCCAGCACCCGGTAGGTCTCGGCCGTCTCGGGCGACACCTCCTGCAGATCCCGCAGGTGATCGACGATCGTGCCGACATCAGCTCGCGACACCGGGCCGGTGAGCGCCTCGTCGCCCTCGCGCAAGGCGTTGTCCAGGGCCGCCCGGAGCAGCGGCGCGACGAGGGCCGATGGATCGGCGACACCGGCAATGCCGAGAAGTTCCCGCGTTTGGGCCACGAGCGTGACGAGATGGTTCGCGCCATGCGCAAGGGCCGCGTGATACACCAGCCGCGCCTGTTCGCTCACCTCGATCGGCAGTCCCCCCATCTCGATGACCAACGCCTCCGCGATCGGCTGATCCCCGGAGTGAGCCGTGATCGCGAAGGGACAGTCCTCGAGCCGAGCAAGGTCGAGGCTGGTGCCGGTGAAGGTCATGGCGGGATGCAGCGCCAGCCCGATCGCTCCGATCTCGATGACCGGGGCGAGCACACCCAGCCCGTGTCGGCCCGACGTGTGAGCGACGAACTGTCCGGGGTGCATCGAGGGCGCGAGTTCGGCGACGACATCAGCAAGCGCATCGTCGGTGACGGTGAGCAGCAGCAGGTCACAGTCGGCAGCCACATCAGCCGGGGACGTGATGGTGACACCGGGGAGGAGTGCCTCTGCACGGACACGGGATAGGTCGGTGCGGGCACTCACCGCGGTGATCTGGTGGCCTACCCGTCGCAATGCTGCACCCAAGACCGCGCCGACGCGGCCGGTGCCGACGATGCCGACGCGAAGCCGCGGGGGCACCGGTGAGGCAGAGGCCATCTGACAAAGCGTAGAGCCCGGGTTGCCGCGGGTGCGTCGCGGTGCGGGGCTCACCAGTTGTCGGGCTGATCGCCTAACTGACCTCGAATCGCAGCCAGCGCACCCCGGCTGATCTCTCCCACAGCCCATGCCGCGCCGACACACGCTCGATGGTGGCGGCAAATCCAGCAGGGTCGGTGCTCGCATCCGGGATCACAGGGTCGATGTCACCGAGCAGGTCCCTCACCGCACTGGCCTGATCAAGGATCGTTCCGGGGGGATCCGTCGCAGCAGCGCACGAATCGAGAGCGACATGTGCGGTGATGTTCATCGACGCGTCCGGGATCGGCCACACCGCCTGCCCGTCTCGAAAACCCGTCATCGTGCCCGTATCGAAACGGCCGCCGTCGCGCTCAGATGCGAGATGGGAATAGTCGATGGCGATCGCGGTTCCCGCGTTCAGGCTGGTGCATAGTCGCGCCCACGCGCGATCCCTGTGCAGGCCGACCTCCGCACGATCGCGCACCGGCCACCACCACTGCTGCAGCCAGTCATGCGCGTCCCCATCGGCACTGACCTCGGCGCCGAGCAGTTCCTCGCCCGTCGCCGAATCGACGAGCACTTCGCGAAGCGTTCCCTGATCATCGCGCTGCACGACATCGACGGGGAGATCGTCAAGCCATTCATGGGCGATGATCAGCCCGGTCACTCCGTTGCGCCAGATGATCGACACCACCTCAGGCGCTTCGCCCTGCACCCATTCGATGCGCGGATCGAGTGCGTCCGGTCGGGGCCTGACATCGATGCCGGTGGCCTCGAGCCGTCCGATGAGTTCATCGTCGAGGTGTCCCAGGATGCCCGTGAGCAACTCCCCCGCCCCAGCGCCGACGTCGACGACGGTGAGCGGTCTCGGCTGGCCAAGACGGGCGTCGACCTCTCTGATGAGGGCAGCGAGAGCCTCAGCGAGCGGGCCCGCTTGAGCCTCGGTGGCAAAGTGGCGTTCGGGCGAATGCCGACGGTAGAACCCCTGGTGATGCGCGGAACCGAGATGGGCCGACCCCACATGAGCCTGGTGCCATGCAGTCGACCAGGGGATGAACGGAGCAGGAGTCGTCACCGGTGGTGCAATCGCGCGGCGCGCGCTCGGTCGGCTTGCGCATCGGCGAGGGCCCGCGCTCCGGCGAGGTCGGTGTTGAGGGCGGTGACGCTCACCGGACCGGGCGCGACGTCGAAGTGGACAGTGGCGAGGCTCAGCCACCGCTGCCAAGGTCCCTGGACCAAACGAACCGACTGATTTCGGGCGTGCGGCGCAATCGCGATACGTCGGGTGACCCGACCACTGCGCGTGGCAATGACCTCCTCGGTCGCTGCCCACGCGAGGAAGGACCACTGAATCGGCGAACGCCACCGAGCTCGGCGAGGCGCGCTGACCCAGGGCAGATTGTCAAGATCGATGCCCGGGAGCACCTCGGCGATAACACGCAGTGCCTGCTCTCGGGGCGCGACCGGCAAGAGCACCGCGCGACCGGTCTGCTGGCCTTCGCCCCCGACCCCGGCAACGGTGAGTTGCACTCGCACCCAGTCGAAACGCCGCCACAGCAGCGGCGCGATGAACTCCACCGCCTGCACCCGACCAACCGGGACGGTGCGCGTCTGGGTCTGCAACAGCCCATGTCGCAGCCGAAGGCCATCGCGCGTGCGCGACACCGAGAAATCCGAATAGGTGAAGAACTCACCAACGATGGCGAAGAGTGGGACACCGCCGGTGACGACGGCGATGGCCAAAGATGCGACGCCCTGAGTGCGGATGGTGAGCAGGATGAACAGCACCGTGAGGATCAGCAGCGTCACCGTCGTCGTGCGCAGCAGCAGCGAGACGAAGAGCCGCCCGGTGGGAACGGTGGCGAGCAGATCGTCGGTCATCACCGCTGGCGATGTCGTCGTCTCGCTCTCACCCTCAGCGATGTCGGTGAACTCGGTCGATCCACCGGCCTCTGCTGCCTTCGCCAGGATCGTCAGCCGGAGATCCTCAGCCTGGCTCTTGGTGAGGAAGCGAAGCACCGCGCGGGAATCACCCGAACCTGCGACCTCGATCCGCACCTCGACGAATCCGAGGAGGCGGGCGATCAGCGGCGAGACCGCATCGACGCTCTGCAACCGGGACAACTGCAAGCGTCGAGCCTGGCGCTGGAAGATCCCCGAGTCGACGTGCAGGTCACCGTCTGCGTCGAGGTAGTAGGTCAACTTCGTCCACGACCACCAGCCGAAGAAGGCCGCAATGACGGCGACGGCAACGGTGCCGATCGCAGCACCGAGAGCGGCGGGAAAGCCGATCGCGTCCCAGATTCCGCCGGCGACGACGAGCAGGCCGATGTAGAGCGCTGGGATGAGTCGCGCTGCGACGACGAGCGGGGTCGCCGGATGCGTACGCCGCGGGATAGTGAGATCCATCGGCGCTGGTGGGGGTACCGGCAGCGGAGGAGTCGGTGGAACCTCGCTCACATGCCCGCCGATCGCGCCTCGCCACGGGCCGCGAGCCGATCGCGCAGTGCGGCTGCGTCCTCCGGTGGTAGGCCCGGGATCGTCGCATCGGTGGTTGCTGCGGCGGTATGCAACTGGACCGTGGCGATGCCCAACCAGCGATCGATCGGTCCCGCGGTGAGGTCGACCATCTGCATGCGGCCGTAGGGAACGATGACAAGGCGGCGCACGAGGATTCCACTGACGACGAGCAGATCATCGGCGCGCTCGGCGAAGCCATAGGACCGCACCCGCCGCCCGATGAGCCACCAGGACCAGATGAAGGAGATGACCACGACAGCCGTCGCCACAGCAGCCACCCACATCGGGACTCCGGGGAGCAGCCACAGCGTGATGAGTACTGCGATCTCCAGCAAGGCGCCCATGCCGAGGGTGATCCGGCGAGCGGTGATGAGTTTCGGGGACACCCGCACCCAGTTCTCCTGCGGTGGGGCGAAGGCGGCGTCGACCTCGTTCACATGCGATGTCACAGCCCTACTGTGTCATGTTCGGAGCGTCATCCCTTGGACGTCCTCATCCATGGCAGGGTTGCTCCCGTGTCCGTGACCCCTCCATCCGCGACCCCGCCGCTCGGCGAGGAGCAGATCATCGGCATCGGGGCTGCCCCTGCCGACATCACCCTCGACCTCGGTGAACTGCATCCCAGCGGCCACGGCGCCATGCGGGTGCGCTGTTCCTTCACCGATGTTGATGGAGCAGTTCGGGTAGCCACTGCCGAGCCGGTGCCCGGACTGCTGCATCGCGGAACGGAGAAACTACTGGAGGTGCGCGACTACCGCGCCGGGCTGATGCTCGCCAATCGCCACGACTGGCTCTCGGCGGTCACCAGCGAGGTGACGATGGCGCTCGCCGTCGAGGAGCTGCTGGGCCTGACGCCACCACCCCGCGCGACGTGGTTGCGGACCCTGCTGTGCGAGATGAACC
>JBDQGZ010000100.1:0-7320 GCA_040265115.1 Candidatus Nanopelagicales bacterium
CATGCACGACCGCCTTGTCGAGGATCTCTTCACGCAGTGCACTCCAGGCAGGTGTTGTCACGCCCCCACCCTAGGGTGTGGCGCATGGAATTCCCCGCAGTGGTGCTCACCAGCGGTGTCCCCTCCCCTGTCGCTCAGGCGCTACCCAAGGCAGTGCGGCTCGAGGACATCCAGGACGTCACCAACGAGGGGGAATGGGTCGCGCGCACCGCGATCACCATCACCGCAGCCGTCCAGCAAACCCTGCTGGCGCCGCCCCTGCTACTGGTGTTCGCCGGCGAACATGCTCGGCAGGCCCCGCACCTCGGCTTCGCCCAGCGCGCCGCCCGCCGCAGCGTGCACGGCTACGTCCTGATCGATCCCGGTCTCCCCACCCCCGGCGCGGTCTCGGACTGGCCGGATGCTCCGGTCACCGTGATCCTCTCCGAACCTGACGCCGCCATCGAACGTGATTCCCGCCTCCGTGGATGGGAGGTCCACATCGGGGAACCCGTGGATCTCGTCGTCGACATCATCGCCGGCCAGGTCGACCACCGCTGAGCGCTCGTCGCATCAAACTGCGAGGCATCGTCCGCGTCACGACTCCAAGACTTGAGTAGAGCGGGCCCGCCACGCTGATGACCCGCCCTCGATCGTTGTCCCGCAACCCCTTCGACACAACCTCATCCACCGTCTGCCACATCCATGACGGCACCCCGGACATGTTCATGCTCGCCCGATCGTGGAACTCCGTCCGGGTGTAGCCAGGGCACACGGCCGTCACCCGCACTCCCGTCCCGCTGAGCTCGCCCGCAAGGCTCTCGCTGAACGAGGTCACCCAGGACTTCGCCGCTGAATAGGTGCCGCCAGGGATCCACCCCGCCACACTGCTTACGTTGATGATGGAGCCACGACCCCGCTCGACCATCCCGGGGACCGCCGCATGGGTGAGGCGCAACACCGAGGTGACGAGCACATCGAGCATGGCTTGCTCTGCATCGAGGTCTCCGCTGACGAAGCGTTCCTTCAACCCGAAGCCCGCGTTATTCACCAGCACGTCGATTGGCCGCTGCACGTCGGTGACGCGCTTCTCCACCCTCGACATTCCCTCGCGAGTCGACAGGTCCGCACTCAGGACCTCGACCTGTCGCCCAAGCGCCCGATAGGCCTCCGCTGCCTGCTCAAGACGTTGCTGATCCCGGGCCACCAGGACGAGGTCATCGCCCCGCTCGGCCAACGCCGAGGCAAAGCCCGCACCGATCCCCGCGCTGGCCCCGGTCACCAGTGCCACACGGCTCGACACTCCCGCCATCTCGTCGTCCTCCCTGCCTCGCCCTGATACCAAGGATTCACCATGCTTCCCCCCCATGGTTCGCCTCGCATCCTGACGTACCGTGAACACCATGACCGCCGCCTGCCGGGGCCTGCCACTTCTGGCTGCCGCCCTCGGCTCACTTCTGGGGATCACTCTGCTCGGTCCCCCTGCACTCGCGGTTGAAGACGTCGTCGCACCGCAGGTCGTCAACGGTCGCCTCGGAGATCCACGTGAGCACCGAAATCTGGTCGTGCTCGCCAGCCGCAGTAACTACGAGGCATCGGGGCTCTACGACGCCCAGGTGTGCGGTGGCTCGGCAGCAACCTCCACCATCATCATCACCGCCGCCCACTGCGTTCGATCCCGTGGATCGACGGTGCGCCCCAGTTCCCTCGTCGTCGCATCGACCCCCTCCGGCGAACTCAGCGATCCCGACGCACAGGTGGTCCGGCTGGATTCCATCGTCGTCTACGACGCCTACGACTCTGAGACCCAAAGAGGTGACATCGCCGTGCTCCACCTCGCCGAACCCCTCACCGGGATCGAACCGCTCCTCCCCGCCCTTCCTGCGGAGGCCAGCGAACTTGCGCCCGCGGGCGGTCTCGTCCAGGTCGCCGGCTGGGGTGCGACGACGGCCGACGGGGACCGATTCCCCGATGGCTTCCGGGTCGGTGATCTCACCATGTTCCCGCGCTCCGCATGCGGCGGTGGACGCAACGTCACCATAGATGGGGTGACCTTCTCCGGTTATGGCAGCAACGATGTCGATCCCACCACCATGGTGTGCGCCGAGGGCGTGCGCGGCGACCGCGTCATCGACAGTTGCATCGGGGATTCCGGTGGCCCACTCACCGCTGGTGAGGGTGAGCAACGCCGCTTGATCGGCGTGGTGAGCTGGGGACCGGAGCGCTGTGCGAGCCGCTACTCCGGTGTCTACACGCGAGTGTCGGCGTTCTCATCTTTCTTGCGGGAACAGGGCGTGCCGTTCGCACCGACACCGACGAACAGGCCACTGCCACCGACGATCATCACCGAGAGCGTCACCCCCGACTCCGCGACCATCACCGTTCAACCATCCGCCGATGGGACTGTCGCCACGTCCATCAGTGTCACGGCACGGGATCGGCAGGGGAAGGTGCGCACCTGCACGATGCCGACCGAGGATCTGGTGGCCGTCGAATGCACGCTGACGAACCTCACCCTCGCCCGTCGCTACACCGTGACCGCGGTTGCACTCAACGGCACCGACACTTCTGAACCCTCCGAGGCGATCTCGGTGAAACCGGCCGATCGTCCCTCGCGGCCCAGGATCGACTACGCCGAACCGACTCCTGGCGGCGCGGTCTTCGGAGTCTCGCGCGTCCGATCGAATGGCTCACCGCTGACCAAGCGGGTCGTGGTGTGCCTCTCCCCGAATGCCCCGAAGCGTAAAGCTGACATCGCCCCCGGCGGACTCGCTGAGGTGGCGGGGCTTCGCTCAGGGGTCGTCTACACCTGCCGGGCAAAACTCGCGAATGCCCTGGGGAGCAGTCGCTCGTCGGCGGTAACCCTGCGCGCAAACTAAGGGTTGGGGTCTAGGCTGGCCCTTCATGCGGGCAGCCCTATATCGACGGCACGGCGATTCCTCGGTCATCGAGGTGCGAGAAGTGCCCACCCCCGGGCCCGGGCCCGGCGAGGTCCGCGTCCGCCTCAGCACCTCCGGGGTCAACCCCACCGACTGGAAAGTCCGCAACGCCGGCCCCGATCTGCCCTATGACTTCCAGGTCCCTGGCCACGATGGCGGCGGGGTTATCGAAGCGGTGGGTTCCGGCGTCGACCCGTCCCGCATCGGCGAGCGCGTCTGGGTCTTCCTCGCCGCCCACCAACGCCAGTGGGGCACGGCCGCGGAGTACACGATCGTGCCCTCCCGCCACGCCGTGCCGCTTCCGGCCGGCATCGATTTCGACCAGGCCGCCGGACTCGGTGTCCCCTTCCTCACCGCGCACGCCTGCCTGTTCGCTGATGGCCCCATCGACGGCACGACGATCCTGATTGCCGGTGGCGCAGGCGCGGTTGGCAACGCGGCCATTCAGATCGCTCTGCGCAATGGAGCGCACGTCATCACGACGGTGAGTTCTCAGGCGAAGGCCGAGATTGCTGCAGCATCCGGCGCGCAGGTGATCGTCAACTACCGCGAGGACGGCGCAACCGAGGCGATTCGTTCGGCCGCTCGCGCCGGAGTCGATCGCATCATCGAGGTCGCTCTCGGGGCGAACCTCGACCTCGACCTCTCCGTCATCGCCCCCCACGGCTCGATCGTGACCTACGCCTCGGAGGCCACCGATCCGACGATTCCGGTGCGGGCGCTCATGACCCAGAACGTCAACCTGCGCTTCATGATCCTCTACGGCTTCACCCCGGCCATGCTCGCGGCCGGTGTCGATGACATCACCGAAGGCCTCACCGAGGGGGCGTATCGCGGCCTGCCCATCACCCGCTTCGGCCTCGATGACACCGCGGCAGCGCATGACGCCGTACATGCCAACACGGTCGGGAAAGTCATCCTCGACGTCTAGTCGAACGTCACAACACCGATGCGAGGATGGTGCGCGTGAAGACGATCACCATCGAGCAGTTGCGGGGCATCCTGTCCGACCTTCCGGACAATCCGCGCATCGTCGCCTCCGGCAATTTCGCGATGCCGAAGACGGTGCTCGGCATCATCGACGAGGTCGTGCCCGAGTATCGCCTCAACATGCTTAATGCCCAGCCCGGCGTCCCCGAACGTGAGGGTGTGGTGCACGAAACGATTTTCGTCGGCCCCGGGGTGCGTCATAGCGAGCGCCTGGAATACACCCCGTGTCGTTTGAGTCTCGCCCCGATCCTCTTCCGCCACGAGCAGCGCCCCGATGTCGTTGTCGTCCACACCTCAGCGCCGCGATACGACACGGTGAGCCTTGGCATCGAAGTGAATGTCCTGCCGGCGGCGATAGAGGTTGCCCGCGAACACGGCGCGCTCGTCATCGCTCAGGCGAATGAGCGGATGCCGTATACCTATGGTGACGCGCAGATCTATGACCACGAGATTGACTATCTCGTCGAGATCGACGATCCACTCGCCACCCATGTCGCCGAGCAATTCAGTGACGTCGCCCGATCGATCGGTGACCGCATCGCCCATCTCGTTGATGACGGTTCGACACTGCAGTTGGGCATCGGGGCGATCCCCGATGCGGTACTCGGCCAACTCACCCAGCATCGCGGCCTGCGCATCTGGACCGAGATGTTCTCCGACGGTGTGCTCGCGCTCGATGCTGGCGGATGTCTTGATCCTGACGTTCCGCTCACCGCGTCATTCCTGTTCGGTAGTAGCGACCTCTATGACTTCGTGCATCTGAATCGACGTGTGCGGATGCTGCGGACCGAGAACACCAATGATCCTGGACGCATTGCTCGACAACGCCAGATGACCAGCGTCAACAGCGCCCTGCAGGTCGATCTGTTCGACCAGGCCAATGCCAGTCGGATCCGAGGCACGATCTATTCCGGTTTCGGCGGCTCGGTCGACTTCATCGAAGGAGCGCTGCATTCACGCGGCGGTGCTGCCTACATTGCGCTCCCGTCATGGCATGACAAGGCGAATGTGTCGACGATCGTTCCACGCATCACCGAACCGGTGACCTCCTTCCAGCACAGCGCAGTCGTCACCGAGCGCGGCGTGGCCCCGGCCTTCGGTCACAGCCAGCCGGAGCAGGTCCGGGCCATCATCGATTGCGCGGCCCACCCGGATGCGCGAGCCGAACTGCACGAGGCCGCGCGCGAGATGTGCCTGCTTCCCGGATGAACCCCTACGATGATGTGATGCGTGTCGTGGTCACCGGGGGAGCCGGGTTCATCGGCTCGCACTACGTGCGCCGACTCCTCACCGACGCGAGCGATATCGAGGTCAGCCAGGTCATCGTCCTTGACAAGTTGACCTACGCCGGAAATCTGGCGAACCTCGCCTCGGTCGACTCCGATCCACGCCTTCAGGTCGTCATCGGCGACATCTGCGATGCCAACATCCTCGACGAGGTCATCCCGGGCAGCGACCTGGTGGTGAATTTCGCCGCTGAAACCCACGTCGATCGATCGATCCACGGCCCAGCCGACTTCATCGTCACGAATGTGGTTGGGGCGCAAACCCTGTTCGATGCCTGCCTTCGCCACGAAATCCCTAGGATCGTCCACATCGGCACTGATGAGGTCTACGGCTCCATCGCGGAAGGATCATGGACCGAAGATTCACCACTGCTTCCCAATTCACCTTATTCCGCGGCGAAGGCATCAGCGGAGTTATTGGTGCGCGCCTATCACCGGACCTTCGGGATGAACATCTCCAGCACCAGGTGCTCGAACAACTACGGGCCCTATCAGTTCCCCGAGAAAGTGATCCCGCTGTTCGTGACGAACCTGATGCGTGGGCGCAAGGTTCCGCTCTATGGAGATGGGCGCAACGTCCGGGACTGGCTGCACGTCGACGATCACTGCCGCGGCATCGACATCGTTGCCGTGCGCGGCGAGGCAGGGGCCGCCTACAACATCGGCGGCGGCCAGGAACTGACCAACGTCGAGCTCACCGAGGCGATCTGCCACGGCATGGGCATGGCCTGGGGCGACGTCGTCGAGCATGTGCCCGACCGGCTAGGTCACGACCTGCGCTACAGCGTCGACGACTCGCGGCTGCGCGCCCTCGGCTATGCACCCAGCCGCAGTTTCGCCGAGGGGCTCGCCGAGACGATCGGGTGGTACCGCACGAACGAGGACTGGTGGGCGCCACTCATGGTCAGGAATGCGACCAACTAACGAATAGTGAACGCGGGGTGAACCCCGAGGTGCCATCCTGTGCACCGTGAGCACCCCCGTGGCCGCTGAGAAGACCTTCCTGGGCCAGCCACGCCCCCTCGCCACGCTCTTCCTCACCGAGATGTGGGAGCGCTTCTCCTACTACGGCATGCGGGCGATCCTGGTGCTCTATCTCATCGCACCACCCAACGGAGACACCCCGCCCGGACAGGGATTGGGTTACTCCGCCGCTGTAGCCGCGGCGATCTATGGCTCCTACACCTCCTTGATCTATCTACTGCCCATCGTGGGCGGCTGGGTCGCCGACCGCCTCACCGGCCCGCGCCGTGCCGTGCTCTTCGGTGGCATCGTCATCGCAATCGGCCACTTCGTTATGGCAGTGCCGATCGAAGCGATGTTCTGGCTCGGCCTCGTGGCGGTCGCCTTGGGCACCGGCCTGCTCAAGCCGAATATCTCCGCCATCGTGGGTGATCTCTACGGTCCACACGACACTCGGCGTGATGCCGGCTTCTCACTGTTCTATATGGGCATCAACCTCGGTGCCCTGATCGCACCTCTCGTCGTCGGCTTCCTCGCCGAATCCGTGAGCTATCACGTCGCCTTCGCCGCCGCCGGCGTCGGCATGGTGATCGGGCTCATCCAATACGTCGCGGGATTCAAGGGAATGGGCGAGGCCGGCAAGGCCGTGCCGAAGCCCGCGACCCCGGTCGAGAAGCGCAAGGCCGGACGACTGCTCGGCATCGTGGTGGTCGGTGTCATCGCGGTACTTGTCATCGACGTGGTCGTCTTCGGGTTCTCGGTGCAGATGATCACGATTGCGCTGACGATCACCATCATCGTGGTCGCCATCGGCTACTTCGTCCGCCTGTTCCGCAATCCCGACCTGACCTCGATCGATCGTGAGCGGGTGCGTGCCTTCGCCTACCTGTTCGTCGCGGCGGCGGTGTTCTGGGTGATCTACGACCAAAGCGGTTCGACGTTGACCGAATTCGCCCAGGACTTCACTAACACCACCTTCGGCGGCTGGACGATGCCGGTAGCGTGGCTGCAGTCGATCAATCCGATCTTCATCATCATCTTCGCACCGATCTTCGCCGCGATCTGGACCGCACTCGGTCGTCGCGCCCCCTCGACCCCGGCAAAGTTCGCAATGGCCTTGTTCGGGGTCGGCATCTCCTTCCTCATCATGATCCCGCCGGCCA
>JBDQGZ010000101.1:0-7285 GCA_040265115.1 Candidatus Nanopelagicales bacterium
ATCTGGAGGAGCGCGCCGTCTATATCCGCGCCGATACCTACCGCGAGGGATTGGGGCAGGCTGCACGAAGACTCGGTATCGAGGCGAGTGACATCGTCGTGAGCGATCCGACCTCCTACGCCGCTCGACGGTTGGTGCGCCAGCTGGGTGTGCAGGTGGAACCCTCCCGCGGATTCGTGACCAGCGAACGCGACTTCGCCGATTGGGCGGCGTCTCGGGGCAGAAAGCGACTCCTGCTGGAGGATTTCTACCGGGCTGCCCGACGGCGCTGCGACGTCCTGATGGACGGAGATGAACCAACGGGTGGGCGCTGGAACTTCGATGCGGAGAACCGACTGTCGCCACCCAAGGGGGAGCGGACGCTTGGGCTCCCTGAGCCATGGTGGCCCACCGAGGGTGACATCGACGAGGAGGTCCACGCCGATCTGTCCGCTGCCGTGGGGGCGGGGGAGATCCGACTGGTCGGCGCAGCGGGGCCGCGGCGTTTTGCCGTGACTCGCGCAGAGGCGCTGCACGTTCTCAGGGATTTCGTGCAGCATCGACTGTCCGCCTTCGGCCCGTATGAAGACGCGGTCATGCGCGATGACTGGGTGATGGCTCACTCCCTGCTGTCGGTTCCGATGAACCTCGGCCTGCTCGATCCGATGGAGGCCATTGAGGCCGTAATCGAGCAGTGGGACGGAGGTGACACCGAACTGTCCAGCGTCGAGGGCTTTATCCGCCAGGTGATGGGGTGGCGTGACTACGTCTGGCACCTGTACTGGCATCTCGGAGAGAATTACGTGTCCCACAGCAATGCCCTCGAGGCGCGTACATCCTTACCGGAGTGGTGGACTGATCTCCGAGGTGACGAGGTCACCGCCTCGTGCCTGTCGTCGACGTTGACCGATGTGCGCGAGAGGGGATGGGCGCATCACATTCCGCGTTTGATGATTCTCGGCAATTGGGCGCTGCAGCAGGGATATGAGCCAGCCGAAACCACCGAATGGTTTACGCGTGTGTTCGTCGATGCATACCCGTGGGTGATGGCGGCGAATGTCGTTGGCATGGCCCTGTACGCCGACGGGGGGACCATGGCGACGAAGCCGTATGCCGCGGGGGGTGCGTACATCAACAGGATGACCAACTACTGCAAGGGGTGCGCCTACCGTCCCACGGAACGCACCGGTGAGCGTGGGTGTCCCTTCACCGCTGGGTACTGGAGCTTCTTGGATCGCACCCGCCCGCACCTTCAGGGCAACCATCGCATGGCTCAACCACTGCGAGGGCTGGACCGACTGACAGACCTCGACGAAGCGATCGACGGAGTCCGCCGCCGGGGAACGGATCCGCCCTAGCCACAGTCATGCGGCAGGATGCGGGCATGGACCCGGGAACCTTCTTGCTGCTGGTGGCGGCGGGGTTCGCGGGAGCGGCCATCAACGGAGTGGTGGGGGCCGGCACGCTTATCACTTTCCCGGTGCTGTTGGCCTCCGGGGCCCCACCGGTCGTCGCCAACGGCACCAACACGCTGGGATTGAGCATCGGATCCTGGTCATCGGCCTTCGCCTACCGCGACGAACTCACCGGACGACGCGCCACGGTCCTTCCCGCGCTCATCGGAGCCGTCGTCGGGGCCGCGATCGGCGCATCCCTGGTGCTGCTGCTTCCCGAGGTCGTCTTCGAGACCGCGGTGCCGTGGCTGATCCTCACTGCGACCATCCTCGTCGCGGTGCAGCCACTGGTATCGAGATGGACGAAGCGCGCACATTCGGAAAATGCTGGCAGAGGCACTCAGCTGCACCATCCCACGGCACTGCCTCCCGTGGTCGCTGCCGCGGGGGTATACGGGGGATATTTCGGGGCTGGCCAGGGCGTGGTGTTCATGGCGATCCTGGGCTGGCTCTATGACCGATCCCCGCAGCATGCGAATGCGGCGAAGAATCTCTTCGCTGCAGGGGCGAACATCACGGCTGCGGTCGTGTTCGTGATCGCCGGCCGCATTTGGTGGTGGGCGGCGCTGGCGATCGCCCTGGGCGCCCTGGTCGGGGGCACCGTGGGTGCGCGGGGCGCGCGACGCTTGAGCCCGACAGCACTACGGACGGTGGTGGTGCTCGTCGGTGTCATCGCTGCAGCCTTCACACTCGTGAGGTGGTGATCGAGATGTCGTGTGTCGACCCCATCACCGTGGATGACCCGGAAGATCCCCGGCTTGACGACTACCGCAACCTCACCGACATGGATCTTCGGCGCAGGATCGAGTCTCCCGCGGGGCTATTCATCGCCGAGGGGTATCTGGTCCTCGAGAAGGCGATGGAGCGGGGCCTGCACTTTCGATCAGTGCTTGTAGAACCTAAGCGCGTGGCACGGCTGACGCAGATCCTGGATACCCATCCTGACGCCCAGCACATTCCCATCTACTGCGCACCCGCCACCGTCTTGCAGGCCCTGACCGGCTATCGGGTACATCGGGGAGTGCTGGCCTGTGTCGCTCGCCCCACACCCCTGTCGGTACGTGAGGTGATGGAGAGATCGGGTGATCTCCTCATCCTGGAAGGTCTTGTCGACCCGACCAATGTTGGCCTGGCGATGAGATCTGCGGCCGCACTTGGAATTGCAGCCGCTGTCGTGTCACCTGATTGCGCAGATCCGCTCTATCGACGCGCGGTGCGAACGTCGATGGGCGCCACACTGGTCCTGCCCTGGGCCCGTTCCACTGCCTGGCCGCAGGACCTCGATCGAATCCGTGACCGAGGTTATGACCTCATGGCCCTGAGCCCCGATCCGGAGGGTGTCGATCTGGAGACCGCCGTCGCCGGAGCTCGAGAGGGCGGTCGGCAAGTCGCGGCCGTGTTCGGGACCGAGGGCGATGGCCTTCGCGCGAAGACGATGGCGCTCATCGATAGGCGTGTGCGCATCGATATGGCGCCGGGAATCGATTCGCTGAATGTCGCTGCGGCCGTCGCTGTGGTCGCCTACGCCCTACGGTGATGCCATGAACGATGCGCAGAACGGTCATTCGCCCGGTTCCACGGCGGACGGGGGAACCTCCTCCGGTGAGATCTGGCTGCTTCGTCATGGTGAGACACCATGGAGCCGGGCAGGAAAGCACACGGGACGCACAGACATCGATCTCGACGAGGAAGGAGTCGCTCAGGCCCGTGCATTGCGTTCGGCTCTGACCGGAGTGTCGTTCGATGAGGTGCGTGTCTCGCCTTTGATTCGAGCGACGCGCACAGCTGTCGAATCGGGAATCCTCGACGATGGTGCAGGGAAACTGGGCGGGAACGAGGGCGATATTGAGGATGTGGTTGATTCCGATCTCATTGAATGGGATTACGGAAGGTGGGAGGGACGAACGACCGCGGAGATCCGAGCTGAGCTCGCCCAGCCGCTGTGGACGATTTTCTCCGCACCCATCCCCGGCGGGGAACAGGCCGAAGATGTGGAGATGCGCGCACGGCGGGTCCTGCATCGAGTGGAGCGGACTGTTCGGAGCGGAGGACGGGTCGCTTTCATCGCCCACGGTCATGTCCTTCGGATCCTTACCGCAGCCTGGTTGAACCGGCCGGCGGCGGATGCCCGATTGTGGGCGCTTAGCCCGGCCACGATCTCGGTTCTCGGCTATGAGCACGAGCAGCACGTGATCAGGCGGTGGAACTGCGGGGTTCCGATCGATGGCCATTCCACGCGGGCATGAGGCGAAGGGAGCGGGTAGCCTATGCACATGCCGAATGATTCGCGGCCCGGACTCAGGGTGAGGCGCACGGGCAGGCGAAGCGTCGTCCTCGCAGGCGGCCTTGCGAGCACGCTGCTCCTGAGCGCCTGTGCGAGCGCAGGATCGGGATCCTCAGGACCGGCGAACGCACCTGCGGACTCCCCGACACCCGCAGCCGCAGTTGATGCCGCGTCCCCGGAGGCATCCACACCATCCGGCGACACCATCACCGCCCAAGAAGAGGGAATCGTCACCCTCGCGCTCGCGCAACCCTACGAGCCCAGTGCCGAGGCTGGTGGAACCGATGACTACCGGTGCTTCCTCATCGACTTGGATCTCCAGGAGGATCGATACATCACCGGTGTGCGCTTCGCTCCGGGTAACCCGGCCGTAGTGCATCACGCGATCGTGTACCGGGTCGACCCTGAGCAGGTCGCCGCGGCGGAGCAGGTTGAATCTGATGATGATGGTCAGGGCTGGTCGTGCTTCGGTGGGCCGGGGATCCCGGCGCCTTCGTCGGGTTCGGGTGGCAACGCTGTGGACTCCCTTGGGGGAAGCGCCTGGCTCGCGGCCTGGGCACCGGGGGGTCGGGAGGCACGTTATCCCGAGGGAACGGGTGTTCTCGTCGAGTCAGGATCGATGGCAGCGCTGCAGGTCCACTACAACCTGCGTGCGGGTCAGGGCCCGGACCTCACCGAGGTCTACCTGCGTACGGAACCCGCGTCGAAGAACCTTGTGGACCTGTCGACCTATCTCCTGCCTGCGCCGGTTGAGGTGCCCTGCCTGCCGGGTGAATCAGGTCCATTGTGCGATCGAGAGGCGTCGATCACCGATGTCATCCAGCGCTTCGGCGGTGAATCGCTGCGCACGATCTGGGGACTGCAATTCATCTGCGGCGGTGACCTGGTCGAGCCGAAGGCGGGACCTACGACCTCCTGCGATCACACCGCTCGGTCGGACATGACCATCTATGCTGCCGCTGGCCACATGCATCTGCTGGGCCGATCCATCTCGATCGACGTCAACCCGGACACCGATGCCACCAATCGCGTCCTCGACATCGAGACCTGGGACTTCGACAACCAGGCCCGATCCTGGCTCCCCGAACCCCTGGAGGTCTCTCGTGGCGATGTGCTTCGGGTGACCTGCACCCATGATGCGAACCTGCGCAACACGCTGCCCGCGCTCGCGGACCTGCCGCCGCGCTACGTCACATGGGGTGAGGGCACAACCGACGAGATGTGCCTCGGCCTGCTCACGGTCGCGCGCGGCTGACGTCAGGTTCCGTGGTCACTTCGCCAGTATCCTCGGAGTGGGATGACTCGGTGGTCTCCACAGACCGGGTGCTCACGGTTCCGAACATTCTCACCGTCGCCCGGCTCATCCTCGTGGTTGCGTTTGCGTGGCTGATTCTCGGGCCTGGGGCGGAACTGTGGGCTGCCGTTGTGCTCATCATCGCGGCCATCACCGACTATCTGGACGGATTCATCGCCCGTCGATGGCATCAGGTATCGCGCATCGGACAGATTCTCGATCCTCTAGTCGATCGAGTAACCGTCCTGGCGGTCCTTATCGTTCTCGGTCTGTCCGAGATTCTGCCGTGGTGGCTGGTGCTGCTCATCATCGCGAGGGATGTCGTTCTCCTGGCTCTCGTGCCCGCATTGCGCTCACGAGGTTTGTTCGCTCTGCCCGTGCACTACCTGGGCAAGGTCGCGACCTTCCTCTTGTTTGCGTCATTCCCGCTTCTGCTCATCGGGACAGGAAATGCCGCATGGCAGAGCCTGGCGGACGCGATCGGCTGGGGTCTGTTGGTGTGGGGTGTCGGTTTGTACTGGTACGGGGCGGTTCTCTACATCGAGCAAGCCGTTCGGGTGCTTCGCGCGATCCCGCCGCTGCGAGCCCCATCGGTCTGACATGATGTGCCTGACGGCCACGGCGTTGACGAGGAGGATCGATGATCCCGGAGGACCTGAAGTACACGTCCGAGCATGAATGGGTTCGGTTCACGGACAACGGCAACGTCGTTTTTGGGATCACCCACTACGCCCAGGATGCCCTCGGGGACATCGTTTTCGTCGACCTGCCGGATGTAGATTCCGTGATTTCCGCAGGAGACACGTGTGGAGAGGTCGAATCCACGAAGAGCGTGAGCGATATCTACGCACCGGTGTCGGGAACGATCGTCGCGCGCAATGACACGCTGAGCGACGCCCCCGAATCCATCAACGCCGATCCCTACGGCGAGGGTTGGATGCTGGAGGTCCGCCCCGACGGCGATCTGGATTCCTCGGCTTTCCTCGATGCCGCCGGCTATGCGGTCGTGACCGAAGGGTCGTGACACCTGATGTCGGTTGAGCGAGGTTCTCGGACCTGCCTGGCATGTGCTGAGCCCGCCGAGGACAGCGACCGTTTCTGCTCGCACTGCGGGGCACCGCTTCCCGTCGATGCCGAGGCGCCGGAAGAGTCCACATTTCTCGGCACCGCCGGACCGCACTCCAGCGGAGCGATCCCCGCGGTGGGTTCGGGATATGTCACCGGGATCGCACCTGGCTCGGCGGTCCTGGTCGTAAGCAGAGGGACCGGTGCCGGCTCGTCCTATCTCCTCACCGGGGACATCGTGGTAGCCGGTCGTGCACCTGATGCGGACCTGTTCCTCGACGACATCACCGTGAGCCGCCGACATGCGGAGTTCCTCCGGGATGGCGAGTCCTGGACGATCCGCGATACCGACAGTCTCAACGGCACCTACGTCAACCGGCATCGAGTGGAGTCGACGACTCTCCAGCCCGGTGACGAGGTTCAGATCGGAAAGTATCGATTCGCGTATCTCATCGGAGGCGAGTGACTCCGGATCCTCAGGCAGGCTCATCGCTCGATTCATCTCGGTCGAGTGGACAACTCCTGGGAATCGGTGAGGTGGCGACGGTCCTCGATGCCGAGCTCGGTGAGGTCACGGTCTCCAAGATCCGATACCTAGAGTCGCGCGGGCTCATCACGCCCGCCAGAACACGCGGCGGGAGCAGGCGATACTCCTCGGCCGACGTGGACCGACTCCGCACGATTCTCACCCTGCAACGTCGGCATTTCCTCCCGCTGGATGTCATCGCGGAGAGACTCAGTGTCGTTTCGGACGGTGATGTTGACGGCGACCTTGCGCGGACCCAGTTGTCAGAGAGTGACTCGGTGGGCACGCTCACCCACGCGCTTCGCCCGGGAGATGAGACACCGTGGAGCCGTGAGGAGTTTGTCCACCGCGTTGCCCTCAACGCCGCAGAGGTGGATGAGATGCACCGGCACGGGGTGATTCCGGAGTGGAACGCCACCGGGATGCAGATTGCCCTGGTCGCCCATCGGTTGGCCGAGTGGGGGATCGAACCTCGGCATCTGAGGGGCCTAGTTCAGTCGGCAGACCGTCAGGTGAGTCTCGTCGAGTCCACGGTCCCGATCGGTCAGGTCGGCGGCTCCCAAGCCCGCGTTGAAGCTGATGAGGCACGTCGTCGGGTGGCGGCGGAACTCATCGAGTTGCACATCCTGCTGGTACGCGCCGGGATGTCGACGTGACCGGATAGCAACCTGCCTCCCCGGGGG
>JBDQGZ010000102.1:0-7187 GCA_040265115.1 Candidatus Nanopelagicales bacterium
AGTGCTCGCTCCAAGCCACGCACATTCGGGACCAGGACCGGGTAGCGCACACCATCGATCCTGGTGATGCCCTGCATGACCTCGGCGGCATCGGCGAGCTGCGGCACCCACCGCGGGTGCACGAAACTGGTCGCCTCGACGATCGGCAATCCCGCGCTCGCCATGCGCTCGATGAACTCGACCTTGGTCTCCGCGGGGATCGTATGCGGCTCGTTCTGCAATCCATCGCGAGCTCCGACCTCCCAGACCGTGACCCGTTCGGGAAGGTCATCGGCCGGAAGGACCATCGGCAGACCCACATCCCGCGCGCTCACGAGGCATCCCCGGACAGATCGATGTCCACGAGCTCCTCGTCGAGGCGGACCTGGGCGCCTACGCTCGTCCGGACCGCTGCCACGACCCCTGCCGCAGGAGCACGAAGCGTGTGTTCCATCTTCATCGCTTCGACAATCACCACCGGGTCACCCTCCATGACCGATGTCCCGGGCGTGACCTCCAGCGCCACAACCGTGCCGGGCATGGGACTGCGCGCGCTCCACCTCCCGGTGAGCGGCCCTGAGCCGGTCGTGCGAATTCGTCGCTGCAGCGGGGTCGAGATCTGAAGACGATGCGTGCCCGACCGCGGTCCGTGAACCCAACGATGGTCGCCCTCGTCGGCGATGTGGAGGACCTCCACTGCACCATCGACACTGATCTCCCAGGCCTGACCCGTGTGATGACCGTGACCGGTTCGGTGGAGGGACACGCGATGCTCGACATCGTCGATGACGAGTCGCTCCGGTGGGAAGAATTCGATCCGACGATCACCAGGGTTCACATCCAGTCGCAGAGCTGCCTGCCCACCGATGCGCCATCCATCGGTCCGGTCGAATCCACCTTCCGTCCGCACCTCGTCTCGGCCCGCGACCATCGCCACGAGAGCATGCAACGGCACGTCACCCTCCTCGGGGAGGCCGAGACGATCGATCAATCCTGTATCGAGATCCCCCGCCTGCACCTGTGGCGCTGAGAGGAGGAACCTCAGGTAGTCGATGTTGGTCCCGAACCCAAGGAGCACGGTGTGAGCGAGGGACTCGAGGAGGCGATCGATGGCCTCCTGCCTCCCACCGGCGTGACTGATGACTTTCGCCAGCATCGGGTCGTAGTCAGATCCGATGACCGACCCTGCCTCGATGCCTGAGTCCACCCTCGATTGCGCCGGGGGGCGATACTCCAGCACCTCGCCACCGGTCGGAATGAACCCACGCATCGGATCCTCGGCGTAGACCCGGGCCTCCACCGCATGACCGCAGACAGCGACCTCGTCCTGACGGAGGGGGATCGGCTGTCCCTCCGCGATGCGAATCTGCCATTCGACGAGGTCGACTCCTGTGATCATCTCGGTGACCGGATGCTCCACCTGCAGACGGGTGTTCATCTCCAGGAAGGCGAAATCCTCCGGCTGCTGCGCGGGCACGACATACTCGACTGTCCCCGCACCCACATAGCCGACCGCCTGTGCCAACCGCACGGCTGAGGCACACAGTCGCTCGCGAGTGTCGGTGTCGAGGAGCGGGGAGGGCGCTTCCTCGATGACCTTCTGATGGCGGCGCTGCAGGCTGCACTCACGCTCACCGAGGTGGATGACCTGTCCGTGCGTGTCACCGAACACCTGCACCTCGATATGGCGAGGTTGAGTGACGAAACGTTCGATCAACAAGGTGTCATCGCCGAAGGAGCCCCGGGCTTCACGCCGGGCTGAGGCGATGGCCGCCGGGAGATCATCGGCTGCTGTGACGATCCTCATTCCCTTTCCGCCGCCACCAGCGGAAGGCTTGAGCAGCACCGGGAATCCCATGTCCCGCGCGGCCTCGATGATCGTGGTGTCGTCCATGTCCGGATCATGACGCCCGGGAACCACGGGCACTCCGGCCTCGATGGCCGTGGCCTTCGCACGGATCTTGTCCCCCATGGCCTCCAGCGCACCGACGGGTGGCCCGATGAACACGACTCCCGCGTCCGCGCAGGCTCGGGCGAAGGCCACGTTCTCGGAGAGGAATCCATAGCCCGGATGGATGGCATCGCTGCCACTCGAGATCGCCGCATCGACGACGCGCTCGATGTTGAGGTAACTCTCCGTCGCTGGTGCTGGCCCGAGACGTAGGGCGGAGTCAGCGAGGCGCACATGGGGCGCGTTCACGTCAGCGTCACTGAACACCGCCACGCTTCGGATTCCCAGCCGCCGCAGCGTCGTGATCACGCGCACGGCGATTTCGCCACGATTGGCGACGAGAACGGTGGAGAAGTTCGACATCGTCATCACATCCGGAAGACGCCATAGGAAACGTCCGACAGGGGAGCCGCCGTTGCAGCAGCGAGCCCCAGGCCGAGCACCCGGCGCGTGTCTCGAGGATCGATCACACCGTCATCCCAGAGTCGGGCGGTCGAGTAGTACGGATTCCCCATGGTTTCGTACTGCTGCCTGATCGGTGCCGTGAACTCCTCTTCCTGCTCGACCTGCCACGTCTCACCCCGCGCTTCGAGTTGATCTCGTTTCACGGTGGCGAGAACGGCGGCCGCCTGTTCGCCTCCCATGACCGAGATGCGCGCATTCGGCCACATCCACAGGAAGCGGGGAGAGTAGGCCCGCCCGCACATCGAATAGTTGCCCGCTCCGAAGGACCCACCGATGACGACGGTGAACTTCGGGACACGAGCGCAGGCGACCGCGGTCACCATCTTGGCGCCGTGCTTGGCGATGCCGCCCGCTTCATAATCGCGCCCCACCATGAATCCGGAAATGTTCTGCAGGAACACCAGGGGAATCCGACGCTGGTCGCACAGTTCGATGAAGTGCGCCCCCTTCTGCGCCGATTCACTGAACAGGATTCCGTTGTTGGCGATGATCCCGACAGGATGGCCCTCGATGTGCGCGAAACCCGTGACGAGTGTGGGGCCGAATTCCGCCTTGAACTCGGAGAATTCGCTCGCATCCACGATCCTGGCAATGACCTCACGCACGTCGTACGGGGTTCGGGTGTCGGTCGGGATGATGCCGAGGAGGTCATCGGCCGGGTACGCAGGCTCGCGGGATTCGATCATCGGCCATGGAGCTGGTGGCGCCGGCGGAACAGTGGCCATGATGTCTCGCAGGATGCGCAAGGCGTGGGGGTCATCCTCAGCGAGGTGATCGGTCACACCGCTCGTGCGGCTGTGCACCTCACCGCCGCCGAGTTCCTCCGGGGTCACGACCTCCCCCGTGGCCGCCTTCACCAACGGCGGACCACCGAGGAAGATGGTGCCCTGGTCTCGCACGATGACTGCCTCATCGCTCATGGCCGGCACGTAGGCACCACCGGCGGTGCAGGAACCCATGACGGCAGCGATCTGGGCGATCCCCATCGATGACATCGTGGCCTGATTGAAGAAGATGCGGCCGAAGTGGTCCCGGTCGGGAAAGACCTCATCCTGCTTGGGCAGGAAGGCTCCCCCGGAATCCACCAGATAGATGCAGGGCAGGCGGTTCTCCCGCGCCACCTCCTGGGCCCGGAGATGCTTCTTCACCGTCATCGGGTAGTACGTCCCACCCTTGACCGTCGCGTCATTCGCGATGATCACGCACGTGCGACCGGCCACGCGACCCACACCGGTGATGATTCCGGCGCCAGGAGCGTCATCGCCATAAAGCCCCTCGGCTGCCAGTGGCGACAGTTCGAGGAAGGGGGTTCCCGGATCGAGCAGGGTGTCGACACGATCCCGGGGCAGCAGCTTTCCGCGGGACACATGCCTTTGTCGAGATGGCTCCGGACCACCGAGCGCGACGCGAGCCAGTCGGTCCCGCAGTTCCTCCGACAGGGCGGTGTTCGCCGCGGTGCGCTCGATCCAGTCATCACCGCTGCGATCGATGCTGCTCGTCAGCACCGGGCCCATGTCCACCTCCGCCTGTCGTTGATCGCCGACAGGCTAGCACGGGCAGTTAACGATCGTTAACTTAATTCGCGAAGTGCGCCAAGAGCCATGGCCTGGAGCAGCGCTGCCATCTCCGGGCGGGTGAGTCGATTGCTGTGGGGGGTGGAGTTGATGAGCCCGAATGCGGCATGGGCTGCGGATCGCGCGGTGTCCGGCGCGACTGAAGAGTCCATCTCGCACAGCGTGTCGACCCAGAGGGAGACATAGCGGGCCTGCAGGCGTCGGACGGTCCGCCGATCCTCTTCGGCCATCGCATCCAGCTCGCGGGCCTGAACGTCGATGAGGTCCGGGTCGTCGAGGGCGAAATCGACGTGGAAGGCCACGAGCGCCTCGAGCCGCTGGCGCGGATCGGAGTGGGCCGACACTCGCTCCTCACCACCGGCGAGCAGCCGCTCGCTGATATCGACCAACATCGCGGAGAGGATGGCTTCCTTGCCCGAGAAGTAGCGATACAGCGCGGGGCCGGAGAGTCCGACCTCCGAACCGAGATCGTCCATCGAGGTGCCGTGGAATCCATTGCGGGCGAACAACTGCGACGCAATGTGCAGGATCTCCATTCGGCGATCCTGACCTGATCGACGAGTCGTCATCCCAGACCCAGCACGTGCACGAGTTGGCGGGCAGCACTGCCACCGGACTCCATGGCGATGCTCAAGGCACGCGGGACGTTGAGATCGTCGAGGAGCGCCCGCATCACCTCGAGTTCACTCGCTGCCTCTGTGGCGCGATCTCCCCGACGCCCAGCGGCGGAATACAACGCCTCGAGACGTCCCTCGGCGGACGTCATCGCCTCGTCAGAGAAATCCCAGTCCGAGGCCCATGGCCGGTCGAGGATGAGCAACCGGATCGCCGCGGCTCGATGGTCGGACAGCAGGTCCTCGACGAGGACCAGATTGCCGGTGGACTTGGCCATCTTCTCCCCCGCGACGCGCACGGTCCCCACATGCATCCACGATCGCGCGAAGGGCGAGACTCCGGTGGCTGCCTCAGCCTGCGCTGCTTCGTAGGCGTGATGGGGGAAGGCGAGATCGGCTCCACCGGCGTGGACGTCGATGCTCGACCCGTAGGTCTGCATCACCATCGCCGTGCACTCGGCGTGCCAGCCGGGCCGTCCCGCACCCCAGGGGCTCGGCCATGCGGGGTCGCCCTCAGATGATGCCCGCCACAGCGCCAGGTCGAATTCATGGCGTCGACCGGGTGCTTCTGCTGCACCACCGAATTCCTCGATCGCCGACCGCGCCTCATCCTCGCTGAGGCCGTGGTCCGCGGCCACGTCCCGTCCATCGAAGAACACCGTGCCCTCAACCTCATAGGCGCGACCGGCGTCGAGCAATGCCTCGGTCAGCCTGATGACGGCACCGATGTGGCGATGCGCCCGGGGCTCATGGTCAGGACGACGCACGCCGAGGGCCGACATGTCGTGATCGAAGCGGTACTGCTGCATCGCGGCGTACTCGTCGTAGGGAGTATCAGCGCGGCGGGCAGCTTCGGTGAGGACGTCGTCCACGTCGGTCACGTTGCGCGTGACGATCACCTCGAGGTTGGCATGCCGCACGATGCGGGCCAGCGCATCCACCCAGACGAACGTGGCGGCATGACCGAGGTGGGTCACGGCATACGGGGTGACCCCGCAGACGTAGAGCCGAAGCGGGCCGACAGTGGAGAGGCGGTGCTCGCCGAGGCGCAGCGGTGCCGGAGGCAGCAAGTCGTGGCCCATAGGTCGCAAGCCTATGACCCAGTGGCCCGCACGTGGCGCCACACCACCGCGATCAAGACAACGACACCGATGACTCCTGTGGCCTTCACCACGGTGGAGTTGAGGGCGAGGCCCAATGATGTCACCTACAACAGCGATGGGCTCATCATCTGCGGCACAGAGGGACGCAAGGCAACCCGGACGCTCAACAGGGCGCACTCATACCCCGGAGGGTATCCCTCGTGGCACACTGGCCTAATGACGGATCCCATCGATGCCCGGCTCGCCGCCGCCGTGACGCGCTATGTCGAACGACGTCCGACGACGGCTGCGATGCATGAGGAAGCGTGCCAAGTGATGCCAGGCGGAAACACCCGCACCGTGCTCTTCCATCCGCCCTTTCCCCTTCGCATCGCTCGAGCCTGGAGCAATCGCGTGGTCGATATCGACGGGTTCGAATATGTCGACCTGCTGGGCGAATACACCGCCGGCCTCTTCGGGCACAGCAACGCCACGATTCTCGACTCGATCCGCTCTACCTTGGACAACGGCCTCAGCCTCGGCGGCCACAACACTCTCGAGACACGACTCGCCGCCACCATCGTCGATCGCTTCCCCGCCATCGAACTCGTGCGCTTCACCAATTCGGGGACCGAGGCGAATCTCATGGCGGTGTCCCTTGCTCGGGTCGCGACGGGTCGTCCGGGGATCGCCGTCGCTCGTGGCGGCTATCACGGCGGGTTGATGTATTACGGCGGTGGCGGCTCACCTGTGAATGCGCCCTACGACACCACGCTGCTCGACCTCAACGACATCGATCAGTCGGTCTCCGCAATCCGCACGAATGCCGATCGCCTCGCCGCCGTCGTCATCGAGGGTGTCCAGGGTTCCGCCGGCTGCATCGTCGCGGACGTTGAGTATCTGCAGGCTCTTCGCGAGATCACGACGGAACTCGGCATCCTGCTCATCGCTGATGAAGTCATGACGTCTCGTCTGTCGCCTGTCGGCTACTTCACCTCGATTGGTGTCACTCCGGATCTCATGACCCTCGGCAAATACCTCGGCGGTGGCATGGGGTTCGGCGCCTTCGGCGGTCGCCGCGATCTGATGTCGCGCTTCGATCCGAGCTCACCTGATGCACTCCCCCACGCAGGAACGTTCAACAACAACATCGTGACCATGGCCGCAGGTGTGACCGCGGCGACGGAGGTGCTTGATGCAGATGTGCTGAACGATCTGAATGCTCGCGGCGACCGGCTGCGCGATGGCCTGCAGAAGGTTCTCGAGCCACACGGCTGGTGCGCGATCGGTTCTGGTTCGATGATCGGTATCCATCCCGTCCCCGGTCCAGTTCGCAGTGTCGATGATCTGGCGGATGCCGATCCACGACTGCGTGAGTTGCTCTTTTTGGAGCTGCTCGAGCGTGGGTGGTACATCGCCGCGCGCGGATTCATTGCCCTCAGCATCGAGATCACCGATGCAGACATCGACAACGTCATCGATGCGGTGCGCGACATCCTCGACTGATCACCACCTAGAAGGG
>JBDQGZ010000103.1:0-7116 GCA_040265115.1 Candidatus Nanopelagicales bacterium
GCCTTCAAACGTCGGGCGAGTTCCTCTGCCCGATCACGATCCATCGGAGGATCGAGCGGAGTGGTGTCACACCGAGGCTCGGTCATCCCGCTCCCCTCCGTTCGCTTCGACATACGCCGACGCTATCTTGGGAGAACCTTAGAACTCCCGGATTTCGCGATCTCGCGGGGACACCGCCCCACTCACGGTCCGATCCTGTCATGGCAGACCAATGACATGACGAGGAAAGGGACACACAGCAGATGCGACGCACGAGCCGATGGGCACTAGCCGGAGCCACCCTCGCCGCCGGATTGACGGGAGTGGTCAGCGCCCCCGCTGTTTTCGCGCACGGAACGATGAGCGACCCGGGATCACGGATCTGGGAGTGCTATTACGGCGATCGCAGCGCACCGCTGTGTGCCGAGGCCTGGGAATCGAACTCCCAGGCTCTCTACGACTGGAATGAGATCAACCAGGGGGCCGTCGCCGGAGCCCACCGCTCACTCATCCCCGACGGCCAACTGTGCAGCGCCGGGCGTGAAAAGTACGCCGCCTTCGATGTGCCCTCCACGCAGTGGGCCACCACCAATCTCACCCCGGATGCCGATGGGCTCTACACCCTGACGTGGACCTCGAGTGCGCCGCATGCGACGGAATACTTCCGGGTCTACCTCACGAACGCCGACTTCGATCCAACTCAGCCGTTGGCATGGGATGACCTGGCCCTCGTTCACGACTCCGGCGCGCTGCCTCGCGAAGCTACGACGACGATGCGCATGGCCCTGCCCGAGCGCGACGGTCATCACATCCTCTACACCATCTGGCAGCGCAGTGACTCACCCGAGGCGTTCTACGCGTGCTCCGATGTGACGATCGACGCCGACGGTGCTGCGCCTGCACCTCTGCCAGAGTCGACCCCGGAACCTGTTCCGTCGCCAGAGCCGGAGCCGATGCCGGAGCCGATGCCGGAGCACGGAGAGGGACATGACCATTCCGGTGGCATCACCGACGGCGTCATGGCGATGACTCGGATCACGAGCGATTGGGGTAGCGGCTACTGCGCCGATGTTGCTATCAGCACTGAGTCGACCAGCGACAAGCACTGGCGCGTCACGCTTCCAGAGAACATCCAGATCAGCAGTCTGTGGAACGGCAGCAGCACGGTCCAGCCAGACGGAAGCGTGTCCGTCGAGGGCGCCGCGTGGAACCACATGGTGCGCGCCGGCTCCCCGACGAGCTTCGGCTACTGCGCCAGCCGCACAGCACCTGCCCCGACGCCCACACCGGCACCCGCTCCGACGCCACAGCCCACACCTGCTCCCGCGCCAGCGCCGGCAGGTCTCGAGGCTGAGCTGATCGTCGACTCCGGCTGGGCCACCGGCGCCTGCTACACCGTCGCCGTTCGCAATGACTCGTCCGACGCCGTCGCCGATTGGGCTCTCGAAATGCGACTGCCGTCCGGAACTGAGTTGACCTCCTCCTGGAGCGGGACAGTCACCAGGGAGGCCGACCGGATCACCGTGACCGCACCCGCCTGGGGCGGAACGATTCCAGCCGGTGGCACAGTCACTCACTTCGGCTTCTGCACGAGCGGAACCGGGCTGCCGGTGGTCTCCGCGGTCGGGTAGTCCCTCCGCATGGGTCCCAGTTACGGTGTCGGGTATGACCGAATCGGCTGACCTTTGCTCGCGCCTGGGCTTCGCTGCATCCCGACCAAACCGTGCCCAGTTCGGCATGCAGCGGCTTGGCATGACCAAGGCGGGAAGTTGGGTGTTCCAGCGCACGCTCTATCGAATCGACCGACCGCTGCACAGATGGAGCCGCGGACGCATCACGGTGCCGGGGACGGCAACCGGCCTGCCGGTCATCCTGTTGACCACGACCGGCGCCAAGAGCGGGGTGGCCCGCACCATGCCCGTCGCCGGTATCCCCGATCGTCATGCTGGTCCGCACGACATGTTCGTGATGGGTACCAACTTCGCCCAGGCAAAGACACCCGCCTGGGTCCGTAACCTCGAGGCGGAACCCCGGTGCCAGGTCACGTGGCGCGACCGATCCGCGAACGCGTTCGCTCTGCCGGTGAAGGACGCCGACGAGCGTGAGTATGCGTGGCAGCAGGCGGCGAGCTACTACCTCGGCTTCACCGCCTACCGCGAACGCATCCAGAATCGTGACGTGAGAATCTTCCGACTCACTCTTTCTCGTGGACTAGGTGACTCCCGATCATGACGCCGGTGACGAGGATCAGCATGGTGACCGTCATGACGGAGTTCTGAAACGCCGGCGCCATCCCGTTCCACTTCGAGTTCAAATACATGATGAACCAGTTACCGCCCACGGTGATGAAGCCGAAGAAGAACACACCCAGACCCGTGAGTCCACCGGCGAAGGTCCATTTCTGCACATGGCCCCAACGCGGACATGACCGGGCATTACGAACGCCGAGGAATCCTGCGATCAGCAGCAGGATCGCGGTGATCGTCTCACCGGTGATGATGAGGATGTAGCCGATCGCCTGGAACCATGTTGCATCGATAAACCGCCACTGGAATCCGCTGTCTGCAGGGACTCCGTCACCACTGAGAACACCCTGGACAAACGGCCAGTTGCTGCCATTCGGATTCACTGGATTGGTGATGTTGTCGAATGCCACGATCGTGTAGTACGCGGCGACCATGAGAACGAAGAGCGAGGCCACCACTCGGGCGGTGCGCCACACCGACCAACTCGAGACGTCCTTCTCCACCTTTTTCGCTTCGTGTTCGATATTCGCCATCTTTCGCCTCCTGAATTGACGTTGAGAGTCGTATTCGGTTATTCGGCACCCGAGGTCCCCATGGACCCGAAGTCTTCCGGCTCACGGGCTGCTTCCGCAGGAAGACACGCACATTGTCGATGATTGAACGCCCCCAGTGGCACTGTGATTGCTGTTGCCCGCGTGGCTGCCAGTAGCAGGATGAGCACGGGTTTACCTTTGTCTCATGGGCACCGTGCATCGCTCTGCCCCCGCAACACCGGCGTGGTTCGCCGCGGCCGAGGCGGGTGCGGCGCGGCCTGCTCGCGCAATCCTCGGGACCACTGCGGCAGTGGGACTCGTGATCAGTTTCGCGATCGTCATGGCGACCGGCTCCCGTCCAGTCGGCGGAATCATCCTGGCGATGACCGCGCTTGCCTGCGGCGTTGGCTGGTTCGCCGTGACCACACCGGTGCGCGCGATCATGTCCCTGGTGATGCTCGGCATCGCCTTCATCGCCGCGCATCCACTCGCCGATTCACTCGGGGCATGGCCGGCTGTCGGGGCCACCGCAGGTGTGGCTGCGCTGGTGACCTACCTGATCTCGCGGCCGCCGCGATAGCGACGGCCCGCACCGGTCACGCGGAGTTGCACCTCGTCGCCGACCTCAGGAGGGTGTGCCCCAGCAACACGTACCTCGACCGGCGCTCCCTCGGAAAGTTGGACGGTCACCATCGCGTCATGCCCATGGAAACGTGTCGATTGAACTCGCCCTGTCCCGGGACCGCCATCCGGCTCCCCTTCGCGGATCGTCAACTGCTCGGGGCGCAAGACGATCACGTCCTGATTCACGTCCAGTGTCGGATCGATGATGGTGTCCTCCACCTGAATGACCCCGAGACTGCACTCGACGGCAGCGGCATGTTCGGTTGCCGGGGTAACCGATGAGATCGGCAATTCGACCAAGTCCCCGACGAAGCGCGCGGTACTGACATCGATCGGAGCTCGATACAGGTCTCGTGGCGGTGCAGTCTGCACAAGTCGACCGTCACGCATCACGGATACGAGATCGGCCATCGAGAGGGCCTCCTCCTGATCATGGGTCACCAGGATCGATGTTGTGCCCACGGAGCGAAGCACCCCGAGGATCTCTTCGCGAATCCGGGAACGAAGTCCCGCATCCAATGCGCTGAACGGCTCATCGAGCAACACGACATCGGGCTGCGGTGCAAGTGCCCGCGCCACAGCTACACGCTGCTGCTGCCCACCGGATAACTCCTGCGGCCGGGCATCGACAAGATCGGCGAGCCCCACGAGATCGAGAACCTCATCGACGCGCTCCATCGCCGCTCGGCCTCGCGGCAATCCGAAGCCGACATTGCCCCCGACATCTAGGTGTGGGAACAAGGCTCCCTCCTGCGGCACGATTCCGACCCGCCGCTTCTCCGGAGGCACGAAGGCGCCTGGGCCGACGATCTGCCGATCGCCGAAGTAAACCGTCCCCGCAGATGGCCGGATGAAACCGGCGAGGACCCGCAGGAGGGTGGTCTTCCCGGAACCGCTGGCGCCGAGGATCGCAGCCAGCGCGCCTGACGGGACGTGGAGGTCTACGCCTTTGAGGACGTCGACCTCTCCATACGCGGCATGAACGCCGCTGACGTCGACGTCGGTCATGGGCCTACGGTAACGGGGATGACAGGTGCGTCGGTGTCCTCGGTCGCGCCGCGGTGCCGGGTCATCGCGCGTGAGAGAAGCCAAGCGGGGATCGCCGCTACGACCACCAGGGTGATCGCATATGGGGCGGCTGCTCCATACGCGGCGATTTCGGTGCGGCTCCACAATTCAGTGGCAAGGGTGTCCAGTCCGGTGGGTCGGAGCATGAGCGTCGCGGGCAGTTCCTTCATCGCGGTCAGCCAGACGAGCAATCCGCCGGCAGCGATTCCCGGGGCAGTAAGTCGGGCGGTCGTCGACCACCAAGCGGAGGCCGGACCGCGACCGAGAGTGCGCGCGGTCGCTTCAAGAATTGGCGGCACCGCCGCGGTCGCACTGCGCGTGGCTCCGATCGCTTTCGGCAGGAACAGCACAGCGTAGGCAACCGCCAGGGTCACGATCGTCTGATACGCGAAGGGGGCAACGCTCAGAGTGAAGAAGACCAGGGACAAACCGACGACAACCCCAGGCAGCGCGTGTCCGGAATAGGACAGGGTCTCCACGCCACGCACCGATCGCGTGCGATACCTGGCAGCGAGAACTCCGACCGGCAGTGCGAGGGCCACGGCGATAACTGCACCCAGCAGTGAGACGCCCGTCGAACCCAATGTCGCACCGAGCAACTCACCGATGTCGAGGTCCAACTCCCGACTACGGACCATCAGGTTGATCAGTGAAGCCAGCGGGACCCCCAGGGCGAGGATGAGAAGGAGAACAAGCGATCCGGTAGCCACGATGGTCGGTCCCGGACGCAAACGGACGGGAATGTGGTCGCGCTGGATCGAACCGGCGACACGCCAGCGTGTCTGTCGGCCTCGCGCCCGGCGTTCGGCCCAGACCAGCAGGGCAGCAAAGGCCACCAGGATAAGAGCGAGCACTGCGGCACTCACGCGATCGAAACTGCCGCGATAGGAGGCATAGATCACCCGGGTGAAGGCATCGACTCGGAAGAGTGCCACCGCACCGAAGTCGCTTAACACATAGAGGGCGACGAGTAGGGAGCCCGCCGCTGCGGCCGGCCACGCCTGCGGAAGTGTCGCGGTGGTGAAGGCTCGAACGGGGCTACGGCCGAGGGATCGCGCAACCTCCTCCACTCCAGGATCCGCGAACCGAAAGGCCGCAGCGGTCGGCAGAGCGACATAGGGGAAGGACACCAGCGTCAACACCAACGCCGCGGCAGGGAAGCCGGTGAACCAGGGGAACTGAGCAATCCAGGCGTATGCCGCAACATACGACGGCATCGCCAGGGGAAGCGCCAACAGAACCAGCCACATTCCGCGCAGCGGGAGAGTGGTGCGCGATACGAGCCAGGCTGCGGGGATTCCGATCAGCAGGCAGGCCAGGGTCACCACAAGCACCAGGGCGGCCGAGGTGAGCACCGTATCGAGGGTTCGAGTGCGCCACAGGACATCGATGATTCGATCGAGACCAGCACCGAAGACCCGGACGATCAAATAGACCAGCGGGATGACGGCGACGGCTGCCGTGACGGATCCGAGGAGCAGGAGTAGCCGCGGTGGTGTGCCCTGCCACAGCCCACGGCGAGACCCCGGAACGCCTGGGCGCTCCGGGGTCGTGGTCATTGTGCGGGAGCGAGTCACAACAGTCCGACATCCTCCAGCATCAGCAAGGTGCCCGGTAGATCGGCGAGTTCAGCCAGGGGCGCATCCGGGCCACGCAGCGTATCCAGCGGCGGGACCCCGTCGATGGCGGCGATACCTGGCAGGAGCGGATACTCAAATGTGTTCTCTACGAACCATTGCTGGGTGCCAGGGCTCAGTAACCAGGCAACGAATGCATCCGCAGCGGCGTTTCCCGCGGCATTCGCGAGGATCCCCACCCCCGCCACGTTCACCAAGGCTCCTGGGTCACCCGGAGCGGTGAAATGTAGTTGCGCTCGCATCGCTTCGGCACCGACCTCCGCGGCCTTCTCGTACCAGTAGTAGTGGTTGATGAGGCCGAGCTGGACCTGGCCGGTGTCGACCGCATCGAGAATGAGGCCGTTCTTCTCGAAGGTCTGCACATCATTGGCGACCAGACCCTCGAGCCAGGCTCTCGTGACATCGTCACCCTCCGCGACTCGCATCGCGGTGACGAAGGCCTGGAAGGATGCGTTGGTCGGGGCGATACCGACCTCACCGGCCCAGCGCGGTTCGGTGAGGTCGAAGATGCTGTCCGGCACTTCGTCGGCGCGGACCTGCTCTGGGTCGTAGGCGATCACGCGGGCACGGCCGGTGACCCCGGTCCAGGTGCCGTCCTGAGCGCGGTAATTGACCGGGACCAACGTGGCAACATTGGCGGGCAGGGAGGCGAAGAGACCCTCGGCTGCAACAGCGCCGAGCGCACCCGCGTCCTGGGCAAAGTACACCTGGGCCGGAGAGCGGTCCCCCTCCTCGATGAGCTGAGCCGCGAGTTCGGCGGTGTCGCCGTATCGGGCCTCGACAGCGATGCCGGTCTCGGCGGTGAACTGTTCGAACAGCGGTCCGACGAGAGACTCCGAGCGACCGGAGTACACAACGAGAGAGTCCGCCGCACCCGTGTCTCCTCCATCGTCGCCTGATCCCGCGCATGCGGCGAGGGGCAGGGCGAGGGCAGCGGCGGCGATACCGGCGAGCCAGCGGCGGGTGGTGCGCACGGGCGGAATCCTCCTCGGTGGGTGGGGGCCATCCCCACCACTAGATAGGTATACC
>JBDQGZ010000104.1:0-7060 GCA_040265115.1 Candidatus Nanopelagicales bacterium
GGGGTGCTCGATGTGTACCGCCAGTGGCGCCCCTCTCCGCTGTTCCGTGCCCATCGCCTCGAGCAGTTGCTCGATACCCCTGCGCGCATCTATTACAAATACGAGGGCGTGTCACCAGCCGGATCACACAAGCCGAATACCTCGGTCCCGCAGGCGTACTACAACGCCAAGGAGGGGACGAAGAAGCTCACCACGGAGACCGGCGCTGGTCAGTGGGGAACCGCCCTGGCGTTCGCCTGCGCGCTGTACGGCTTGGAGTGCGAGGTCTGGCAGGTCGGTGCGTCCTACGACGCCAAGCCCTACCGCCGGCTCATGATCGAGACTTTCGGGGGGAAGATCCACCGCTCGCCCTCGGATGTGACTGAGGTCGGTCGACAGCTTGCGCAGGATCCGAATAACTGGTCCGGTTCGCTGGGCATCGCGATCAGCGAGGCTGTCGAGGTCGCTGCCATGGACCCGAACACCCGCTACGCCCTCGGCTCGGTGCTCAACCACGTCCTGCTCCACCAGACGGTGATCGGCGAGGAGGCGCTGCTGCAGTTGGAGATGGCCGGTGACACTCCGACTCACATCGTCGGGTGCACCGGAGGCGGATCGAACTTCGCCGGGTTGTCCTTCCCGTTCCTGCGCGAGAAGCTCGCCGGGAAGATCAATCCCACGATCACTGCGGTCGAGCCTGCATCCTGCCCCTCTCTGACCCGTGGCACCTATGCCTATGACTTCGGCGACACCGCGGGCATGACGCCGCTGATGAAGATGCACACCCTGGGCCATGAGTTCGTTCCGGACCCCATTCACGCCGGTGGACTTCGCTACCACGGCATGGCGCCGCTCATCTCCCACATCTACGAGTTGGGCCTGCTCGATGCGGTCGCGATTCCCCAGACGGAGTGCTTCGCCGGCGCGGTGAAGTTCGCTCGCAGCGAGGGCATCGTGCCAGCGCCGGAACCGACCCACGCGATCGCCCAGGCGATCCGTCTCGCTGAGCAGGCGAAGCAGACCGGGGAGGAAACCGTCATCCTCACCGCGCTCTGCGGTCACGGCCACTTCGATCTCGCCGCGTACGAGAGTTATCTCGCGGGATCGATGGTTGATGAGGAGCTCAGCGAGGAGCGATTCGCCACGGCGCTGTCCCACCTTCCCGAGGTGCCCGCCTGATCGTCAGCCTGCGGGGAGCGGCCACCGCGCGAGCGAGGTCTGCAGCGGAACCGGGGTGCTGGCGAGATCGATCACTCCGGTCAGTTCGACCCCGCCCGGAGTGGCTGCGCTCGGTGCGGTGAGGCGGAGGCGGGCCCAGATTCGGGAGATCCGGTGCAGCCTGCGAGCAGGAGGGCACCGGCGGAGCTGACGAGGAGTCGTCGTCGGAATTGCGACATCGATTAGTCGATGGGGTCAAGGCGATCGCGACCAAGGAATGGCTGCAGGGCAGCGGGAATCAGTACGGATCCATCTGCCTGCTGGTGGTTCTCCAGAAGGGCGACGATGATGCGCGGCATCGCGCACAGTGTGCCGTTGAGGGTTGCGATGGGGCGGGTTCCCTCGCTGTCGCGTAGGCGGACCTTGAGACGGCGAGCCTGGAATTCCGTCGTGTTCGACGTCGAGGTGACCTCGCGGTAGGTCCCCTGGGTTGGAATCCATGCCTCGATGTCGAACTTCCGCGCGGCGCTCGCACCGAGATCGCCAGTCGCTACATCGATGACACGGTAAGGAATCTCCAGGGCGTCCATGAAATCGCGCTCCCAGGTGAGCAGTCGCGCGTGCTCTGCCTCTGCTTCCTCGGGAGTGGTGAACACGAACATCTCGACCTTGTCGAACTGGTGGACACGGATGATGCCGCGAGTGTCCTTCCCGTAGGTCCCTGCCTCACGGCGGAAGCAAGAGGACCAGCCGACGTATCGCAGCGGAAGTGAATCGACGGGCAGAATCTCATCCGCGTGCATGCTGGCGAGGGGCACCTCGGCGGTTCCCACGAGATACATGTCGTCGGATTCGATGCGGTAGACGTTCTCCGCGGCCTGGCCGAGGAAGCCGGTGCCCTCCATGGCCTTGGGGGCCACGAGCACCGGGGGGATGACCGGGGTGAAGCCGTTGGCGTTGGCCTGGGAGACGGCCAGGTTCAACAGGGCGAGTTCCAGGAGTGCCCCGACGCCGGTGAGGAAGTAGAACCGGGAGCCCGAGACCTTCGCGGCACGCTCGATGTCGATGGCTCCGAGCAGCTCGCCAAGTTCGACGTGGTCTCGAGCGGTGAATCCTTCGGTGTCGAAGTTGCGTGGTTCGCCGACGAGTTCGAGGACGGTGAAGTCCTCCTCACCACCGACCGGCGCGCGGTCATCTACGACGTTGGACATCTCCAGCCAGGCGGCATCGAGTTCAGCGGCGAGGGCGGATGCATCAGCATCTGCGGCCTTCACCTTGTCCGCAAGACCGGTGGCGGTGCCCATGAGTTCGTCGAGCTCGGCCTTGGCGTCACTATCGCCGGGATCGGACTTGACGCGGCCCTGCAGCGGACCGATCCGCTTGCTCAACTGCTTCTGCTCGGCCCGGACCTCATCGAATGCCTGCTGAGCGGCGCGACGTCGTGCATCGAGATCGAGCAGGGTGTCGATGATCTCGACGTCTTCTCCGCGGCGTCGTTGCGATTCGCGCAGGACCTCGGGGGATTCGCGGAGGAGATTCGGATCAATCATGCGACCAAGGTTAGGCGACCAGGGTTACTGCGCTGCCATCACAGGTACGGTCCGTGCGTCGAGCTCTCTGGCCCGGTGCCGACATCAGGCTGCTCGGCAGCTATGACCATGCCAGGAGGAAGCATCGTCTGGGGTGATCCGGCTCGGCGCCGCATCTCCTCGAACTGGGCCCGGGCTGCCATCTGCTGGGCGAAGCGTGCGGTCTGACTGCCGTGGAACAGGCCTTCGAGCCAGCCGACGAGCTGAGCCTGCGCAATGCGCAATTCCGCCTCGCTGGGCGCATCATCGTCGGTGAGGGGAAGTGAGAGGCGATTGAGTTCGTCGACGAGTTCGGGAGCGAGGCCGTCTTCGAGTTCGGAGAGGGAGCGGGCGTGGATGTCGCGCAACCGGGCTCGAGCCGCCTCGTCGAGTGGGGCGGACTTCACCTCCTCGAGCAACTGCTTGATCATCGAGCCGATGCGCATGACCTTCGCCGGCTGGGAGACCAGGTCGGTGATGCTGTGATTGCTGTCGTCCTCAGACGTGTCGTCGGAGGTGAGGGCGATCAGCGTGGTCACCGGCGTCTCTTCTATGTTCTCATCTCCCATGCACCCAATCGTGCCATCGGGGGTGTATTTGTTCATCTTCGCGTGGCACAATCGGCGGCTACTTTGCCGTGACCGGCCAGGGACCGGTCAACTCTGCAGCGGCACCGTTGAGAGGACACTCGTTGGATTACAACTGGCTGACGCCGAAGGCGCAGGCTCGCCCGGCAGGATCTAAGGGCTGGGGCTCCTTCGTCGTCGAGCCGATTCGGGCAGGGGAGACCGTGGCCTGTTTCGGCGGGTGGGTCATGACGGGAGCGAGCCTGGCTGAACTGCCGCATGATCGTCAGAGCCGCTCGATCCAGATCGATGCCGATCTGTTCCTCGTGTCCTCTCCGACGCCGGAGGCCGGCGACATGCTCAACCACTCCTGCGCGCCCAATTGCGGGCTGCTCGGCTCTCAGTTGCTCGTGGCCATGCGCGACATCGAACCGGGTGAGGAGTTGAGCTTCGACTACGCGATGTGCGACGCCAGCGACTACGACGAGTTCACCTGCCTTTGCGAGTCGCCCACCTGTCGTGGGGTGGTGACCGGAGCGGACTGGCGGGATCCAGTTCTGCAGGAGCGCTACGCCGGCTGGTTCTCGCCGTACCTGATGCGCTGCATCGCCGCCCTCCCCCTCACCTGATCCGACCAGTACCCCTCATGGCTGCCGGGTGGGGAAGTAGCGTCCGGCGTGAGCGGAGTCAGGGGGTGAGGAGGACTTTGCCCGTAATGTCGCCGGCCTCGAGTGCGGCGTGGGCGCTCGCCGCAGCCGACATCGGCACCGTCCGATCGACGACGGGGCGCAGCAGCCCCGCCTCGATCCACGGCCACACATGTCGTTCCACCGCTTCGCAGATCTCCGCCTTCTCATCGAGGGGCCGAGACCGAAGCGTCGTCGCCTGCACGGAGGCGGAGGTGCGCAACAGCACTCCGAGATCCAACTCCCCATTCACCCCGCCCTGCAAACCGATAATCACCACGCGTCCACCGCGAGCAAGCGCATCCACATTGCGCTGCAAATAGGCCGCGCCCATGTTGTCGAGGATGACATCGACACCGCGACCACCGGTCTCGGTGCGCACCACCTCGACGAAATCCTGATCGCGGTAGTTGATGCACACCTCGGCACCGAGATCCGCGCATATGTCCAGTTTCGCCTGGGAGCCGGCGGTCACGGCGACATGCGCTCCCAGGAGACGTGCAACCTGGATCGCCATCGTGCCGATTCCGCCGCCACCTCCATGGACCAGCAGCCAGTCGCCCCGCTGGAGCCGGGCAACCATGACGAGATTCGACCACACCGTGCACGCGACCTCGGGGAGTCCGGCGGCCGTCACGAGGTCGACACCCCGCGGGATCGACATGCACTGTCCGGCGGGGACGGCAACCAACTCGGCATAGCCACCGCCGGCGAGCAGGCAGCAGACCTCGTCCCCCACAGACACTGAATCCACGCCATCACCGAGTCCGACCACCGTTCCGGAGCACTCGAGTCCCGGATAGGTGCTCGCCCCCGGAGGAGGTGGATAGAACCCCTTTCGCTGCAGGACATCAGCCCGATTCACCGCGCTCGCGGCAACCTTGACGAGCACCTCACCAGCAGCCGGAACCGGGTCGGGTACCTCCTGCCAGGTGAGTGCCTCAGGTCCACCGGGGGTGTCGATGACGATGGCATGCATAGGACGCGAGTGTGCCAGGCAATGGTGATCAGTCGCCGCTGGAGTAGGTTCCTGCGGTTCCCCGGTCGTCGTCGGATCGCGTGGCTGCCTCGCGGATCACGACAAGTTCGTCGAGCCGCTCCAGGATTCGCACCTGCTGTTGATTGAACCGGTGCATTTCGCCATCGCGGACCACCGCGAGGACAACCTCACTTTGCGTATCGATCTCTGAGGGAGCGAGACCGAGTTCTTCCTTGGTGATCGAGCGCTGCACGATTTCGAGCCCGCGGCCGGATTCCAGCAGGTCCTCCATGAGGTCACCGGCTTCGGGTGACACGAGGGTGAGCGCCATGAGATTGCCCGCAGACTCCGCGGTCTGGATGACGCTGTCCGCACCGGATTGGCGCAGGATGTCGGCGTTGGAGGATTCACGCACTGCGCACACGATGTTCGCCGCGGGGGCGAGTCTGCGGGCCGTGAGTGTCACAAGGACGGAGGTGTCATCCTCGTCGGTCGCGATGATGATCTGCTGGGCTCGCTCGGTTGCCGCCTCGCGCAGGATGTCGATGCGTCGCCCGTCGCCCTTGACGGCCGCGATACCCATGCGCATTGCATCGGCGATCCCATCGGGATCCTGAGCAACGACGATGATCTTGTCGGCGCGCACACCGTTCTCCAGCAGAGTGCGCGCAGCCGAGCGTCCCTTGACGCCGAATCCGACGATGACGGTGTGGTCGTGCACCTTGCGCCTCCACTGATTCTGACGGAACTCCTCGCGCGTTCGCTTCGTGAGGACTTCCACGGTGGTGCCGATGAGGACGATGAGAAAGAGGAACCGCAGCGGCGTGATGACGATGACGTTGACCAAGCGTGCCGATTCGCACACGGGAGCGATATCGCCATAGCCGGTGGTCGAGAGGGACACGGTTGCGTAGTACAGCGCGTCGATGAACGTGATGGCTCCGAGTTGGCCGTTGTCGTCGTAGCAGTCACGCTCGAGGTAGACGATGATCGCGGTGACGAAGAGTGCGCCGACGGCGACAAGGAGTCGAAGGCCGATTTGAAGGGCCGGATGCATCCGTCGGGAGGGCAGGAAGATCCGGACGCCCTCGTCGGCATCGCCATCCTGCTGGCGCAGGGAGACGTTTTCACGAAACCAACTCCGAGCCACGTGCCATGACGCTACTCCGGGTGGTCAGGCGATGCTGGGATTGGGCAGGACAGCGACGCTGGTGCCGCGCTGACCTCCACCCGGCTCGATGACCGCGAAGCCGTCGGAGTGGGCCAATCCACGCAGCATCGCCGGACCTGCATGCAGGTGGGGCCGGGCCAGAGAGGAGATGTCTCCGGGTTCGAGGCTCACGGGCACCAGCCGGGTGTCATGAGGGTGGGAGGTGACGTCGTCGCGCAGGATGGCCTCCACCCCCGGGAGGATCGGATCGGGTGCACCACGCATGGCAGCGATCAGGGGTGCGGCGAGGGTGATCAGGCCGGACACCGCAGCGAGCGGATTGCCCGGCAGTCCGACGAGTAGCCGTCCATCGGGGAGTTCCGCGAGCAGCATGGGATGACCGGGCCGCACCTCCACTCCGTCGACCAACCAGCGTGCCTGCAATCGATCGAGGGCTGCATGTAGATGATCAACCGGTCCTGCGGCAGTCGAGCCCGTGGTGACGAGGATGTCGACCTGGGCATCGTCGATCTCGGCGAGCAGGGCCTCCAGCGAATCGGGGACCCGGATGGGTGGATTAGCGCGGGCGCCGAGCGCGCCGAGCCACGGGGGAAGAAGAGGGCCGAGCGCATCACGTACCCGACCGGGGCGCGGGACGCCGCGATCGAGGAGTTCGTCGCCCATGAAGAAAACACCGACGACGGGGGGACGGATGATCGGCAGGCCGTCGTAGCCGCTGGCCGCCGCGAGGCCGACGATCCCCGGTGTGATCAGGGTTCCCGCGGACACCAACGCATCCCCGACGGCGCATTCCTCACCCTGACCCCGAATGTCGGTGCCGGGTGGCGGAGCAGGGCTTGATTCATCGGGCAATCCGGTGAGCGGATCCCGCGTGAACAGTCGTGAGCCATGCAGCGCACCCTCGACGACCACGACCTCGTGGCGCAATACGGCGGTGGCGCCGATCGGCACGA
>JBDQGZ010000105.1:0-6926 GCA_040265115.1 Candidatus Nanopelagicales bacterium
CCCAATCCCAGGGACTGCATGCGCTTGGTGTGAGCGTCGGTGAGCCGCGCCAGCATCCGGCCGATCTCGGCCAGATCCGCCCCCGGTCGGTCCACACCACCCACGAGCAGCCCCGACAGCGCATCACGCTGCGCAGCAACTCGCTGCGCCTGGCTCAGCGCCTCCCCCACCAGACGTCGGCCCCATAGCGCCAACCGTCCACCCAGGGTCGGATCTGCCGCGATCGCAGCGGTCACCTGATCGACGACGAACTGCGAATGGCCGAGGTCGTCGCACACCTGCATCACCAAATCGCGGGTGGAGGGATCAACGAACTGAGCGATCTCGCGATAGAAGTCCGTGGCGATCCCATCCCCCACATACGCCTTGACCAATCCCTCCCACCAGTCCTGCGGGGCGGTGTGTTCGTGGAACTCATTGAGTGGAGCGCGGAAGGGCTCCATGGCCACCAGGGGATCGATGCCGAGATCCGTGAGCCGATCACGCAGGGCCTCGAAGTGCCGCCATTCCGCCGCCGCCATGGCCGCGAGGTGGCATTCGTCGTCGATGGTGGGAGCCAGTGCCGCATCCGCGCCCATGCGCTCGAAGGCGCTCATCTCCCCGTAGGCCAGGACTGCGAGTAGGTCGACGACCGCGGCTCGGTAGTCCGGGTCCTGCAGATCGAAGGTGGTGCCTGAACCGACGTCGGGGCCCACATCACGGTCATCGCTCACGGCGCCCAAGGCTAGTACCCCGAGCCGCTCACCGGTTCCCGATAGCCCCCGGGGTATCCTGAGGGAGCCGGCAGCGGTTGCCGTCGGCAACGACGAGGGGCGTGAGCCCCGCTGGTCCCGACACGTGCGTCGGCGCCCCCGGTCTGTGATCGGGTGCGGTGCCCGCGAGCCAGGACCCCAATATGATCCAGGAGAACGCCCTGAGTACCACCGCAACGACCCCTGTCACAGAACCTTCCCCCACCCCGTCTCCCGACACCGACCAGGCCGTCCCCGATATCGAGGGCAGCACCCCCGACGTCGCGCCGACCTTCGCAGAACTCGGTGCCGACCCGACGATCGTGGCCGCCCTCGGCGAGTCCGGGATCGAGCGGGCCTTCCCCATCCAGGCGATGTGCCTGCCCCTGGCCCTCGAGGGCCGAGACCTCATCGGTCAGGCGAAGACCGGAACGGGAAAGACCCTCGGCTTCGGCATTCCGCTGCTCATGCGCCTCGATCGAGATCGTGGCGCCGGAGCCGCACCCCAGGCTCTCGCCATCGTGCCCACTCGCGAGTTGTGCATCCAGGTCGCCAGCGACCTCGAGCGCGCCGGTAAGAAGATGGGCATCAGAGTCCTCAGCGTCTACGGCGGACGCGCCTACGAGCCGCAGATCGATGCGTTGAACCGCGGCATCGATGTCGTCGTCGGCACACCCGGTCGAGTGATCGATCTCGCCCAGCGCGGAAACCTCAACCTCTCCGAGGTCAAGGTGCTCGTGCTCGACGAGGCGGACGAGATGCTCGACATGGGCTTCCTTCCCGACGTCGAAAAGATCGTCGCCCAGGTTCCCGCCGTGCGCCAGACGATGCTGTTCTCGGCCACGATGCCCGGACAGATCGTGAACCTCGCGCGCCGCTACATGACCCAACCAACCCACATCCGCGCGCACGACCCCGGCGATGACAGTGCCACCGTCGACGCCATCGAGCAGCACGTGTGGCGTGCTCATCCGATGGACAAGGTGGAATTGCTTTCCCGTGTGCTGCAGGCAGATGGCCGTGGCCTGTCCATGGTCTTCACCCGAACCAAGCGCAAGGCGCAGAAGATCGCCGATGATCTCAACGAGCGCGGCTTCGCCGCTGCCAGCGTGCACGGCGACCTCGGTCAGGGGGCGCGCGAGCAGGCGCTGCGCGCGTTCCGCAGCGGCAAGGTCGATGTGCTCGTCGCCACCGATGTCGCTGCACGCGGCATCGACGTCGACGGCGTCACGCACGTCGTGAACTACGAATGCCCCGACGACGAGAAGACCTATCTGCACCGCATCGGTCGCACCGGTCGCGCTGGTGCCTCCGGTGTCGCCGTGACGCTCGTCGACTGGGAGGACGTCGCACGCTGGCAGATGATCAACAAGGCCCTCGGCCTTGCCTTCGCCGAGCCGATCGAGACGTACTCCACCTCCGAGCATGTCTATGCCGGACTCAATATCCCGGAGGGAGTGAGCGGCAAGCTGCCGCGCAGTCAGCGCACGCGCGCCGGACTCGCCGCCGAAGAGGTTGAGGACATCGGCGAGACCGGCGTGCGGTCCTCATCGAAGTCCGCCGGACGCAGTTCCACACGCTCCGAAGGTCGCTCCGGCGGTCGATCGAACAGCGGCGGGAATTCCTCGCGGCAACGGACCCGCAGCGAGGGTAGCGACAAGCCTCCTGCGCGTCGCCGCCGTCGCCGCACTCGCGGTGGCAAGCCAGCCGCCGAGTGAGCAGCGAACCTAGTCCAGCACACCCCATCCCCGGAGCACCTCGATCAGGCCCGGCGAGGTGTTCATCGCTGGCAGGTCGGCGATGCTGACCCAACATGCCTCATCAGCGTCGTCGCCCGCCACCAACGTTCCCCCGAGAACGCGGCAGTCGAAATCCCGCACCGCATAGACGTCGCCCGTTCCGGTCGGAATGTCGATCGCGCCGGTCTCCCGGATGATGTCGACTTCCAGGCCGGTCTCCTCGGCGACCTCGCGCACCGTGGCGTCCTCCGCGCTCTCCCCGGGCTCGACGCGACCACCCGGCAGGGACCACAGCCCGGCGGATGGAGCGTGCCCGCGACGAATGAGGAGGAGCCGGCCCTCCTCATCGCGCACGATCGCCCCGACACAGGGGATGACGGCGCGGGGAGCCACGGATCCGACCCTAGACGACGGTGCCGGCGCGTCGATCCCCTGAACCGACCACGATGGGTCCTGCGAACGCGTAGCCTCTCGCCCCATGACCGAATCTACCGCCGTGAGCGTCCCGACCCGAATCTCACCCTGGGCGCGGCCGCTCTTCGGGATCAACGCACTCGTGGCGTGGGCCGGCTGTGGGTTGCAGTTCTTCCTTTCCGCCTTCGGGGTCTACCCCTCCACGAACACCGTCGCGTCCCAGTTGGGAAACAACGACCAGGGAGCGCTCGGTCGGATCTTCGACTACTTCACCTACTTCACGATCCTGTCGAACATCCTCGTCGCGGTCATCCTCACGATGTTGTTCCTCAATCCGGCGCGCGACGGCAAGATCTTCCGGGTCTTGCGATTGGACACCGTGTTGATGATCACCGTCACCGGAGTTGTCTACAACCTGGTGCTCGCCGCTGATGCGAAGAACGTCGGCTGGCAGATCGTCGCGAATTCCCTCGAGCACCAGATCACGCCGGTGGTCACCGTGGTGGTGTGGTTGCTCGTCGGGCCACGCGGCTGGATCAACCTGCGCACGATGGTGTGGGCGTTCGCACTCCCGATCGGGTGGCTGGTGTTCGCGCTCATCCGCGGAGCGATCATCGGGGCGTACCCCTATCCGTTCCTCGACGTCGTGCAGTACGGCTATGGCACAGTGCTGACGAACGTCGCCTTCATCGTCCTGTTCGCCGCGGTGATCCTGCTCATCCTGTGGGGCGTGGATGCGCTGGTGTCCCGACTGAGCCGGAGACGTCCCGCGGCCGCCTAGGTGCGGATTTTGTACTCCTCGAGCAGCCGCCGGGCGATGATCATCTTCTGGATATCCGCCGTGCCCTCGCCGATCATGAGCATCGGCGCCTCGCGGTAGAGCCGCTCGATCTCATACTCCTTGGAGTAGCCGTAGCCGCCGTGGATGCGGAAGGAATCCTCCACAACCTCCTTGCAGTACTCACTGGCGAGCATCTTGGCCATGCCCGACTCGAGGTCGTTGCGATCCCCGGAGTCCTTCTTGCGCGCCGACATCACCATCATCTGATGAGCCGCTTCCACCTTCGTCGCCATCTCCGCGAGACGGAAGGCCACCGCCTGATGCTCGGCGATTGGCTTGCCGAATGTGACGCGCTGCTGGGAGTACTCCACACCGAGTTCGAAGGCGCGCTGGGCGAGGCCGCAGGCTCGGGCGGCCACGTTGACGCGACCCACCTCAACCCCGTCCATCATCTGGTAAAAGCCCTTGCCAGGTTCACCCCCGAGGATGGTGTCGGCAGGAACGCGCAGATCGGTCATCACCAGTTCGGTCGTATCGACGCCCTTATAACCCATCTTCTCGATCTTCCCGGGGATGGTGAGCCCAGGGCGAACCTCGCCGAAACCAGCAGGCTTCTCGATGAGGAAGGTGGTCATGCGCTTGTAGACGCTGGCACCCTCGGGGGCCTCGTCATCGGTACGAACGAGGACGGCCACCAGGGTCGAGGAGCCGCCGTTGGTCAGCCACATCTTCTGGCCATTGATGACGAACTCATCGCCGTCGCGCACCGCACGGCTTTGGATTGCGGCCACATCGGAACCGCAGCCGGGTTCGCTCATCGAGAAGGCGCCGCGGATCTCCCCGGTCGCCATACGCGGCAGGTAGTAGGCCTTCTGCTCGTCGGTGCCGTGGTGCATGACCATCCACGCGACGATGAAGTGCGTGTTGATCACACCCGAGACGCTCATCCAGCCACGGGCGATCTCCTCGACCACGAGCGCGTAGGTCAGCAGGGACTCTCCGAGCCCGCCGTACTCCTCAGGGATCATCAGCCCGAAGACGCCGAGTTCCTTCAGGCCCTCGACGATGTCAGCGGGGTACTCATCCTTGTGCTCGAGGAAGGTCGCGTTGGGCAGGATCTCGTTATCCACGAAATCTCGGACGGCGGCGAGGATCTCGACCTGGATATCGGTGAGTCCTTCGGTCTGGGCGAGTCGGGCCATGATGATCTCCGGGATTTTCGGGGGCGTCGACCCCTACGAGAGGTGGCCGCGCGCCCGGTGGCGGATGGGCTTTCCCATGCTAACGAACGTTCACAGTTTTGCACGATGTGGGTGAATCAGGCTTCTGGGCCTCGGTGGCCTAGACCGTAGAGCGGCCGACCCACAATCCGGCGCCCGGGTTCACCGCCGCGACGGCGGCGACGAAGGGCAGGGCCAGCAGCGGCAGAACCGGGATCAGGCTGCCGCCAGCGATCTGGGCCAGGACGACCTGGGCGATGGCCAGGGGCAACCAGGCGAGGGCAAGTGCGGTGATTCGGTGTCCGACATCCGCTCGAGCATCGAGCAGCCGGTTGACCGTGATCACCGCCCATCCGGCAGCCGCGATGGCAGCAGGACCAGCGGCTATCGCCAGGGACGCCACCTGGTCCCCGACTCCCATGAGCGCAGGCAGGAGCGCCAGGGCAATGACCAGGACAGCGCCGATCACGAACCGCACCACCGATGCGGGCGTCGGACGCACGAGAATCGCAGCCCACGACAGCCGTGGAGCCGGGGCATCCGTGGTGGAGGGATCAGTGGCAGGAGTCTCCTCCGTCGCGAGAAGGACATCCCGCGCGCGGAGAAGGGAGTCGAAGTGCTGGGGATCCCCGCCCAGGTCGGGATGCGCCAGGCGTGCCCAGGTGCGGAAGGCTCGTCGGACAGTCTCCGGATCGGCGTCAGCCACCACCCCGAGCAGCGACGCTGCCTGCTCCTGGGTAAGGCCGCCGTTCACGTCCCCCAGGGTAGGCGATGCTTCGGTCCTCAGCCCTCCGGCGGCGTGAATGTCTCGGTGCGCTGCATCCCTGCTGCGCGCCCCTTCGCCGCGATCACCAGCGCCATCTTGCGGCTGGCCTCGTCGATCATCTCGTCACCGAGCATGACCGCGCCCTTCGCGCCACCGGCCGCCGAGGTGTAGTAGTCATAGGCGTCGAGGATCAACTCGGCGTGGTCGTAGTCCTCCTGCTTCGGGGAATAGACCTCATTCGCCGCATCGACCTGGCCGGGGTGGAGAACCCACTTGCCGTCGAAGCCCAGAGCAGCGCTACGGCCGGCGACCCGCTTGTATCCCTCGACATCTTTGATCTGCAGGTACGGACCATCGATGGCCTGCTTGTCGTGGGCCCGTGCCGCCATGAGGATGCGCATCAAGATGTAGTGATAAGCATCGCCGGTGTCGTAGCCGGGAGGGTTCTCGCCGACGACGAGGGACTTCATGTTGATGCTCGCCATGAAGTCGGCCGGGCCGAAGATGATGGTCTCGACGCGCGGACTCGCCGTCGCGATCGCATCCACATTGATCAGACCGAGGGCATTCTCGATTTGAGCCTCGATACCGATACGCCCCACCTCGAAACCATTGGCCTTCTCGATCTGGGTCAGCAGCAAATCGAGGGCAACGACCTGCTCGGGGGTCTGCACCTTCGGCAGCATGATGCAGTCCAGATTCGGACCGGCTCCCTCGACGACCTCGACGACATCGGCATAGGTCCACTCGGTCGTCCAGTCATTGACCCGGACCGCCCGTACCTTGCCCTCATAGCCGCCCTCGTTGAGCGCGGCGACGATGTTCTTGCGTGCCTCGGGCTTCGCCAGCGGAGCGACCGCGTCCTCGATATCCATGAAGACCTGGTCCGCGGGCAGTCCGCGAGCCTTGTCGAGCATCTTCGGGCTCGAGCCCGGAACTGCGAGATTGGAGCGGCGCGAGCGACGGCCGCGAGGGACTTCAGGATGCACGGTGGAGGTGGCCATAGCCGCAGACGTTACCGATCGTTCACAGCCGCGGCACGGGGGGACTCCTGTGACGGAGATGAGGGAGTCGAGCCGTTCGTCGGCTAGCCTCGACGCCGTGACGAGCGCAACGAGGGTCTTCGTGGCCCGCCTGGCCGGGGCCGGGGTCTTCGACCCGCAGGCCGACCAGGACCCCTCGATCCCTGAACTGGACAACTACCTGATCCAGACGCAGACCGACCTGATCGGCTACACCGAAGAAGGCAAGCCGGGTGTCTCCCCTGGCCTCTAC
>JBDQGZ010000106.1:0-6836 GCA_040265115.1 Candidatus Nanopelagicales bacterium
CGGAGTGATCTCGTTGCGAAAGCTCTTGCCGGTTTGGCCGATGCCGAACGGGGGCTTCTTGCGCGCGGCATTCATCACGTTGAGGTAGTTGACGAAGATGCCCTGTGCGGTCTCGGGGCGCAGGTAGTGAAGTGCACCGGCATCCTCGACAGGGCCGACGGTCGTGCGCAGCATGCCGTTGAAGTCGCGGGGTTCGGTGAATTCGCCCTTCGTGCCGCAATTCGTGCAGGTGATCACCGCGAGCCCCTCCGCCGGCGGCTCACCGTGCTTCTCCTCATATGCCTCGAGCAACTGATCGGCGCGCCACCGCTTGTGGCACTTCTTGCATTCGGTCAGCGGATCGACGAAGGCAGACACATGGCCGGAGGCCTCCCACACCTGGGGGGCGAGAATGATCGAGGAGTCCAGGCCCACCACGTCATCGCGACCTCGGACCACCGCCTGCCACCACTGCCGGCGGATGTTGTCCTTCAACTCCACCCCGAGAGGACCGTAGTCCCAGGCGGATCGACTACCGCCGTAGATCTCTGAGGATTGAAAGACGAATCCCCGTCGCTTGGACAGGTTGACGATGGCATCGACGCGATCGGCCATGGGGCACACTCCACTCCGGCTGGATGTCGGCGGACAAACGACCGTCACTCTAGCGGCGTGGCGTAGTGCCACTGCAACGACCTGCGCGCCAGGGGTCGATGCACGGCGATGACGGCGTCGTAGAACCGCACCAGGCTCGCTTCGGCCTGTCGTGGACACACCGGCACCGCGAGCGCGACCCAGGTCGCACCCGACTCCCTCAGCGTTCGTGCGGCCAGCAGCGCGGACTGGCCCGTTTCGACCCCGCGATCCACGACGAGCACGCGCAGCCCCACACACTCCGGCGCAGGGCCGAGTACTGCGTCGTCGCCTCGTTCGACCGGCAACACAGTGACCGGCGCACCGAGGTCACGGGCGATCTGCTCGGCCATCTCACGAGCGGCTTTTCCTAAACCGACGACGAGGTCGGTCTCGGCGCGCACCTCAGCCGAAAGCGACGCGGCCAGTTCATTCGCCGCATCGCCGAGACTCGGGAACTTGCCTGGAATGGACAAGGGTGGTCGCCTAAGGCGCCGGCGGAACGAATCCCGCAGCGGCTTCTCCGAGTCGCACACTTCCCGCATCGCGCGCCAGCGCACCCACGGCATCGCGCCCCCCGGACTCGTCGCGGGTGTGCAGGATCTCGAACGCGGTCGGTTCGTCGACCGCCGACGACAGAAGAGGAACGACAGACACCTTCACCTCGAAGTTCGACAGCGCGCGGCGATAGGCACCGACCGATTCCCACTCCAGGGTCACGATCAGCAGGCCCGCATCATCGGTCGACCGGGCGATATGGGCCAGCCGTAAGCCCTCCTGTTCGCCGAGAGTCTTGAGGGCATCGCGCAAGCGATCGAGCAGTTCCCCGCTCTCCGAGGAGTCGCGAAATCGCATCACCACGAGGAGCCCGCCTTCAGTACCTGGCACCATGGTCCCCACCGTAGTCACCCGACCTTCTCGGACAGGAGCACGACGCATGGCGCAGCGACCTGGAGTTCGCGGTCCGCGTGGCCCGCAGGGCGACGAGCCCCAGGGCCGGTCCGGCAATGGACAGCCCGCACGGCCGCCCGGGGACTCAGCCCTTCATCGGGCCAGTTTGCCGATCATGCGCGCGATCACCCGGATTCCCCGGTGGTTGCTGCTGATCCTCACCGGCCTGTTCCTCTTCCTCGGTCTGATCCAGACGGGGGATCTCACCTGGCTCGGGGTCATCCTGCTGTCCATCGTGACGGTCTTCTTTGCCTGGCTTGCCGCCCTCTCCTGGCCAGCGGTGCCTCCCTCGGGTCGGATTCTGCGCAGCGCGGTTGTCGTCGCCCTCATCGGCATCACGATCCTTAAGGCCTTCGGCAGGATTTGATGAGCACCGACCACTACTGCATTTGACAATCATTCTCGTTTAGGTGGATGATCGGATGTATGCCGCGTGCCCGTCTCCCCCTGATCTTGTCCGGCCTGTCTGCCGCTGCCCTCGCCCTTGCCGCCTGCGGCGGATCCTCGGACTCTGCTGACACGGACAGCACCGCTGGAGGCCTGTCGATCGTGGCGACGACCACCATCCTCGGAAGCGTGGCCGGTGAGATCGCCACCTGTGCCGGTGGGAGCGTGACCACCCTCATGCCGATCGGTGCCGATCCGCATGACTTCACCCCCTCCTCCGCGCAGGTTGCCGAGATCGTCGGTGCCGATGTGGTCATTGCCAACGGCCTCGGCCTCGAGGAGGGGCTCGCCGACGCGCTATCGAGCGCAGCGGCCGATGGCGCCGAGGTCATTGAGGTCGCCGGGGTCGTCGATCCGATCGAGTTCGGCGCCGGAGGGCACTCCCATGAAGACGACGATCATGCCGACGAGGGCGAGGAGCACGGCAGCCTCGACCCGCACATCTGGTTCGACATGAACCGTATGGCCGATGCCGCCGTCATCATCGGCGATGACCTCGCCGAGCTCGGTGGCCCGGCCTATGCCAAGTGCGGCCAGCAGGTCGCCACGCAGATCCGCGCCGCCGAGTCCGAGGTGGCAGAACTCCTAGCGTCCGTGCCTGCCGACCGGCGCATCCTCGTCACCGATCACGAGGCCCTGGGCTACCTCGCCGACGCCTACGGCTACGAGGTCGCAGGAGTCGTGATCCCCGGCGGGTCCACCCTCGCCGAACCGAGTTCTGCCGAACTGCGCGAACTCGTCGAGACCATCCAGGCCGAGGGGGTTCCGGCCATCTTCGCCAACACCGCTGACCCCACTGCCCTCGCCGATGCCGTCGCGGCCGAAGCCGGTGAGAACGTCGAGGTCGTTGTGCTCTACGTCGGCAGCCTCGGTGAAGCCGGTTCCGGAGCTGACACCTACATCTCCATGATGTTGACCGATGCCCGCCTGATCGCAGACGCTCTGAGAGACTGACCCATCGTGGAGTTCCTCCTCGAGCCTTTCGAGCTCGGGTTCCAGCAGCGCGCACTCCTCGGAGGCGCGCTCGCTGGAGTTATGTCCTCGATCGTCGGCACCTGGTTGGTACTGCGCGGTATGAGTTTCTTCGGTGACGCGTTCGTCCACGGCGTCGTGCCCGGCATCGCAGCCGCCGTCGTGTTCGACCTGAACCCACTGCTCGGAGCAGCTGTGGCCGCGGGAGTCATGGTGGTCGCGATCGAAGCCGTACACCGACAGACCGTGTTGAGCGAGGACACCGCGATCGGTCTGCTCTTCGTTGGCATGCTGGCACTGGGAGTCGTCCTGATCTCCCGCCTCGACTCCTACACAGGCAGCCTCACGTCCATCCTGTTCGGCGATGCCCTCGGTGTCACGACCGCCAACCTCATCGGTCAGGCCATCCTCGCCGTCGTCATCATCACCGTCGCCACCGTGCTATATCGACCGCTGCTCGCGCTGTCGTTCAACGCAGACAAGGCACGACTCCTCGGCATGCACCCAGGGCGCGCTCACGCCGCGCTGCTGATCCTGATCGCCGCTGCGGTGATCGGCAGCTACCAATCGGTCGGCACGCTCCTGGTCTTCGGGCTCCTTGTCGGGCCTCCTGCGACCGCTGCCCTGCTGTCTCGCACCGTTCCGCAGATGATGATTATCAGCGTGGTCATTGCCCTCTTCTCAGTGTGGCTCGGATTGACCTTGAGCTACTACCTCAACACCGCCGGTTCGGCGACCATGGCGATCGTGCCCGTGGTGCTGTTCTTCATCGTGCTCGGCATCACCAAGACTCGGCAGGCGATCCTCAAGAAGCCGGAGGTCGCTCATGTCTGAGAACCACTGCGCCGACGATCAACATCACGAGCACATCGGTCGGATCGTGGCGTCTGCGGAGGATCTCGCCCTGCATCGCGGTACCCACCTCGCTGTCACCTCTTCCACTTTCACCATCCCGGCAGGGGCGATCACGGCGATCATCGGCCCGAACGGCAGCGGCAAATCGACTCTGCTGCACGCGCTCGCCGGGTTGATAGAGCCAACGTCAGGTTCGCTGACCGTGCTCGGACATCCCCCGACAACGAAGCACTCGAGGGTGTCCTATGTCCTGCAGCACACTGCAGTCCCTCCGGGCACTCCCCTCACTGTTCGGGAGACAGTCGGCATGGGCCGCTACCCCGGTCTGGGAATGTTTCGACCCCGACGAGCCGAGGATCGTCAACGTGTCGCCGAGGCCATGGACCTGTTGAACATCACCGATCTCGCCCGCCGTCACATCAGCGAACTCTCCGGTGGTCAGCGCCAGCGAGTTTTCGTCGCCCAAGGGGTGGCCCAGGATCACGACCTGCTGCTGCTCGATGAGCCCCTCACCGGTCTGGATCTGGTTTCCGCTCGAACGATCGACGAGATCATCCACTCCGAGCCGGCTCGCGGGTGCTCAGTGATCCTCACCACGCACGACCTCGAAGAAGCCGAGGCCGCCGACCATGTCCTGCTCATGGCGGGTCGGGTTCTCGCGTCGGGAGCACCGAAGGACGTCCTCACGCCCGATAACCTGGCCGAGGCGTACGGCCTCGGCGCCCTGCACCATCGAGATGTCGACGCTGTGCGGTATCCGACCGAGCACCACCACGACGATCCCCCGGCAGGTGGCTGATGACCAAGCCCGTGACCTCGATCGGTCAGCGATCCACCAAGCAGCGCGCGGCTGTCGTCGACTCGCTGCAGCACCATGAGGACTTCAGGTCATCGCAGGAGATTCACGACCAGTTGCGCCATGAGGGAATCAGTGTGGGTCTCTCCACGGTGTATCGCACGCTTCAAGCCCTGGCAGAAGCCGGTGAAGTCGATGTCATCGTCCGCGATGACGGCGAATCCGTGTATCGCCTCTGCAGCGAGCACCACCACCATCACCTGGTGTGTCGAAAGTGCCGCAGCACGGTCGAACTCGAAGCCCCTAGCGTTGAATCATGGGCCCAGCAGGTCGCCGCTGACCATGGCTTCACCGATTCCTCGCACACCATCGAGATCTGGGGCCTCTGCCCGGATTGCACCTCGACCTGATCGGCGGGACGCCTACTCGTAAGGCTCGCGTGGTTGAGGGACCTCGATGAAGGACTCCACCTGTACGAGCGGGATCGCGTCGGCGCTTTGCGTTCCACCCCCGGGGATCCACGTGCCGATGACCGTCACCCAGGTGTTCTCGGGGAGCTCCGGTACATCGACCGCTTTGATGCGCGAGGCGAACGCATCAGCAGCGCAACAGGCCATGGACATTCGAGTCAACCACCAGCCGCCTTCGGGATCGGGGGTGACGAAGCCGGTCATCTCGACATTGCGACCCTCGAGAGTGAGGCCGTCATCCCACACCGCACGGCCGATGTAGTCGCTGACACGGACAGGCACAGGGTCTCCGGGCGGGAGCGGCGGTGCCTTCGCCTCGGACAGATCGGGAATCGCGTTCGTCGACTCGCGTGCGGCGGAGAAGGCGCCGAGCGCAGGCGGCGCGATGAGGAAGATCGCCAGGACAGGGAGGAGGAGAAACCACGCCGCCCGCGGCCCGCGACTGTGATCGTGTCCATGATCGTGGCCGACCCCGTCGAGTTCATCCTCCAACTCCGCATCGGCGGCCGCCCGCGCTGCTGGGATTTTCGACGCCCTCAGGACATCGACGAGCGCCAGAATGCCGAGCAAGAGCAGCAGGCCACCAGAGATGAGCAGAAACGGCCGCATCGACTCCTTCACGTAGTTGAGATACGTGTCACCAATGGTGATGCGCAAGGTCGCCCCGCCGATGAGCATGAGGATGATCGCCTGTACGTCTCGTCTCATGTCAACAGCCACCATCCCACGAGCACACTGCTGAGGATCGCCACGACCGCCGTCGTCGGCGCGAATCGAATCGCGAAAGCCTTGCCGAAGGTGCCGGCCTGCAGCGAGATCAACTTGAGGTCCACCATCGGCCCGACGACCATGAAGGTCAACTTCGCGGTGAGCGAGAACTCGGTGAAACTCGCCGCGACGAAGGAATCGGCTTCGGAACAGATCGACAAGATGATCGCCAGCGCCGCCATGGCGAGGATCGACAGGATCGGGTTGTCAGCAAGAGCCTGCATCCAGTTCGGGGGTACAAGCACGTTGATGGCCGCAGCCGCGAGCGCCCCGACGACGAGGAAACCTCCGGCATGGAGGAAGTCGTGTGAGGCGGTGAGGCGAAAGGTGTGCCAGGAGTTGGAGCCAACGAGGTGCCCCCGGGGACCGATGCGCAACCACTGAGCCTTACCGAAGCGCAGCCACAACCATCCCATGATGACCGCAACGCCGAGTGAGGCGACGAATCTCGCCAACACCATCTCGGGTTGACCGGAGAAGGCCACGAAGGTAGCCACCAGGACGATCGGATTAATTGCGGGGGCAGAGAGCAGGAATGCTAGTGCAGCCGCCGGAGTGACACCCCTGCTCATCAAGCCATTGGCCACCGGAACGGAGGCGCATTCGCATCCGGGGATCACCGCACCAGCGGCTCCGGCAACGGGAACCGCGAGTGCCTTGTTCTTCGGCAGGGCCTTTCGCCAGAAAGAGGCGGGAACGAACGCAGCGATGGCGCCAGACAGCACGACCCCGAGGACGAGGAAGGGCAGTGCCTGCACGACGATTGCCACAAAGATCGTCGATCCGGTCTGCAGGGCCGGGTTGTCATCGAACAGCCCCACGAGCCATCCCTGACTGAGAATGAGGATCAGCAGTCCGACCGCCAGGAACTCCAGGGAGCCGGGCCGGTATCGGGTGTGGGTGGACTGCTGCTCACTCACGAGGATGCTTCCCCGCCCGTCGTGGTCGACACGGGATTCGGCAGC
>JBDQGZ010000107.1:0-6695 GCA_040265115.1 Candidatus Nanopelagicales bacterium
GCACACTCCCCGATGGTCGCGGCGGCATAGGTCGCCGCTTCATCGAGATAGGTCGGATCGCCGCAGAGTGGCCGATCGAGGCGGTCACGGTGTGTGCCCGCAGGCTCGAGCGCGCCGAGGGCATGGTGGCTGCTGCTCGGGAGCGTCACCCGAACCTGCGCATCGAGGCCGTCGAATCCTCGGAAGCCTCAACTCGAACGTCGACGGCCGACATCATCGTATGTGCGACGACAGCGACGACCCCGGTCTTCGACGACCCCGGGCACGATGTGACCGCGGTCGCTGTCGGCGGTCACTCACCCACCGGGCGAGAGTTGCCCGGCCCTCTCGTCGCTCGCTCCTTCGTCGCGGTCGAGGACCGCGAAGCGGCGATGCGGGAGGCCGGTGATGTCGTCATGCCGATCAATGAGGGCCTGATGAGCGCCGATGCCATCTCGGCCGATCTCACCGACCTCGTCACGAAGTCCTTCGACCTTCCCGGCTCTCGCATCTTCAAGAGCATGGGGATGGGCTGGGAGGATGCCGTGGTGAGTGCCCGAATTGCTCGATAGCCCAGCCCGATCCGACCTCCGAGGAGCACATCACATGTCCGCATCCCGCATCACCAGCGTCGACGTCGCCTGCAATCAGGCGATGGGCGCTGCACCCTGGTTTGCCGCGACCGATCTCCCGACCCGCGCCGGGTTGCTCCGGGCGATCGCCGATGCGGTCGATGCGTCGATCGACGACCTTGTCCCGATCGCGATGGAGGAGAGTCGACTGGGAGAGGAGCGGTTGCGCGGTGAGGTCGGGCGCACCACGGGGCAGTTGCGACTCATGGCGAACGTGGTGGCCGATGGCGCCTTCCTCGGCGTGGTCATCGATCACGCTGATCCGAGCTTGACACCCCCGCGTCCGGATCTGCGTCGCATGAACATCCCCCTGGGTCCCGTGGCGGTATTCGCGGCGAGCAACTTCCCCTTCGCCTTCTCCACCCTCGGCGGTGACACCGCGTCGGCGCTGGCCGCCGGATGCCCCGTGGTCGTCAAGCCCAATCCCGGACACCCTCGACTCTCCGAGGCGATCATCGCCATCGCCCAGGACGCCCTCGCTGGGGCCGGGGCTCCCGCCGGTGTCCTCGGTCTCGTCGATGAGCAGGTGCAGACCGGGATCGACCTGGTCAACGACGATCGGATTGAAGCGGTGGCGTTCACCGGCAGCCAGCGCGGCGGTCTCGCGCTCGCCCGCATCGCCGCCGAGCGCCCGCGGCCCATTCCCTTCTTCGGGGAGCTCGGCAGCATCAATCCGATGTTCGTGACGGCGGCGCATCTGGCCGGCCGCGAGAAGGACATCGCAACCGGGTTCGTCGGTTCCTTCACGTTGGGCGCCGGACAGTTCTGCACGAAGCCGGGACTGCTGATCGCTCCCCGAGACGAGGCGCTTCGCTCAGCGCTGGTCGATGCAGTGGGTGGTGCTCAGGGTCAGCGGATGCTCACGGATGCGATCCGCGACATGTTCCTCGCCGGAGTCGATCAACGCGTCGGAATTGATGAGGTCGAGGTGCTCCATCAAGGTGGCCTGGACGACTCGACCGACTCGGTGAGCCCGACACTCATGGCGGTCGACGCGGGCACGATCCTCGCCCATCCGGATCTGCTCGAGGAGTGCTTCGGACCGATGTCGCTGCTGGTGGAGTACACCGATGAGGAGCAGATGCTCGCCCTCGCGGATTCACTTCCCGGGCTTCTCGCCGCGGGCGTGCATGCGAACGGCGATGAGTCGATCCTCGCGGATCTCCTACCGAAGTTGAGTGCCCATGCCGGCCGAGTTCTGTGGGGAGGGTGGCCGACCGGTGTCGCCGTGACCTGGTCGATGCAGCACGGCGGACCCTTCCCGGCCACGACGCGGCCGGAGTCGACCAGTGTCGGAGCGGCTGCGGTGCAACGCTTTGTGCGTCCGGTGACATATCAGAGCGTCCCCGCGGCCTGGCAGTCGCCGGCTGTGCGTGATGCGAATCCGTGGGGAGTGCCTCGCCGCGTGGATGGCACCCTCGAGCTTGGCTGAGTCGCGCGAGACCGACCCTTCGGGGCACTAACCGGGGCGCCTTAGTCCCCGCAAGGGTCGTTCCTGGTCAGCCGCTGAGGTGGGTGGCGATAGCTTTCGCGGCTCGCTGTAGGTCTGGGGCAAGGGCGATCACCTCATCGGGGTTGTCGCAGCGCATGGTCACGCTCACGGCACCGGCCGGTTGACCACGCGAGTCGAGCGCGGCGACGGCGATCGAGGCATAGCCCTCGAGCACCTCGCCGTCCTCGAGTGCGAATCCCGCCCGTCGCTCGCGTGCCAGAATCGAGCGCAGTGCCGACAGGGAGGTCGGCCCACGACCGGTGCGCGAGATGAACGCCTCGGGGGATGACATCAGCGCGCGTAGTTGCGCACTCGGCAGGTGAGCGAGCATTGCGCGACCGCTCGCCGTGGTCACCGCGGGCAGGCGAACGCCGACATCGGTAATGAGTGTCGCTGCACGACGAGGATCGCGTGGAAACTCCTTGAGCAGATAGACGATTTCGGTTCCGTGAAGCGCCGCGAGATGGACGGTGTGGCCGAGGCGGTCGGCGAGGTCGATGAGCACAGGACGCGCGAGTGCCTCGCGCGGATCATGGCGCAGATAGCCCATGCCGACCTCGAAGGCACTCGGCCCGAGTGACCAGCGCCGCTCATCGGGCAGGTGCACCACGAATCCGGCGTCGGCCATCACCGCCAGCAGGTGGTAGGTCGAACTGCGGGGGGCGCCGATGGCCGCGGCCAGGGAGGCAGCACTCGAGGGGCCGCGGGTGCCGAGGACGCGCAACAGCGCCAGTGTCTGGCTCGCCGCCGGCACCCTGCTCCGTGTGCCCGACGCCTCGAGGTCGCCCATGCTCCGACCCTAGTCTGGGATCCCAGACAACAGCAGTGACATCGGTCTATCTGGAGCTGATCCATCGGCGCAGGATGAGCCCACGGATGGACCCGTTGTCACTCAGCCCGCGAGGAGCCCCGCGATGACCGATCTCGCCCACGACACCCTGACCGGGACTCGGCCGGTGCGCGCAGCGCGCGGCACGATCATCACTGCACGCACCTGGCAGACCGAGGCCGCGCTGCGCATGCTGGCCAACAACCTCGACCCCGAGGTGGCCGAGCACCCCGAGGAGCTCGTCGTCTACGGCGGGACGGGTCGAGCGGCGCGCGACTGGGCGAGCTTCGACGCGATGACACGGACCCTCAGCACCCTGGCACCCGACGAGACGATGCTCGTCCAGTCTGGACGCCCGGTCGGTGTCTTCAGAACGCACGAGTGGGCGCCGCGGGTGTTGCTCGCGAACTCCAACCTGGTCGGGGACTGGGCGAGTTGGCCGGAGTTCCGCCGGTTGGAGCAACTCGGATTGACGATGTATGGGCAGATGACGGCCGGCTCGTGGATCTATATCGGCACCCAGGGAATCCTGCAGGGCACCTTCGAGACGTTCGCGGCGGTCGCAGATAAGCGATTCGGTGGGACGCTCGCCGGCACGCTCACGGTGACCTCAGGCGCTGGCGGGATGGGCGGCGCGCAACCGCTGGCGGTGACGATGAATGAGGGCACCTGCCTGGTGATCGACATCGATCCGACTCGACTGCGTCGCCGGGTCGAGACGCGCTATCTCGATGAGATCGCTGATGACCTCGATGACGCCATCGAACGGGTGCTCGCCTACAAGTCTCAGCGCAAGGCACTGTCGGTCGGTCTCCTAGGAAATGCGGCGACGATCCTGCCGGAGTTGTTCCGGCGTGGAGTTCCCGTCGACATCGTCACCGACCAGACGTCGGCGCATGATCCGCTCTCCTACATCCCGGAGGGGATCGATCTCGCCGATGCTCACGACTACGCGGCGAAGAAGCCCGAGGAGTTCACCGACAGGGCGCAGGCATCGATGGCGAAGCACGTAGAAGCGATGGTCGACTTCATGGACGCGGGAGCGGAGGTCTTCGACTACGGCAACTCGATCCGTGATGAAGCGCGCAAGGGCGGGTATTCCCGCGCCTTCGACTTCCCCGGCTTCATCCCCGCCTATATCCGGCCACTGTTCTGCGAGGGGAAGGGTCCGTTCCGCTGGGTCGCCCTGAGCGGGGATCCTGCGGACATTGCGCGCACGGATGCGGCTGTGCTCGAACTGTTCCCGGACAACGACCGCCTGCGTCGGTGGATCACGATGGCTCAGGAGCGCGTCGCCTTCCAGGGACTACCCGCGCGCATCTGCTGGCTGGGCTATGGCGAACGCGACAGGGCGGGGCTGGCCTTCAATGATCTTGTGGCTCGGGGCGAAGTGTCCGCGCCCATCGTCATCGGCCGTGATCATCTCGATTGCGGTTCGGTTGCATCCCCGTATCGCGAGACCGAGGGCATGATCGACGGCTCCGATGCGATCGCCGATTGGCCGCTGCTCAACGCCATGCTCAATGTGTCATCCGGCGCGACCTGGGTGTCGATCCACCATGGCGGTGGTGTCGGGATGGGGCGGTCTATTCACGCGGGGCAGGTCAGCGTCGCCGATGGAACGGAACTCGCTGCGGAGAAGTTGCAGCGCGTGCTCACGAATGATCCGGGCATGGGGATCATCCGCCATTGCGATGCTGGCTACGACGATGCGGCCGTCGTGGCCGAGGAACGCGGCGTGCGAGTTCCGATGCGAGAGAATCCGTGAGCGAAATGTCGCCCGAGCGGGCTCGCGGCAGCACGCTCATCACCGGCATCGGGCTGTTGTGCACCGAAGCTGAGATCGGCGATATCGAGGATGCTGCGATCGTGCTGGAGGGCGATCGCATCGCCTGGGTGGGGCGAGCCCAGGATGCCCCTGTTGCGGATGGCCGTGTCGACGTAGAGGGCCGCTGTGTCATCCCTGGATTCGTGGACAGCCATGCCCACCTCGTGTTCGCCGGTGAGCGCAGTGAGGAATTCGCCGCCCGGATGGCGGGGGAGCGCTATTCGGCCGGTGGGATTGCAAGCACCGTGACCGCGACCCGAGGCGCGACCGATGATCAACTGCGACACAACGTCGCGAGCTTGGTCAGGGAACTTCACGGCAACGGCTGCACGACCGTCGAAATCAAGACCGGTTATGGATTGACGGTGGCGGATGAACAACGGGCGGCGGAAATCGCCGCTGAATTCACTCCGGAGGCCACGTTCCTCGGAGCTCATGTGGTCCCGACGGAATTCGCGGAGGATCCGGCTGGTTATGTCGACCTCGTCACAGGTCCGATGCTCGAGGCGTGTGCGCCACATTCCCGATGGATCGATGTGTTCTGCGATCGGGGAGCCTTCGACGCAGATCAGGCCCGCGCGATCATTTCGGCCGGTCAAGCGAAGGGGTTAGCTGTCCGGCTGCACGCCAATCAGTTGCAGCACGGACCCGGCGTCCAGGTGGCTGTGGAGGTGGGTGCGGCCTCGGCGGATCACTGCACCTATCTCGATGATGCCGATATCGATGCGCTCGCGAACTCCGAGACGGTGGCGACGCTTCTGCCCGGTGCCGAATTCTCTACCCGCTCGCCGTACCCCGACGCGCGGCGGCTCCTAGATGCCGGTGTGCGGGTGGCTCTGGCGACCGACTGCAATCCGGGCACGAGTTTCACCACCAGCATGCCGCTGTGCATCGCCCTCGCCGTGAGGGAGATGCACATGACGCCGCGTGAAGCCCTCACTGCGGCGACCACCGGGGGAGCAGCAGCTCTACGCCGGGACGATGTCGGACGGGTGGAGGTCGGGGCTCATGGAGATCTGCTCGTTCTCGATGCCCCGAATCCGATCTTCCTGGCCTATCGTCCGGGAGTGGATGTCATTCGTCAGGTCTGGCGCAACGGTTCGTTGTTGATGGAGAAGGGTCGTCGAGATGGGTGTGGGAATGAGCGGTGACATCGTCGCTCCATCCGTCGTGCCGTTGGGACCGGAGGGTGTGCGGATCTCGGATGTGATCGCCGTCGCGAGGGATGGAGCGCGCGTCGAGATCACCCCGGAGGCTGAGGCTGCGATGTCGCGCAGTCGCGCCCAGGTGGAGGCGCTTGCCGCATCGAGCACCCCCGCCTACGGCATCTCCACGGGGTTCGGTGCCTTGGCGAATCGACACATCCCGGTCGAGCAGCGCGTCGCATTGCAGCGGTCCCTGGTGCGATCGCACGCAGCGGGGATGGGCGAGCCGGTCGAGCGCGAGGTCGTGCGTGCACTGATGTTCCTGCGTGCCAAGACCCTGTGCAGTGGCCGCACCGGGGTTCGCCCCGTGGTCGCACAGACGATGATCGAGGTGCTGAATGCGGGCATCACTCCTGTCGTGGGTGAGTTCGGTTCGTTGGGGTGCAGCGGTGATCTCGCGCCGCTCGCGCATTGCGCCCTGGTCCTCATAGGTGAGGGAGCGGCTGCCGATGCGGCAGGTCGGCTACGCCCGGTGCCCGAACTCCTCGATGAGGCGGGCATCACCCCGATCGAATTGCAGGAGAAGGAAGGTCTCGCGCTCATCAACGGGACCGACGGGATGCTCGGGATGCTCATCCTCGCCCTGCACGACCTGAGCGCCCTGGCCGATGTCGCTGATGTGACTGCGGCCATGAGCGTCGAGGGGCTACTCGGCACCGATGCTGTCTTTCGGCCCGAACTGCACGAGCCCCTACGGCCACACCCCGGACAGGTGCACAGCGCGGCACGC
>JBDQGZ010000108.1:0-6569 GCA_040265115.1 Candidatus Nanopelagicales bacterium
CAGGCAGTGTCGAGGCGCTCCCGCCAGGTCGAGGACACCGCCGCGAGCACCTGGGCGAAGGCGGGCATCCCATGACGCGGCTCGGGGGGAAAGTAGGTCCCGGCGTAGAAGGGACGGCCCTCATGGTCGACGAACACGCTCATCGGCCAACCCCCGTGGCCGGTCAGCGCCGTGGTGGCATCCATGTAGACCGCGTCGACATCAGGTCGCTCCTCGCGGTCCACCTTGACGTTGACGAAGTCGGTGTTCAAGATCGCCGCAAGCTCGGGGTCCTCGAAGGACTCATGCGCCATGACGTGGCACCAGTGGCAGGCGGAATAGCCGATGGAGACGAATACCGGGACATTGCGCCGGCGTGCCTCGGCGAAGGCTTCCTCCCCCCACTCCCACCAATCAACGGGATTCTCCGCATGCTGGAGCAAGTACGGGGAGGTGGATCGCTGGAGCCGATTCGCCATCCCCCCATCCTGACGCCTCGCCCTTAGCCGGGTAAAGCGCGCCCCAACAGGGTCCGAATTACCCGATGAAATACCCGAGGAGGGGCTAAGGTTCCGGGCATGGGATTCGGACAGGCCATCGCCACGTGTTTTGGAAAGTACGCCAGCTTCACCGGTCGGGCCCGGCGCTCAGAGTTTTGGTGGTTCTGGCTGTTCAACCTCATCGTGACCGTGATCTTGAACATCATCGACAACGCCGTCGGCTGGATTGTCGATCTTGGCAGCGAGACGATCAACACTGGTAACGGCGTCGTCACCTTCGCCAACGGCGATATTGGAGCACTGTCCACGATCTGGTTCCTTGTCATTCTCCTGCCGTTCCTATCGGTGACCATCCGTCGTCTCCACGACACCGACCGCAGCGGCTGGTGGTGGTGGATCTGGCTCGTGCCTTGCGTCGGCCCGATCGTGCTGCTGGTCTTCATGCTGCTCGACAGCACACCCGGCGATAATCGTTTCGGCGCGAACCCGAAGGGCTTCATCCCCACGATGTAGTCGGGGCTGCCCTAACCGCGGGCAGGTCGCAAGTGCCAGACTGGGGGCGTGCGGTCGCGGCTGGTGCTCATGGGTTCTGGTGAGACGGCCCCCACCTCGATCAAACTGCACCGCGAGTTGATCGCTGGCGCCATCGAGCCATGCATGCTCGACACGCCCTACGGCTTCCAGGCCAACGCTGATGATCTGAACGCCAAGATCGGCGCCTACTTCACCGAGTCAGTCGGCACTCCCCTCACCGTGGGGCAGTGGCGCCGCGCGGATGACCCGGTCGTGGACCGTGAGCGCACCCTGTCCCTGCTCGCTCGCTCCACCTACGCCTTCGCCGGGCCCGGCAGTCCGTCCTACGCCTTGCGTCAGTGGCTCGGAACGCCCGTACCCGAGGCCCTCGGCGGCATCCTCACCCGAGGAGGCACCGTCATCCTCGGCAGTGCTGCCGCCGTCACCGCCGGGGCGCACGCGATTCCGGTGTATGAGATCTACAAGGTGGGTGTCGAACCGCACTGGCTGGAGGGTCTTGATGTGCTGGGCGCCTTCACCGGTATCAACGCAGCGGTGATCCCCCACTTCGACAATGCCGAAGGCGGCCGTCACGACACCCGCTACTGCTATCTCGGCCAGTCCCGGCTGGAGTCGATGGAGGCTGATCTTCCCCGCGGCGCCGGCGTCCTCGGCATCGACGAGCACACCGCGGTCATCTTCGACATTGAGTCGGGCCTGGCCAGCGTTCGAGGCGCTGGTGGATTGACGCTCCGCATCAACGGTGAGGTGCGCGTCATCAGCAGCGGCGACGACATCAACATCGCCGATATCGTCGCTACCTTCAACAGCGGCGACCATCGCGCATCGCCTGGCGCGGGTGTGTCGAGTGAACATGTGCCCGCGGCAATAGCCAACGAGGAGCCGTCCTCGCAGAAGCCCTCGCTCGCCGCGGACGCCCAGGCGCTCCATGCCCGGTTCATCGAGCATCTTGGGGCGGGCGACTCAGATGGAGCCCTCACCTGCTGCCTTGAGTTGGAACAGGTCATCCACGATTGGTCCGCTGACACCTGGCAAAGCGACGACATCGACACAGCACGTCGACTGCTGCGCAGCATGCTGGTCGAACTCGCGGCAGCCGCGACCACCGGGCTTGCCGATCCGCGCACCACGCTGGGACCGATCGTGGACATCACCCTCGATCTGCGCGCTCGTGCGCGCAGCGACAAGGACTTCGCGACCGCGGATCTCGTCCGCGATCGACTCGGCGAGATCGGGATCGAGGTTCGTGACACCCCGGATGGACAGGAATGGGACCTGAGATGACGACAACCTATGACGTGCAGCGGCTGCGTTCGATGATCCCGTCGCTGGACAGTGGGACCGCCCACTTCGATGGACCTGGTGGCACCCAGACACCGGCAGCAGTCGCCAACGCCATCGCCGATGCCCTTCGCGGACCGCTGTCGAACCGGGGACGCGGAACCCCCGCGGAAATCCGAGCCGACGACATCACCGTTGCGGCACGCGAGGCGATGGCCGACCTTCTCGGTGCGGACCCGCGGGGAATCGTCTTCGCCCGCAGCATGACGCAGGTCACGTTCGACATCGCCCGAACCCTTGCTCAGGGGTGGGGGCCCGGAGACGAGGTCGTCGTGACCCGGCTTGACCACGACGCGAATGTGCGGCCCTGGGTCATCGCCGCCGAACGCGCCGGGGCGACTATCCGGTGGGCGGAATTCGATCCCCGGACCGGGGACCTCCCCGCTGACGCTGTGCTCGGGCTCGTCGGGCCGACGACTCGACTCGTAGCCGTCACCGGAGCATCAAACCTCATCGGCACCCGGCCTGACATCGCGGCCATCACCGCCGGTGTGCGCGCCGCTGGAGCTTTGTCCTACATCGACGGCGTACACCTGACCGCGCATTCCTTCATCGACGTGGCCGCCCTCGGCGCGGACTTCTACGCCTGCTCGCCGTATAAGTTTCTCGGTCCCCATCTCGGCGTGCTCGCAGCGTCACCTGACCTGCTGGAGCAGCTCCACCCGGACAAACTCTTGCCCGCGACGAATGCGGTGCCGGAGCGATTCGAGCTCGGAACACTGCCCTATGAGTTGCTCGCCGGGGTGACCGCGGCAGTGGATGTCCTCGCCGGCCTCGTGGGTTCCGAAGGTGCGCGCCGCTCACGGCTTCAGGTGTCCCTCGCCGCGCTCGAGGACTATGAGGACGGGTTGTCTGCACGCCTGCGCGCTGGGCTCGATGCGGATTCGCGCATCCGGGTGTACTCCAATGCGGCTCATCGCACGCCCACCCATCTGTTCACCGTTGATGGGGTCTCGGATGATGACGTGTCGGCACACCTGGCCAAGCGAGGTGTCGACGCACCGTCGAGCAACTTCTACGCCCTGGAGTGCTCACGTCACCTTGGCCTCGGAGACGCCGGCGGAATCCGCGCGGGTCTTGCGCCCTACTCCACCGTGGAGGACGTCGATCGTCTGATCGGAGCTCTTGCGGAGATCTAGTCAGCGGTCTGATCTACGGCGAGATCAGTAGTGCCCGGCGTCGACGGTCTCCTTCGTCAGCCGCTTGCGGAAGACCCAGAACGACCAGGCCTGATACGCCATCACGCCGGGGATTCCGATGACCGCCACGATCGCCAGAACAGTCAAGGAGTAATTGCTTGCCGCAGCCTCCGCGATCGTGAGGGTGAAGCCGTCGTCGATCGTGCTCGGCAGCACATTGGGATACAGAGCGAAGAAGATGGAGAACATGAAAGCGAGCGCCCCCACCCCGTTCCACCAGAAGGCGGGCAGCCACCGACCCGAGAACACAGTGACGAGCACAACCACGAACGCCAGGATCGTGACGACAGCGAGCATCACGCCCACGATGTCATCGGAATAGGCGAGCCAGGTCCACAGGGCGAATGCCGCCATGACAACCAACGTCACGAGGCTCAAGCCCCGCGCGGCCGACTGCACGCGGCTCAGCAGAGAGCCATCCACCTTGAGCGCGAGGAAGACCGCTCCGTGGGTGAGCGAATAGGACACGAGCGCGACGCCACCCAGGACCGAGTAGGCCGAGATGTGCGACCACAGCGAGTCGCCGACGAAGCGGCCCTCGGCATTGATCGGAATGCCATGCACCATCCCGGCCCAAAACACTCCGATAAGGAACGGCAGGAGGAACCCGGCAACGAGATTCGCGTTGTCCCAGCTCTGCGTCCAGCGATGCGTCGGACGCTTCGAACGGTATTCGATGGCGAGTGCGCGCACGATGAGCGCGAACACCACGAGCAGCAGCGGGATGTAGGCGGACGGGAACGCCGCGGCGTACCACGCCGGGAAGGCAGCGAAGATGAGGATGCCTCCAGTGAGGAGCCACACCTCGTTGGCATCCCAGTTCGGGCCGATGGCCCGCAGCATCATCCGCCGTTCCGCATCATCACGCCCCATGAGCCGAGTGAGCATTCCGACACCGAAGTCGAATCCCTCGAGGAACACGAACACCGACCAGACGAACGCGATGACAAAGAAGAAGATCTCGGGCAGGTTCACTTCGCACCAGCCTCGGACTCAATACGCGGCGGCTCACCGGGCATCGGTTCATCCGGATCCATCGGTCCGCGGATGGCGTAGCGGCGCATGAGCACGAACTCGACGACGCCGATGACCGCGTAGAGGATGACGAAGCCTGCGAGGCTGGCTGCGACCAATCCGACAGATAGGTCAGACACCGCATCCTCGGTCTTGAGCAGGCCGTAGACAACCCAGGGTTGGCGACCGTTCTCGGTGAATATCCAGCCGAAGAGATTGCCCAGCCACGGCGCGGCGATGATCCAGATCGAGATCGTCCAGAACAACTTCGACGTCGGCATCCGCCCCCGTCTTGTCTTCCACCACGCGAACGCCATCCAGATCGCCCCGAGGAGGCCGAAGCCCATCATCGCCCGGAAGGAGTAGAACGCGATCCAGACATCCGGGGTGTAGTCACCCGGGCCGTATTGCTCCTCGTACTGCGCCTGCAACTCGTTCATCCCGGTGACCTCGCCGTCGAGGGAGTTCGTGGCGACGATGGACAGCAGGCAGGGGATACCGATGAACAGGGAGTTGTCCCGTGCTTGTTGATCGGGAATCGCGACGATGCCGAGTGGCGCGCATTCGCCGGTGGTCTCCCACACGGCTTCGGCGGCCGCCATCTTCATCGGCTGCTCCTCGACCATGATCACGCCGAGTACATCACCGACGACGAACTGCATGGCACCCGCGGCGATTCCGGTGATCATGGCCATCCGGAAGGACTTGCGCATGATCTCGACATGCTGGCGTCGCTTCAGGTGATAGGCCGACACCCCGAAGACGAAGACGGTGGCCGCGATGACACCGCCGATGATGGTGTGCAGCCACGCCACCACTGTGAGCGGCTGGAACAGGACTTCGCCGAGGTTGATCAGGGTTGCATCGCCGGTCGTCGGATCGATCTCGTAGCCGACCGGATTTTGCATGAACGAGTTGGCCGCGATGATGAAGTAGGCCGACAGCCACGTTCCGATCACGAATAACCAGATCGTCGCGAGGTGCACCCGTCGCGGAAGTCGATTTCGGCCGAAGAGCCACAAACCGAGGAACGTCGACTCGATGAAGAACGCGAACAGCCCCTCCATCGCGAGCGGTGCACCGAAGATATCGCCGACGAAACGTGAGAACACCGCCCAGTTCATGCCGAACTGGAACTCCTGCACGATGCCGGAGGCGACTCCGATGGCAAAGTTGATCAGCAGCAAAGAGCCGAAGAACCGCACCAGCCGCGCATACCGTTCATCACCGGTCCGGTGGTGCATCGTGTCAAGAATCGCCACCCAGGGAGCCAGCCCAAGGGTCAGGGGAACAAACAGGAAGTGGAACAGCGTCGTGAGCGCGAACTGCAATCGCGAAAGGTCGACCAGGAGGCTGTCACCCATGGACTGGAAGTCAACCGCACCACTCCCCGTTTGTCAGGCGGTTCATCGTTTGTCTACCGTTCAGCGTTGTGGAGTTGGTGGATCGTCCGGCGGAGGGTGCCCGCGCGATCGTCGTGGTCTCGCTGCAGATGAATCACCCTGATGATCTGCACCCCAGCCCGCGGCCACCCGGCGCCAGGGCGGAACTCATCACCGAGGGCGCAGGCCTGGTGAGTCGTGATCTCTACGCAGGCGTGGGCGGCCCGTGGTCCTGGGTCGATCGCGCGGAATGGAGCGACGAGCAGTGGCGAGCCTGGACTGATCGAGACTCCCACCACCTGTGGGTCCTGCGAGTTGGCGAGGACATCGCGGGCTACGCCGAACTCGACCAGGGCGAGGGGGGTTCGGTGGAGATCGCCTACTTCGGGCTGCTCCCCGACTGGGCCGGGCGCGGGCTCGGAGGCTGGCTGCTCACCCACGCGCTCACCGAAGCCTGGTCGCTCCCCGGAGCACAGCGGGTATGGGTCCACACCTGCGAACTCGACTCGCCGGCGGCCCTGGCGAACTACCGGGCCCGTGGGATGCGCGAGTTCGCCCGGAGCTACATAAAGGGCGGCGCCAAGGTTGGCGTTGGCAGCGACATCCAGGCCGGTGACGTC
>JBDQGZ010000109.1:0-6564 GCA_040265115.1 Candidatus Nanopelagicales bacterium
CGCGCCGATGATCGGGGCGATCGGAGGTTGCCCCCGGCCAGTGTCAGGCGTCACGCTTGTCGAACAGCACCCAGGCGGGGATCAAGACTGCTGCCAGCCAGATCGCCGAGACGCCGAGATGGCCCCATGATTCGGCCCCACTCGTCGAGACACCGGCGAGCGCGCCATTGAAGGGGAGCACCCAGGTGATCCAGGTCCAGTTCTGAAGCGCGGCGATCAGGGTGATGATCGGCTCGACCACCGCCGCTCCCACGATCGGGATGAGGATCCCGAGGGGCTGATTGCGCGACAGCGCGGTGATGGCGAGCGCCATCAAGACGAAGAACTCCACGACGACCAGGGCCCGCACCTGCACCTGCAGGCCGGTGATGAGGTCGGTGGTGTCCGAGGCCCCGCCCAGCGCCAGCCCACCGATATTCGCAAGCGCCACGAGGATGATCGAGATGATCGCGGTGACGAGGACCACCAGGAACACCATGATCGTCTTCGCGGCGAACACCCTGTTGCGATGGGGAAACACCGACAGGGTGATCCGGATCAAGCCGTGACGATATTCCTGCCCGAAGGCAGCCGCGCCGATCGTGACCAGAAGCGAGCCGAGCAGCAGCACGGTGGCCTGGGAGAGACCGAACGGCGCGAAGCCCTCGCTGCCAGGACCACCTGGTCCGGTCTCCTGCCCCGACGCGACGATGTCCGACGTCGCCCAGCCCACGAAGAAGGTGAGGGCCGCGGGCAACACGATGGCCAGCGCCACCAGCACCCAGGTGGAGCGGACGGTGATGGTGCGCAACCACTCGTAGCGAAGGACCGCACTCATGAGGCACCCCCTTCGCTCGTCGGCACCTCTTGGAAGGCGAACTCCTGCTCGCCGCCGGTGAGTTCGAAGAAGGTCTCTTCCAGGCTCGCGGTCCGCCGGGTGAGTTCGAGGACGGTGATCCCGGCCTCGAAGGCGATCTTGCCGATGGCATCGGTGGTGAGGTCGTTGACGATCAGCGCATCGGTGCTTTCCCGACGCACCGGAACCTCACCGAGAAGCGAGGCGAGTCGATCAGGATCGCTGGCGCGAACGAGCACATCCGCTCGCATGGAGGTCAGGTCCGCGACAGTTCCATCCGCGACAAGCTTGCCCTTCGCGATCACCACGATGTGGTCGGCCATCAACTGCATCTCGCTCAGCAGGTGGCTGGAGACGAGGACTGCTTTACCCTGCGCCGCATAGTGTCTGAGGAACTCTCGTAACCACTGGATGGACTGCGGATCAAGCCCGTTCGCGGGTTCGTCGAGCATGAGGGCATCCGGGTCGGCGAGGATCGCACCGGCAAGACCGAGCCGTTGCGCCATGCCGAGGCTGAATCCCTTCGGCCGCTTCCCGGCGACCTCGCTGAGACCCACTGTCGCGAGCACCTCGTCGATGCGTGACTTCGGCAGCCTCGCATCCGCGGCCAGCATCCGCAGGTGGTCGTGCGCCGTGCGCCCGGGGAGGAACGGCCGGGCATCGAGGTGCGTTCCCACGACTGTGCTCGCGTGGGGGTGCTTGCGCAACGGCTGCCCGTTGAACAGGGTCTGGCCCTCACCGTGGTCGAGGCCCAGCATGAGCCTCATGGCCGTGGACTTGCCCGCCCCGTTCGGGCCGAGGAACCCGGTCACCACTCCATCGGGCACGTGGAACGACAGATCGTTCACCGCGCGGGTGGCACCGAATGACTTGCCCAGGCCCTGCACCTCGATCGACATGACTCGACCCTAGTCCGACCAGGTGAATACCGTCCCCGGTCGTCCACAGATCCGGTGCGGTGCGGGAGATATCCGCCCACTTGGTCGATTTAGCACTCCTCCTAGTCGAGTGCTAATATCTGCCCGTGCCGACTTACCAGTACTCCTGCAACGACTGCGGTGCCCAGCACGACATCGTCCAGTCGATGAGCGACCCCACCCTCACCGAGTGCCCCGCCTGCGGCGGCTCGATGCGCAAGCTGTTCGGCAATGTGGGTGTGGTCTTCAAAGGCTCCGGCTTCTACCGCACCGACTCCCGGGAGAAGAAGTCCAGCGGCTCCAGCAGTGCGAAGTCCAGCGATAAGTCCGGGTCCACCGACTCGAAGAGCTCGTCGGACTCGACATCGTCCACGAGCAGCTCGTCGAGCAGCACCTCGACCAGCTCGAGTAGTTCGAGCAGTTCGACATCGTCGTCGAACTCGACCTCCAAGCCTGCGGCCACATCCTCCTGAGACCCGCGCCTCCTCTTAACCCCCGAGAAACTCCCGCACGTGCCGGTTGAACCGCTCGGGGTTCTCGTAGAACATGAAGTGCGATCCGCCGTCATCGGCTTCGAAGATGACGACCTCGGCATTGGGGTTCTGTGCGGCGATCCAGCGCTGTGACTCCGCGGAGAAGATGCTCGCCTCCGAACCGACGACAAGAGTCGGCAGATCGATATCGACGATGACATCACGCCAGTCATTCAGGCAGTGATCCCACAGCAGATCAGCTGCCTCCTGGCGGGGCATCTGAAGGTTCTCCGCGGCGATCCAGGCGAGGTCGTCCTCATCGATGTTCGCAGTGAACATCCCGCGGATGATCTCCTTGTGTCCCTCGACGGTGTCGGTCGCGGTCACCGCGGCGACGAATCCCTCCAAGCCCGCAGCATCGGGGAAGAGGCAGCCATAGGTGACCTTGTCCGCATCGCTCCAGGTCGGCTTGCCGGTCACCATCGGTGCCTGGTCAACGAGGATCAACTGCGCAATCCCATGCGGCCCGAAGTGATCCAGGTATGCCCAGATGACCGACACACCCATGGAGTGCCCCATGAGCGTGATGTCCTCCAGCCCGAGATCGTCGAGAAACTCCCGAAGGTCCGCGGCGAGCCGGGCGATCCGGTAGCCGCCAGTTGCATTGGATGACTGACCGTGGCCGCGCAGGTCGACGGCATAGACGGTGTGGTCGACGGAGAGGTCGTCGATCTGGTGCTTCCACTGCGCCGCGGACTGCGACCATCCCGGCAGCAGCACGACGACCGGCCCGGATCCGGCCTTGATGTAGGAAATGTGATCGCCATTGCTCAACGTCACTGTGCCGCGCTCGTCGGTGCTCATGATGCTCCTTCGATCTTCGAATGATTCGGCCGGTCAGACGACCTTGCCGGGATTCAGGGTGGTGGTGGGGTCGAGGGCCGACTTGATGGCGAGCATCACGTCGACGCCCTCGGGGTGTTCACGTCGCAGGAAGTCGCGCTTGCCCGCGCCGATTCCGTGTTCGCCGGTGCAGGTGCCGCCGACAGCGAGCGCGCGCGTGATCATGCGCTCGTAGTGCGCCTCGGCCCGCGCGAACTCATCCGCATCGTCGGGGTCGAGGACGTAGCAGAGGTGGAAGTTGCCGTCACCGACGTGACCGACGAGGGGCGCATAGAGGTTCGACTCCGCGAGATCCTCCTGAGCTTCGCGTATCGCCTGCGCGAGGTGGCTGATCGGCACGCACACATCGGTCGGCCAGCCCTTGCAGCCCGGCCGCATCGCGAGCATGGCCCAGTAGGCGCGGTGGCGGGCATGCCACAGCCGAGTGCGGTCTTCGGTTTCGACGGCCCACTCGAAGGTGCCGCCAGCATCGGCCACGAGTCGCCTCACTTCATCCGCGCACGCCTCGACCGCACCGGTGATGCCGTGGAAGTCGAAGAACAGAGTCGGCGCGACGGGAAGGGTCATGTCGTCGAAAGCGTTGACGGCCTCGATCGCAGCTTCATCGAGTAGTTCCATGCGCGCGACCGGCAACGCGAGTTGGATCGCGGCGATGACCACGTCGACGGCATCGTCGATCGTGTCGAAGGTGCAGGTCGCTGCGGCAATCGCCTCCGGGATCGGCCACAGCCGCAGCGTCACCTCGGTGATGATGCCGAGGGTCCCCTCCGATCCGACGAACAGGCGCGTGAGGTCATAGCCGGCCGAGGTTTTTCGAGCGCGACCTCCGGTGCACACGATCTTGCCATCGGCCATGACGACGGTGAGGCCGAGGACGTTCGCGGGCATCGCGCCGTAGCGAACGGTCGTGGTGCCGCTCGCCCCCGTCGCGGCCATCCCGCCGATCGTCGCGTTCGCGCCGGGATCGACCGGGAACATCAGGCCCTGCGGATTGATGTGGTCGTTGAGCTGCTCGCGGGTGACGCCGGCCTGGACGGTGACATCGAGGTCGTCGACCGACAGTCGCGTGATGCGGTCCATCCGGGTGAGGTCGAGGCAGACCCCGCCCTTTTCCGCCCCGATACCACCCTCCAGCGAGGTGCCGACACCGAAGGGCACGACCGGGATGCCCGCCTGATGACACATTGCGACGATCGCGGCGACCTCCTCGGTGGACTCCGGATAGGCCACCAGATCGGGGGGTAGCGGGGGATGCCAGGACTCGTCCTGCCCGTGGCGGGCGAGTTCATCGGCCGCGGTGCTCCAGCGCTCGCCGACAACATCGGTGATGTCCTCGATCAGGCTGTCCGCCAGAGCCACGCCCACCTCCCGGATTCCGCCGGTCTGCCCACTTCTTTGGTCAGACCAATGCGCGCCCGTCACGTTATGAGCGGTGCCTAGACGCCGTCAAGGGATTCGGAGGAATCCGAGCGCACTCACTTTCCCGGTCCGGCAGACTGAACCCGTGACCACCGAGCCGACGATGCGGACCTACGAGGGCGTGATCGATCAGATTCGCCACATGCTGCTCACCGGAGAGGTGGTTCCCGGGGACCGACTGCCTAGTGAACGTGATCTCGCCGATGCACTCGGTGTCTCACGACCGATGGTGCGTGAGGCGCTGCGCACCCTGGAGATCCTCGGTGTCGTGGCAGCGCGCCGCGGTCAGGGGCCGGGCGCTGGGACGTTCATCCTCTCCGAGCCATCTCCTGCGCTCGCCACCCTGCTCGACATGGAGTTCACCCTCGAGCGCTTCGATCTCGCCGACGTCATCGACACCCGCGTCATGCTCGAGAGCTGGGCGATCCAAGGCATGCCCGCCGACGCAGATCTATCGGCCGTCGCGCATGCGCTCACCATGATGAGCGAGCCACTCACTCGCGAGGAACTCATGGAGTGGGACTTAAGCTTTCACCAGGCGATCGTCGATTGCGCGAGCAACCGGCTCGTGGCACACCTGTATCGGTCCCTGCGCGGCGCCATGCATCAGCGGCTCGCCGATAGCCTGACCTCGATCGATGATGAAGCCTGGGAGTCGTTCTGGCGCAGGGTCCTGCGAGAGCATCGGATGATCTACGCCGCGCTGGATTCCGGCGACCGTGAACGCGCAGCAGACCTGTCTGAAAAGCACGTAACGCGCCACTACCTCCGCCGCCCCTAGTCGCGTCCTTCACACAGCGACATCATGCTTCGTCAACGAGGCAGGCTTCGGCTCGGTACCTCAATGATGTCGTCACGGATGCTGAGCTCAGGATCTTCGAGGAAATCCTTCAGGGCCGAATGAGCGAGGCTGATAACGGAATCAAGGTCGCGGTCACCGGCAACTAGTTCGGGAACTTCGGTGCATTCCGCGTACCAATACCCCTCCCGGCTGTAGTACCTGACCGTCACCGTCGTCATGTTCGACCCTTCATGAGAACTGCCGTCGCTTCAGCATCGGTGAGACCGACCTGCTTCGTCAAGATGGACCACACCAGCCAACCGGGAATCGATCGTCCGCTGTGAAAGGCGAAGACCAGCGTGGGTCTCCCCTGCGCATCAAGTATGCGATGTGAGCCTCGCTGGCGACGAATTCGATACCCCAATGGAGGTCGCATCAGGATCGCCAACAGTTCGTCAGACTTCAGACTGGGTACTCGGGCCACTTGGCGATGCTCGCCGAAAGGAAAACAGCCTGGTTTTCCTATCCACAGCCAGCGCCTGTGGATAGTCGACGCCGCTGTCGAGCGATCCGCATTAGCGTCACCGCTGTGAACAAGCAGCGCATCCCCTCGGCATGGAATCCCTGGCGTCGACGCATCCGCCGCCACCGCCGGCCGATCGCTGCTGCCCTCGCCGGTCTCAGCGTGCTGTTCATCATCGGTGCGGTGTCCGAGTCAGGTGAGCCCACCCAGCCGGTCGCAATTGCAGCCGCCGATATCCCCGCCGGCTCCACCCTCACCGTCGATGACGTCACTACGACCCAATTCCCCGTGAGCCTCGTCCCACCTGGCTCTACGTCGAACCCCAGCGATCTTGACGGAGAGGTTCTCACCACTGCCATCACCGCCGGCGAGGTGATCACGGCCTCGAGACTGCTCGGCTCCCGCCCTGATGCGGGCCGCGGTCTCGTCGCCGCCCCGGTGCGTCTCGCCGACGCTGGAGTCGCCGGGCTTCTGGCCCCTGGCGACGTCGTCGATCTCATCGCTGCATCCACTGATGGCAGCGCGCGCGTCGTCGCCCGCAAAGCCCGGGTCATCACCCGTCCGATCCCTCCCGCCACCTTCGGCACCCAGACCGGCTCGCTCGTCCTGCTTGCGGTCACGCCTGATGAAGCCACGACGATCGCCGGTGTGGCGACGACTCGGGATCTCTCCGCCGTCCTACAGTGACGTTCATGATCAAGGGATTCCGCGAC
>JBDQGZ010000110.1:0-6554 GCA_040265115.1 Candidatus Nanopelagicales bacterium
CGGTGTATACCGTGGCCCGTAACCGCCAGCACGAAGCGGCGTTCTACCGCAACACGGTCGCCCATTGGTTCGTCTACCGAGCGGTGGCGGAGAACGCACTTCTCGCGGCTGCGCACAGTGACGTAGATGACGTCGTCGACGACGCTTGGAACAGTGCTCTGGAGTTGCGAGATCTGTTGAAGTTCGAGTTCTTCTTCCCGCGCAAGCGCGAGTTTGCTGAGCGTATTCGACACGAGATCGAGATTGCCCGTCCCGGCTGGGAGCGTGAGGACCTGACGGTTAACGATGTGATCGCCGATCTCGACGCAACCTCGCTCTACCTTTCCCACCGTGTGATCGGGCCGTTTCTCGAGGCCTACGCTGTCGTCGCTGCTCGGCTCGCCCTGAAGGACCCGGGAGTGGCGATCGATCAGGATGCCTTCGTCGATGAGTGCCTCGGCATCGCCCATCAGGATTGGCTGCAGCAGAGGCTGCATTCACCAGAGTCGATCTCCCGCGATCTGATGCAAGGCGCCATGAAGCTGGCCGACAACCGCGGACTGCTCGACCCGGATAGTGAGGAGGTGGAACGGCGGCGGACCGAATTCGCCGCGGAACTGGCCGGGGCGGTGGAACGGGTCGCGATCGTGCGGCGAGCGGCCCTCGCTCGTTTGTCCGATGATGAGGCAGGGGTAGGAACAGTGCTGGGGAAGCGGCGCTGACATGGCGGCAACCGATGAGGGAGAGGATTGAGGTCGTGGAGATCGACGGCATCGAGGAGTTGGTGCGCGAGGTCGAGGGATCCCCGGAGGGCCCGCAGATCGTGGCCTTCTTCGACTTCGACGGAACTCTCATCGACGGATACTCCGCAGTCGCGTTCTTCCGTGATCGACTGCGCAACCGAGGCGTCAATGCTCGCCAGCTCCTCGATGCTGTGGTGCAGACGGTCAATGTCGAAGCGCGCGGCCGTGATGTCGATCGCTTGATGAATCTCGGGGTGGGTGCACTCTCTGGTTGGTCAGTCGATGACGTGCGCACGATGGGTGACAGGGTGTTCACCTCGAGCATCGCCCATACGATCTTCCCCGAGGCCCGGCAATTGATCGACGCGCACAAGCGGCGCGGCCACACGGTCGTCATGGCCTCATCGGCGACGAGTTTCCAGGTCGCGGCGGCCGCGGAGGATCTCGGAATCGACGAGGTCCTGTGCACCCAGGTGGATGAGGTCGACGGTGTCCTCACCGGATTGGTCGCGGGCCCGATCCTGTGGGGTGAGAACAAGGCGCAGGCTGTGCGCGACTACGCCGCCGAACGCGACATCGACCTCTCCGACTGCTTCGCCTATGGCAACGGGGGCGAGGACGTCGCCTATCTGGAGACGGTGGGGCACCCACGCCCGTTGAATCCTGATGACGATCTGGTGAAAGCAGCGAAGGAGCGCTCCTGGCCCGTCGCCCGACTCCAGCGACCCGTTCGTCCCACCCCGAGCACTGTGGTCCGAACGGCAGCTGCCCTCGCAGGTGTCGGGACGGGCTTCGCTGTCGGTCTGGGCCTGGGCGCCCTCAACCGGAATAAGCGAACCGCCGTGTCCATCGCCGCCTCGGTCGGCTCGGATCTCGCCCTCGCGGCGGCGGGCATCACCATGGAGGTCGTCGGGGAGGAGAACCTCTGGGCCAAGCGCCCAGCCGTGTTCGTCTTCAACCACCAGAGCCAACTCGATGTCGTGATCATGGCGGCGCTGCTGCGGCAGGACTTCACGGGTGTAGCAAAGAAGGAGCTCAAGACCGATCCGCTCTTCGCGCCCCTTGGCTGGCTCGGCGATGTCGCCTTCGTCGATCGAGCAGACACGGAGAAGGCCAAGCAGGCGCTCGCACCCGCAGTCGACGCGTTGAAGCAGGGACGCTCTCTCGCGATGGCGCCCGAAGGGACCCGGTCGGCGACACCGTCCCTGGGGCGGTTCAAGAAGGGCGCCTTCCATGTGGCCATGCAGGCTGGCGTTCCCATGGTGCCTGTCGTTATCCGCAACGCGGGGGAACTCATGCCGGCGCACATTCCGCTGGTGAACTCCGGAACCCTTCAGGTCACCGTCCTGCCGCCGGTCCCGACGACGAAGTGGAAGGCCGAGACGATCGACAAGCAGGTGACGAAGGTGCGGAAGATGTTCCTCACCACACTCGCTGATTGGCCGACCTCCTAGGCTGTCGCCCATGCATGTGGGAATCATCGGCGGCGGCGTCATCGGCCTCAGCCAGGCCTATGACCTCGCCCGGGCCGGAGCGCAGGTCACGGTCATCGATCAGCGGGCGACCGGACAGGGTGCCTCGAGTGTGAATGCCGGCTGGGTGGTGCCCGCCGAGGCGGCGCCCGTTCCCGCGCCGGGCGTCATCACCCAGTCGATGAAGTGGATGCTCCACCGAGACAGCCCGCTCTACATCAAGCCCTCGCTGGCTCCCAGCCACGTGAAGTTCATGCTCGGCATGTGGCGGCGCAGCAATGCTCGCGATTTCCGTGCCGGGCTCGCCGCACAGCTTGCTCTCGCCGCGGGCACGATGGAGATGCTGGACGACTACACCGCCGATGGCGTGAAGTTCGAGATGCACACCGATGGGTTGCTGCTCGCCTATCGCTCGGCCGAGAAGTTGCATCATCACACGGAGCACATCGATGTCCCCGCCAGCTTCGGTCTCGAGGCCGAGGTCCTCATCGGCGATGCGGTGCGTGAGCAGGAACCGGCGCTGTCGGAGCAGGTCTCCGGTGGCATCTACTTCCCCACCGAGCGTCATCTCGACCCGGGATCGCTCGTCGAGGGGCTCCGCGTTCGCTGCGAGTCGCTGGGTGTCACCTTCATCGAGGACTCCCGCGTAACGTCCATCGATCGACGAGGTGAGCGGGTGACGGTGCTGCGCACGGAGACCTCGCGGATCGATGTCGATGCAGTCATCCTTGCAGCGGGGGCGTGGAGCGGTCGAGCGTCGGCGATCTTCGGAACCTCGCTGCCGGTGCGCGCCGGCAAGGGCTACGCCATCGACTGCGCGCCACCCCCGGTCGCCCTGCGCTCGATGGTGAACCTGTCCGACGCAAAGGTCGCCGTCACGCCGTTGGACAACAGGCTGCGCCTCGCCGGGACGATGGAGTTCGGGCCCCACGATGAGGCCATCAATGAGGTCCGGATCGGAGCGATCCTGCGGGCGCCGGCCGACTTCTTTTCGGACTGGCCCGCCGAACCGTCGCACGTCGTCGCGGGTGCGGGAATGCGGCCGATGACACCTGACGGCCTACCGATCATCGGTCGACTGCCCGGCCTCGACAACGCCTATGTCTCCACCGGTCACGGCATGATGGGGGTGACCCTCGCGCCAGGAAGTGCCCGTGCCATGACGACACTTCTCATGACCGGAACGACTCCTCGGGAACTGCTGCCCTTCGATGCGCGGCGCTTCACTCGCGCTGCAGCTTGATATGAACACTCCGCAACGGAAAAGGAATCCCATGAGCACTGAATTGAGCGGCATCCTCGTCGCTCTCGCCACCCCTTTCACCGCCGATGGTGCGCGCATCGACGACGGTGTGCTGCGCGATCACGTCGAGTGGATGGTGACCAGCGGGATTCACGGCATCGTGCCCGCCGGGACGACCGGCGAGTTCACCACGCTGACCCGCGCTGAGCGGGAGCATCTCGTCGAAGAGGTCATCAACGTCGTTGCGGGTCGGGTTCCCGTCGTGCCGTCCACCGGAGCGATGTCCACGGCTGAGACCGTCGAGTTGAGTCGTCACGCCCAGGACGCGGGAGCCGCTGGTGTGATGGTCGTGCCCCCGTTCTACGACCCCCTGGGTTGGCAGCAACTTGTGGCTCATTACGCGACTGTCGTCGATGCGATCGACATTCCGGTGATGTACTACAACGTGCCTGGCGCGACCGGGTTGAAGCTCAGCGCCGAGGAACTCGGCGATTTTGCTGATGCGACCGGTGTGCGCTACATCAAGGACACCGGCGGTGATGGCTCCGCGCTCATGGATCTCATGCTGCGCCAATCTGATCGGGTGACGACCTTCAACGGCTGGGACACCCTCACCTTCCTCGGTCTGACCCTGGGCGCGAAGGGATCCGTCTGGGGTGCGTCGAACATCATCCCCGGGCTGAGCGTTCAGTTGTGGGATGCACTCGCGGTCCGCCGTGACCTCGACGAGGGACTGCGGCTCTGGAGGTTGATCTGGCCGATCTGCGATGTGCTCGAGTCGGCGAACTATGTCGAGATGGTGAAGGCGGGCATGGAACTCGTTGGTCATCCGGCGGGTCCTGTCCGACCGCCGCTGCAACCCCTTGAGCCAGCCTTGCGCGATCGGCTCGCGAAAGCGCTGTCGGACGCCGGCGTTTCCCTGGTCTGATCGGATCCCTCACGATGACGACGCGGGTGCGCACGATCGAGGTGCATGCTGAGGGTGAGCCCGGGCGGGTCGTCCTTGGTGCGGAGCAGTGGGTGGTCGGGGACTCCATCACGCAGCGCTTCGCCTACGCCCGTGATCACCTCGACGACCTGCGTCACCTGCTGCTGCATGAGCCACGCGGCTATCCGGCGACCTGCGCGGTCCTCGTCCTGCCGCCCACGGATCCGGCTGCTGATGCGGGAATCATCGTGCTGGAGCAGGGTGGATTCACCCCGATGTCGGGCAGCAACACGATGTGTGCGGTGACCGGGATGCTCGATGCGGGGGTCATCGAGATGGTCGAACCTGTCACGACCGTCACTCTGGAAACCGCGGTCGGTCTGGTGACCGCTGAGGCCCGCTGCGAGAACGGCCGCGTGGTCGACGTCACTGTCCGCAATGTTCCCGCCTTCGTCGTCGCTCTCGATCATCCGCTCGATGTGCCGGGACTCGGTTCGATCCCTGTCGATGTCGTCTTCGGCGGGCAGTTCTTCGTTCAGGTGCGCGCTGAGGTTCTCGGCGTCGATCTGGATCGGAAGAACGCGCGCGAACTGCTCGATCTCGGGACGCGCATCAAAGCGGCGGCGTTGGAAGGGATTTCCGTGCGCCATCCGCTCAACCCCGACATCGATGCGGTCGGGCTGGTGATGATCTATGCCGATCCACTCGAGCCCGGGGGGCCGGGACGCAACACGGTGATCCTGCCCGGTGCGCTGGATCGATCACCTTGCGGCACGGGTACGTGCGGCCGCATGGCGGCGCGGGTGGCGCGTGGAGAACTCGGGGTGGGCGAGACCTTCGAACACCGCAGCATCCTCGGCACCCGGTTCATGGGTGAGGTGCTGGGGGAGACCGACATCGCGGGGACTGCGGCGATCCTTCCCGCCATCACGGGGCGCACGTTCATCACCGGTCGCGCTGAATGGGTGCTCGACCCGGAGGACCCATTCCCCACCGGTTACACCCTCGGCGACTTCTGGCCCTAGAGCCGACCCGGTTCCACGATCGTGACACCGGCGGGATAGGCAGTCGTACCCATGGCCGCGAGCGCCTCGGGGATATCCGCCAGACCGATCACTCGGGAGACCATCGCATCCGGGCGGACCCTGCCGTCAGCGATGAGCGCGAGGAGCTCGGGGTAGTGGTGGCCGGCGAGGCCGTGGCTGCCGAGGACGGCGAGTTCCCATCCGATCACTCGCGGCATCGGGATCTCTGCGCCCTGCGGGAGGAGGCCGACCTGCACGTGACGGCCCCGTCGACGCAGACTGAGGATCGCCTGCCGGGGAACACCCGGCCCACCAATAGCGTCGAGGCTGACCTGAGCGCCACCGTTCGTCGCGTCGCCCACTGCCTCGATGAGGTCGTTCTCGTGCTCGAAGGCGGTGGGATCGAGGGTGAGCGCGGCACCGAGGTGTCGGGCGAGGTCACGGGCCTGCGGATCAGGGTCGATGACCGTCGTCCGTGCCCCGAGGGCTCGAGCGATCATGATGGCGGACAGCCCGACGCCGCCGGCTCCGTAGACAAGCAGCTCCTCGCCCGATTGAAGTCCCGCGATGAGGGTGAGCGCGCGATAGGCCGTGGCGGTCCGACAGCCGAGGGCTGCGGCGGCGGCATCGGAGACGCCGGCGGGAACGCGCACAAGGTTGGCATCGGCGAAGGGGATCGCGACCCGTTCGGCGAAGCCACCCGCGCCGTGGAATCCCGGCTGCCACTGCGCCGGGCACACCTGATACTCCCCGGTCTCGCAGGTGGGACAGGTGCCGCATCCGCAGACAAAGGGAACGATCACTCGGTCACCGACGCGCCACCGCGAGACCTGCCGGCCGACCTCGCTGATGGTGCCGGTGATCTCATGACCGGGGACATGGGGCAGCGTGGTGATGGCATCGTCGTGGCCCTGCCAACCGTGCCAGTCACTGCGACACAGTCCGGCGGCGTTCACTTCGAGGACGACCCCGTCGTCGCTCGGGGAGGGGTCGGGGAGGTCGACGATCTCGGGTGTGGTGCCGAAGGCCTGGTAGCTCACCGCGCGCATGGACGCCGACCCTAGGGCCTGAGGTGCTCGGATCCCAGCGGTGAGGGTCAATATTTCCCGAGAGGATTCTAAGATGCCGATGTGACAAATCTGCGACATAACCGTTACCATCTAC
>JBDQGZ010000111.1:0-6532 GCA_040265115.1 Candidatus Nanopelagicales bacterium
ATCCCACTGATCGCGCTGCTCCTCGGATCGCTAAGGGTCGGGTCCCGCTGGGGCCTGGACCACTATGCGGAGGTGTTCTCGCCCACCGATCCCACGACCCGCGCAACGCCAGCCTGGGAGGCTCTACTCACCTCCACGCGCTACGCGATCGTCGCTGCCGCGATCGCGGTAACCCTCGGCGTGCTCGGCGCCATCGCCGTCACGCTCCTGCGACGCAGCGCCGGCTGGGTGGACACGGCGATCACGGCACCACTGGGAGTGTCTGCGGTGTCACTCGGACTGGGGCTGCTGCTGTTCTCCCTCCGCGGACCCATCGACATGCGCGGGTGGTGGCTGCTGGTGCCACTCGGGCAAGCCCTGGTCGCGATGCCGATTGTGCTTCGCGTCGTCCTGCCCGTTCTGCGATCGGTGGACCCCCGGCTCAGGGACGTCGCCGCCACCCTCGGAGCTCGACCCATCCGTGCCTGGCTCACCGTCGATGGTCCCCTGGCACTTCGGTCCACCGGCGTCGCCGCGGGTCTTGCGGCTGCGGTGTCCCTGGGGGAATTCGGCGCCACCGCCTTCCTCATACGGGCCGACACACCCACGGTGCCCATTCAGATCGTTCGCCTCCTCGGCCGTCCCGGCGAGACCAACCTCGGGCAGGCCCTCGCCCTCGCTGTCATCCTGGTGGTGGTCACCGCGCTCATCATCGGCCTCGCCGAACGAGCCAGGCCGGCCCGAGGAGGTGGCTGGTGAGTCCAGAGTCCGGTCTCGTCATCAGCGGTGCCCGTATTGACTACGACGGCACCACACTGCTGCGCGATGTCGACCTCGCCGTCGCTCCCCCGGACATCGTGGCCCTGCTCGGACCGAGCGGTTCCGGCAAGTCCACTCTGCTGCGTTGCATCGCCGGCGTGCAGCCCCTCGATGCCGGAACTATCCGCTGGAGCGGTGCGGACATCACCCGAACTCCCGCCCACCTCCGCTCCTTTGGGCTGGTGTTCCAAGATGCCCTCCTCTTCCCGCATCTGAACACCGGCGCCAACATCGCCTATGGTCTGCGTCGATTCGGCATGCCTCGCAAGCAGATCTCCGATCGAGTCCACGAACTGCTAGACCTGATCGGTCTGAATGGCTTCGGTGATCGCGATGTCGCCACGCTGTCCGGCGGTGAGGCTGGGCGTGTAGCGCTCGCGCGCGCCCTGGCCCCCCGCCCGCGGCTGCTGCTGCTTGATGAACCCTTCGCCGCCCTCGACCGCGAACTGCGGGATCGACTAGTCGAGGAGGTCCGCGAATTGCTCCACACCCTCGGGACCCCCGCAATCCACGTCACACATGATCGCCAGGAGGCCGATCGCATCGCCGACCGCATCGTCCACGTAGCCGACGGCACCCTCCGACCGGATGATCCACGGGGAGTAGCGTCAGACCCCACGCTGGCGTGAGCGACGCGACCGGGAGTTGGGACCGACGATGACGAAGTATGTGTATGACTTCAGCGAAGGCGGCCGGGAAGATGCCGACCTGCTTGGCGGCAAAGGCGCGAATCTCGCCGAGATGACGCGCCTCGGCCTCCCCGTGCCGCCCGGCTTCACAATCACGACCGAGGCATGCCGGGAGTTCCTCAAGATGGGTGATGTTCCGGCAGATCTGCGAGTACAGGTCACGATGGCCCTGCGCCGTCTGGAGGACGCCCTCGGCCGCCGACTCGGGGACATCAACGACCCGCTTCTGGTCAGCGTTCGATCCGGTGCGCGATTCTCCATGCCGGGAATGATGGAGACCGTCTTGAACGTCGGCTTGAATGACTACTCCGTCGTCGGCTTGGCCACTGCTACCAATGACGAGCGCTTCGCCTGGGACTCCTACCGCCGTCTGATCCAGATGTTCGGCCGCACGGTGCTGCACGTCGAAGGGGATTCCTTTGAGAAGGCCTTCGAGGAGGCCAAAGCGGCCGAGGGCGCGACAGAGGACTCCGCACTGTCAGTCGCCGGCCTGAAGGGTCTCGTCGAGACCTACAAGCAGATCGTCCTCGATCACTCCGGTCGTCCGTTCCCGCAGGATCCGCGTGAGCAGCTCGACCTGTGCGTCACCGCAGTGTTCTCATCCTGGAACACCCCGCGCGCGCATCTGTATCGCCGCCGTGAGCGCATTCCCCACGATCTCGGCACGGCCGTGAATGTCGTCACCATGGTGTTCGGCAACCTCGGCCAGGATTCCGGCACCGGCGTAGCCTTCACCCGCGACCCCGCCACGGGCAAGGTCGGCTCCTATGGCGACTACCTCACCAACGCCCAGGGCGAGGATGTTGTCGCGGGAATCCGCAACACGATCAGCCTGGCCGATTTCGCGGAGATCGATCCCGCGGCCTACGACGAATTGCAGAACATCATGCGTCGCCTCGAGACGCACTACCGAGATCTGTGCGATATCGAGTTCACCGTCGAGCGCGGAAAGTTGTGGATGCTGCAGACCCGCGTCGGCAAGCGCACAGCGGCAGCCGCGTTCCGCATCGCCACCCAGCTCGTCGATGAGCACCTCATCACCATGGATGAGGCCCTCGCTCGCGTGAACGGCGAACAACTCACGAAGTTGATGTTCCCGCAGTTCGATCCACGCAGCCCCCGGGAGAACCTCACCACCGGCATGGCCGCGAGCCCCGGTGCCGCCGTCGGCAAGGCGGTCTTCGACTCCGCGACCGCCACTGCGTGGGCAGCAAACGGGGAGAAGGTCGTGCTCATCCGCCGCGAGACGAACCCCGATGACCTCGAGGGAATGATCGCGGCGGAAGGCATCCTCACCTCTCGGGGCGGCAAGACCTCCCACGCTGCCGTGGTCGCGCGTGGCATGGGCACCACCTGCATCGTCGGCGCTGAGGAACTCGATGTCGATGCGGTGAATCTGCGTGCGAAGGCCGGTGACCTCGTCGTCGAGCAGGGCGATGTCATCTCCCTCGACGGATCAACCGGGCAGGTCTTCGTCGGCGCTGTGCCCGTTGTCCCGTCGCCTGTGGTGACCTATTTGGAATCGGGATTGAGCGCAGCGATCGAAGCAGCCGACGAGGATATTGCTGAGCTCATCATCTCGGTGGACCGGATCCTGCAGCATGCCGATCAGGTGCGGCGACTGCGCGTACGCGCCAACGCCGACACAGTGACGGATGCGAGCCGAGCTCGCACCCTCGGCGCCGAAGGCATAGGACTGTGCCGCACCGAGCACATGTTCCTCGGTGACCGGCGCATTCTCATCGAGCGACTCGTGCTCGCCGACACCCCGGAGGAGCGCGAGGGGGTCTACGCCGAGTTGCTTCCACTGCAGCGGGATGACTTCGTGGGGATCCTCGACGCGATGGACGATCTACCCGTCACGATCCGCCTGCTCGATCCACCGCTTCACGAGTTCTTGCCCAGCCTGGTCGACTTGAAGGTCAAGGTGGCCCTCGCGGAGGAACGCGGGGAATCTGATCCCCGCGACGTGGCTTTGCTGCACGAGGTCGAGCGACTGCACGAGGCGAATCCGATGCTGGGGCTGCGTGGCGTCCGGCTCGGGCTGGTGCTCCCCGGTCTGTACGCGCTGCAGGTGCGCGCCATCGCCGAGGCTGCGGCGCTGCGCGTCGAGGCCGGCGGGCACCCCAGGGTCGAGATCATGATCCCGCTCATCGGATCCGTGATGGAGCTTCACCTCGTCCGGGACGAGGTCGGCCATATCGTCGCGGAGGTAGCCGATGCGAACGGGGTGACCCTGAGCATGCCCATTGGCACCATGGTGGAACTCCCGCGCGCCGCCCTTACCGCCAAGCGTGTTGCCGAAGCAGCCGACTTCTTCTCCTTCGGCACCAACGACCTCACCCAGACCACCTGGGGTTTCTCGCGCGACGATGTCGAAGGCGCTTTCTTCGCGCAGTACCTCGACAAGGGTGTCTTCACCGTCTCCCCCTTCGAAAGCCTCGATGTCGATGGTGTCGGCGAACTCATCCGCATCGCGACGGAGAAGGGCCGCAGTACCAAGCCCGAACTCAAGCTCGGGGTGTGCGGCGAGCATGGCGGAGACCCGGAATCGATTCATTTCTTCCACGGAGTGGGCATCGACTACGTTTCCTGTTCACCCTTCCGGGTTCCCATCGCTCGACTCGAAGCCGGTCGCGCAGCTGTCATGGACACCCTGGCCACGCACACCTCGACCGCATGATCGACAGCGCTTAACCAAGGCAGCCGAGAAAGCACTCAGTCGCGGCCGAGCGAGGCAGCGGCGGCGCCGAGGCGGCTCGCGGTGCCCAACTCGTCGGCCATGAATTCGCGCAGGAGGTCGATCGCAGCCACGACCTTGTCGCCACGAAGCGAATAGCGCACGGTGGACCCCTCGCGCTGGGTCTCCACCACCCCCCGGTCGCGGAGGATGGCGAGGTGCTGGGAGCAGTTGGACTGGCTGATCTCCAGCGCCTCGGCGAGATCACCGACGCTCATCGGACCATTGCGCAGTTCCGTGATGAGTAGCAACCTCTTCGGATCCGCGATCGCCTTACACAACCGGGCGTGAAGTTCGTGGATCTCGACGGCCGTGGCGCGATCCATCAGATCAGACCGTCGTCGATGCGGCGCACTGATTCTTGCCGATTTCGAGGAACTCGATCTCCTCTGCTGTCGCCGCCTGACCAGAGTTCACCAGCCGGATCGTGTCGTAGGTGTCCGGCGCCGAGGGAAGGCTCGTGACGATCTCGTTGACGAACGCCACGAGATCAGCCTCGCTCAGCAGGGTCGACTCGAAGATGTGACCCAGGGTGGTGCACACCAGACCGTCCTCACCCACCTCGTCGGCGAAGGTCCAGTGCGCGGGCAGCACCATCGTGGCCGGATCCAACGGCTGCAGGCGATCATGCACCGTGTGGTAGAGCTCCTTGGCGAGTTCCTCCGCCTTGCCCGTGAGGTCAGGGCGCCCGACACCGCGCACGAAGACGGTGTCCCCGGTGAGCAGGAGATGACCGGGAATGTGAACGCAGGTTGTGCCGGGGGTATGGCCGGGCATCTTGATCGCCAGCGTCTCGATCTGGGCATCCCCCAGATCGATCACCTCTCCATCGACGAGGGGCGTGTTGGGGAAGGGAGTGGGGCCACCGGTGTCTTCGATCGGCACGCTGTAGGACGCCCCGTGGCGCTCGGCGAGCTCGATGCCCCCGGTGATGTGATCGGCGTGCACATGGGTGTCGATGACGTGCAGGATCTTCATGTCATGCTCTGCGGCGAGCGCCTCGTAGGGCTCGGGGAACCGGGCCGGATCGACCACGATGCAGCCCTGGCCGGGGACACCGATGAGATAGGAGATGCAGGCCTTCGATGGCCGCTGGATCTGCCAGCCGCGCATACCGTCGGGCAGGTTCGGCAGTTCGCGGGGTACGAGCAGCTGAGCCCAGGCCGCCGTGCCTCCCTCCAGGGTGCGGACCTGGCGGCCCTCGTCCTTCAGGACATCGATGAGGAGATCCGAACCGTTGCCGTGTGCGCAGACCACGACGGTGTTGTCCGGAAGCTCCTCGGCGAGGGATTCGCTCTCCTCGACGGCGACCCAGATGGGGACATTCTTCATGGGGACCTCGCGGGGCCCCTCGATCTGCCAGACGGCGTACTCGTCCTGATTGCGCACGTCGAGGATGAAGGGGGTCTCCCCTCGTTCGATCTCGGCGTACAACTCCGCGGGGCTGATCGAGGCGGTCATGGGTGCTCCTGTCAGGGACGACAAATCCGGGTCGGACACGAATATGCGCAAACGTTAATATCTGCGCACCCATCCGCGCTAGGGTTTTTCTGAATTGCCCGGACATTCACTTCCACAACCTCCCCGAGGAGCCCCTATGAGCGACAGCGACACCCCGGATTCCATGACGATCATCGCGTTCAGCGGTGATCTCGACAAGCTCTGGCCCACCATGATCTTGAGTTCGACCGGTGCGGCCACGGGCATGAACGTCACCGTCTTCTTCACCTTTTGGGGCCTGTTCCCTCTCGTGAAGGACGATGTGCGCCTCACCGGCTACGACTCCATGACGAAGGCCCTGGCCGGCATGAACGCACCGGGCATGAAGAAGGCCAAGCTCAGCAAGTTGAACATGGGCGGATCCGGCGCTTGGATGATGCGCAAGGTCGCCGAGAAGAACAACCTCATGCCGCCCGAGGACCTGATGGATATCTGCAAGGACATGGGAGTCAATCTCTGGCCGTGCCAGATGACGATGGACCTGCTCGGCATCAAGCCCGACCAGATGGTCGATGGCCTCGGCGAGCCCGTGGGAGCGGCGACCGCACTCCAGGCCATGTCGAAGTCCCAGATCAACCTGTTCATCTGAGTTTTCTGACCAGTCCACCACCATCCCCCGACCACGAAGGATCACGACAATGACCGATGTTTCCAAGACCGTTGACGCCAAGGGCATGAGCTGCCCGATGCCCGTGTTGATGACCGCCAAGGGCATCAAGGAGATCGCCGAGGGTGAGGTCATGCTCATCGAGGCCACTGATGCCGGGGCGCGCTCGGACATCCCGGCCTGGGCGACCCAGACTGG
>JBDQGZ010000112.1:0-6446 GCA_040265115.1 Candidatus Nanopelagicales bacterium
CTACTACCCGCCGGGCAACAATGGACCCTTTGGAATCAACCGGTACCCCCAAGGTCCAGACAATACGTGTCCTTCCTGCCTGCAGGTTGTTGTGCAGGTTGTGCACGGGCGAAAACAAGGTAGGCGTGCTACCCGCCGGGCTACAAAGGTCCCTTTGGAATAGACCGGTACCCCCGAGGTCCAGACAATACGTGTCCTGCCTATCGGGCGCAAAGGCCTTCACAAGCAATGATTAAAGAACTCCTCCTCCTCCTCCTCCTCCTCTTGCCATGCCCCTCTTGTAAACCTGTAGCCAGGGCGCGTTGCCTGGGGATGGAGGTCCCCGGTCGTCACCCATCGTGTCGGCACGATTTCATGGCCGAATGATGCTGCGCTCACGGCAATCGTCAGGGGTGGCAGGGTCATCGCACCGACTGCCGACGACACCCTCGAGGCGGGTGATGAACTGATCTTCGTCTGCGCACCTGAGCAGGAGCCCGCACTCCAGCGGCTCCTCGCTGACTCCGGCGCTTAGTCGTGGTCGCTCTCATCAGCGGATGCGCTCTCTTCACGGTGTCGAGCCAGCACCGGTCGAAGAACCAGATAGGTCACGTACGCGGCTGCCAAGAACAGGGGCCAGCCCAGATGATGCGCGCGACGCCCAGAGGTCCCACCCACCCGGCCAAATACAACGGCACCTGAATCACTAGTCGTAGCGAGAAGACGCCCACCCATATCCAACTTGCCGCTGCATACGCGCGTCGGAGTGCCGGCTGCGACCTCCAGGACAAGCCCTCACCGGTGATGAAGCCGATGACCACTCCCAGCAGAGGCCAGCGGATCAGTATCGAGATCAAGAATGCCGAGCCATAGGCAAGATTGATGAGGATTCCTGGGAGAAAGAAGTCCTCGGCTCGCCCCGTTCTTGAAGCCACGAAGGCTGACACCGCGACCCCAACGAACCCAGCGATGACCTGCTGCAGGCTTTCCCGACGTACCAATCGCCAGATCATCACCAGCGCACCGGCACCGATAGCCAACCACAGGGAGAGACTGAGATTGCTCCCAGTGATGAGATAGGACGTCACGAAGATCGCCGCAGGAACACCGGAGTCGAATACTCCTCGCCAGCCCCCGATGGCGCGAGCGAGCAGAGCCCTCTCCGCTACGACATCCTTGACGGTTTCGTGCTCCAGATGGTGCTCCGCTATGGGATCGATGTGTTCGTGCCCATCGGAATCGGGTGTTTCCCTCGGGTCAGCACTCACGAGGTGACCATCGGTGACAGGGAGTATTCAGGATTGAAGATCCTCGGTTGTCCGTCCGGACAGGTCAGTCTTCCCTCGGCGATAAGGGTGCGGCCGACTTCGATCCCGGGGATGGTTCGCCGCCCCATCCAGATCAGCGTGAGGTGCCCGGATCCATCGTAGAGTTCCGCCTCCAAGCTTGGAGAGCTCGATTCCGGCCGCACGGCGATGCTGCGTATGGTGCCGCACACCTTCACCCGAGTTCCCCGTTGACAGGCGGAGATGGGATCGGCACCTGCCTCGGTCACCTTGTCGCTCAGGATCGTGACCTCGTCTGCTTCCGCAGGCCGCAGGAGTCGGGAGAACCAACCGGTCATGCCCCCACACTATTCACGATGCCCCGCACGCTCAGCACCCTGGGCACGACGACATGCGCGAGCCGACCTGCCACGATGATGCCTCGTGGAAGCCTCGGACCCCTCTAACCGCGTCCGTCGGCCACGTGCCTTGCTCTTCCACGGCGCCGGCTCCTCCGCGTCTACAGCAGAGAGTCTGCTGGGAAGACTGCTCAGGCTCGGCTGGGATAAGGCAGTTCATCTCACCTGCTATGAGGACCGAACGGGCGACGTGCATCGTCTGAGCGCGATGGGTCAGCGGTACCTGGCCACAGGCTGTGGGGCATCATCGGCGATCGGTGGAATCAGTCTCGGAGCCCATGGGGTGATGACCACCCTCCTGCGAACAGATCCGGCGAAGTGGCCTCGATTCGCCGTGGTGGCGATGCCGGCCTGGCTCGGACCCCCCGATCGCACCGCTCAGGTCACCTTGTCGACCGGACGCGAGATTGCCACATCCGGGGTTGCTGAGACGCTACGTCGAATCGAGGCGGAGACTCATCCCACTTTGCGCTGGATACCGTCCACTCTGGCCGCAGACTGGGCGCAGTACGAGCCATCGGTCCTTTCGAGGGCACTGATCACTGCAGCCCAGCAAATTGCCCCGAGCATCGATGATCTGAGAGCGGTGAGGGTGCCGACATTCGTCATCGCTGTGACCGGTGATGCGCTCCATCCCGCAGACGTTGCCCATTTGTGGGCAGACGCACTCCCCCACAGTGTCGTGGTCGAAGTCGAACTCATGGAGCTTGCTGAGTCGGGGTTCGCGCTTCCACGCCTCATCGACCGATTGACAAACTTCGTCGCCGCTCTCAGGTAGTCGAGTCGGCTTCTGCCGAATCGTCGGGTGGATCTTGCGGTGGAAGCCTCAACGGCAAGGGTTCGCCAGACGGCATGGCCTCCGAACCGCGATCAACGACGATGTTGGCAAAGACGTCGGTGAGTCCCGGATGACCCTCTGGACTGGCCGCGCTACCGAGGAAGAGTCCGCGAAGAAACCAGCGAGGTCCGTCGACGCCAACGAAACGTGCCGGTTGGAGATTCTTGTCAGGGCCCGGGACGCGTGCACGCAATTCGGGTCCGAAGGGCCCCTCCGCAGTCTCCACTAGTCCGCCACTTCCCGAGATCGACCCGGAGATCTGGCGTCGCACGTCTTCCCAGATGCCAGCCGAGCGAGGAGCGGCAAAGGCCTGTATCTGCACCGCTGCATCCTCGAGGACCAGCGTGACCATTGTGACTCGCTGTGTGTTCTCATCCACCTGAACCTGCATGCTCAGACCGGGAACCCCCGCCACGAGGAGTGCCCCGAGATCGATGCGATCCTCGACGTCCTCCACCTCGGACCTATCCCAGGGCCCGCGTTCACGAACCGAGGCTGTCTCGGTGGTCGATGGCCCAGGAGCGACTGAGTCCCCGTCGCCGTGAACGTCGCTGACCACCTCGCCCACGAGTTCGGGACCAACGTCGTCGCTAGATTGCTTCTTGCGGAAGATCACGATCTCTCACCCTTCTCGGCCGCCAGCGGTTTTGCGACGCCAGCACGATTCTGCCTCCCCGCTTCCCCGGGTGTCTCAGCGCACCTACTCCGCCCTACTGGAGACACCTGTCGAACCGAATCCCCCCTCGCCACGATGGCTTCCAGGCAGAGTTTGAACCTCATGAAAGACGGGCTCGACGACACGCTGAATCACCATCTGTGCGATCCGATCGCCCCGAGAGATTCGAAACGGTGTGGTCGTATCCGTGTTGAGGAGAATTACCTTGATCTCGCCCCGATAGCCAGCGTCGATAGTGCCGGGCGCGTTCACCATCGTCAGGCCAAATTTCAGCGCCAAGCCGCTGCGGGGATGAATAAATGCAGCGTGACCCGGGGGAAGGGCGATCGCGATCCCGGTGCCCACGACACTGCGTTCTCCCGGGGCGAGGTCGAGATCCTCTCGAGAGCACAGGTCGACAGCCGCGTCGCCGGAGTGGGCGATGAGTGGCACTCCCAGGTCGGGGTCGAGGACCTCGATGAGGACATCCACTCGCTCGGATAGGGACAACGGTTCACCTCCGCCTCACGTGTCGGACCACGGGGATACACACCTCACGGCTCATGCTCCGCCGGTTCGAGACCCTACCTGGTCAGTGCCACGTCACCCCCTGAAAGGCTGTGGACATGTATCGCGAGCGACTGTGGCCGGGGCCCTGGGCGTGGGCAGGCGCCCTGTCGCTCCCGACCGTGCTCGCGATCGCCTACGGCGCCGCCTACGGACTCGTCATCGGTGGCATCGTCTGGATCACAGCACTGACGCTCGCCATGATCGGCATGGTGGCGACGACGCCCCTGATCGAGGTCACCGAGGACTCTATGCGTGCGGGACGAGCCCAGATTCCACGCCAGGTCCTCACCCGGGGCTCCTCGTTGGTTGGCGAACAGACCCGACGCGCGCTTCGCCAAGGACCGGCGGACCTTTTCACGCTGGTTCGCATGTGGTCGACCGATCAGTCGGTCCTCATCGAGGTCACCGATCCAGCCGATCCGCACAGTGCCTGGCTGATCTCCAGCCGCCATCCGCTTGATGTCCTCGACGCTTTGGGGCTGCAAGATCCCGCAGTGCGATAGCGTCGTTCACGATGACGATGCGTCCCGAAAGACGCCACACATGCCTTGAGCTGAGGGAGCACCCATGAGCACACCCGACATCGACAGCGTCGCCAACGGCGCAGAAACCGACACCGACACCGATACCCCACCCGAGGAGGGCAGCCTGCTCGTGGGCGCGGTGGCCGGCATCGCCGCGATGGGCGTCAGCATGGCTGCACGACCGGTGCTGAATGCGGTCTATAGGAGCATCACAGGTCATCAGCCTCCGCGGGCAGAAGACCCGAGCGTGCCATTCGGTCGGGCTCTGGTGTGGACCCTGTTTTCGGCCACGACGGGGGCCGTGCTCGAACTAGTCGTGCAGCGGGTGAGTCGTCGCATCCTGGAACCGCGGGGCTAATCCGCGGGTTGATACCCTCGGGTGATGAGCCACCCCGATAGTTGACTCAGGCGCAATCGGTACAGACGGGACCGTTTTTGCCCTCGTGGTCCAATTGGCTGCGGTGGTGGACGAGGAAGCATGACGAGCAGGTGAACTCATCTGCCTGACGGGGCAGCACTCGCACCGTGAGGCTCTCATCGGAGAGATCTGCTCCCGGTAACTCAAGATTCTCGGCAAGTTCGGCCTCATCGACGTCCACCGTCGAGGCAGCCTTATCTACGCGGCGCGCCTTGAGCTCCTCGAGGCTCTCCTCGGCGAGTTCGTCGTCGGTCTTGCGTGGTGCGTCGTAGTCGGTGGCCATGGTCTGCGCGTCCACTCTCCATCTCGTCGCGTCGGGTCCGCCGGGGGTCACTCGAGGGTGCCCATCCACGTGAACCCCTCGACGGGCGATCATTGTGCCTCACGAACGGTGACACGTCGCATCCAGGTTCACCCGGACCCATTGGTGGCCGGTCACTGCCGTGATCGGAGGCGTGTCATGATCGAGCGGACCTTACCTCCGGCTCTTCGACAGAAGGCGAGGATTGACATGCCGCTGTACGCGATATCGGATCGTGAGCCGACGATCCATCCGACCGCATTCATCCACCCCGATGCGGTCATCATCGGGGACGTGACGGTCGGACCGGAATCCTCGGTATGGCCAGGCGCTGTGCTCAGGGGCGACCACGGGCGCATCATCATCGGCTCCCAGACCTCGATCCAGGACGGCACGATCATTCACTGCACTGCGATGTGGGACACCGTCATTGAGGACCGGTGTGTGGTCGGCCATCGCGTTCATCTCGAGGGATGCACGATCCACTCGGACAGCCTTATCGGATCCGGATCGGTCGTGTTGCAAGGAGCAACCGTCGGGCCCGGCGCCCTCGTGGCCGCCCAGGCGCTTGTTGCACCGGGTCTTGAGATTCCCGCGTCACACCAGGCACGTGGTGTGCCTGCTCGCATCGTGGCCACACCGGCAGATCCAGACATGATCGCCTCCGCCGTGGACATCTACGTCCGAAACTCCCACTGGTATCGGCAGGAACTTCGCCGACTCGACTAGCGGCTCGAGGAGCTCAGCTGCCCAACCGACGAAGTTCCGCGAGGAGCACATCGCCGATGCCCGGCGCACAGGCCAGCAGGGTGTCCGACTCACCACCGCTGTCATCGAGAGGCTCCCACGATCCACCGTCGATCATGGCAACTCGAGCCCCCGCTTCCTCTGCGATCAAGGCTCCCGCAGCGATGTCCCAGGGCCGTAAAGCTTGTTCGTAATAGCCGTCGGTGAGCCCCTGCGCTACCCAGCACAGGTCAAGAGAAGCCGCACCCCCTCGGCGAATGTCGCGAATCTGCGGGAGCAGTCCGGCAACGATCTCTGCCTGCCTGCGACGTCGCTCGACGGTATAGCCGAAGCCGGTAGCGATCAGGGCAGAGCCCAGGCTGCTCCGCCTGGAGCAACGCAGCGGCGTCGTGACGTCGGACGATGTTCGCCAGGCTCCTCCACCTCTCACCGCCGAAAACATCGTGTTGAATTCCGGGGCAAAGACGACCCCGGCTACCACCTCACCGGCTTTGCTCGCGGCGATGCTCACCGTCCACATGGGCAACTGATAGAGGTAGTTCGTCGTTCCATCGATGGGGTCCACGACCCACGTGATACCCGTGGTGGAGGCGGCCCGTGCCCCCTCCTCTCCAAGGAGTCCATCCCCGGGGCGGCATTCGCGAAGGAATTCGGTGATCATGCGCTCCGCTGCAGCATCCATCTCCGTCACGATGTCCGTGTCCGAGGATTTTGTGGTGGTGGCGAGTTC
>JBDQGZ010000113.1:0-6344 GCA_040265115.1 Candidatus Nanopelagicales bacterium
CCAAGAAGACCGCACGCAAGCGTCCCGCGGCCAAGAAGACCGCACGCAAGCGTCCCGCGGCCAAGAAGACCGCACGCAAGCGTCCCGCGGCCAAGAAGACCGCACGCAAGCGTCCCGCGGCCAAGAAGACCGCACGCAAGGCACCGGCACGCAAGCGTCCTGCAGCGAGGAAGACCGCTGCACGGAAGACCACGCGTCGTCGCTAGTCGACACCTCTCACGTTGAAGGGCCCCGCACCAACTGGTGCGGGGCCCTTCAACATTTGCGTTGGTCAGTCGTCTTCGGCGTCCCAGGCCTCACTGCGTGCGTGGGCACGTTCCATGGCGGATTGAGCCTCCTCGCGCGTTGCGTAGGGCCCCATCCTCTCCGAGTTTGGATCCCCCGGACCCTGCTCGACGGTGAGCGTGCGCAGGTTGAACCACCACTGCGCACTACCTTCGGTACCCAGGTCCACGATCGCCTCCCACCACTGATGTCGAACACGGTCCCTGCGACCGATGGCGACAGCCTAGCCGTGCCCCGATGCCGCTTGACGCCTACACTGCTTTGCATGACTGCGACGCGCGCTCCCCTCGAGCCTGGCGTACTGTCCGCACCTCGATCAGTCCCCCGCCACATCTCCCGACCCGAGTACGTCGGAAAACCCGCGCCCTCACCGGACGGCACTCCAGAGGTGAAGGATGCCGACACCATCGAACGGATGCGGGCCGCTGGACAACTTGCCGCGCGTGCCCTGCAGGAGGTAGGTCGCCACATCGCGCCGGGCGTCACCACCGACGAGCTCGATCGCGTCGGACATGACTTCCTCGTCGATCATGGGGCCTACCCCTCGACGCTGGGCTATCGCGGGTACCCCAAGTCGTTGTGTTCTTCTCTCAATGAAGTGATCTGCCACGGCATCCCCGACTCCACCGCCCTCGAGAATGGGGATATCTGCAATATCGACATCACGGCATTCCTCGATGGCGTGCATGGCGATACCAACGCCACTTTCCTCGTCGGTTCGGTGGAGCCCGAGGTGGTCGATTTGGTCGAACGCACTCACGAAGCCACCATGCGCGCCATCTCCGCGGTCGCGCCGGGTCGGCCGCTCAACGTAGTGGGACGGGTCATCGAGAGCTACGCGAAGCGTTTTGGTTACGGCGTTGTGCGCGACTTCACCGGACACGGCATCGGCACGTCCTTCCACTCCGGACTCATCGTGCCCCACTACGACGACCCGAATCTCAACGTCATGCTCGAGACGGGCATGACCTTCACGATCGAGCCGATGCTCACCCTGGGAACCTACGACTATGAGATGTGGGATGACGGCTGGACGGTGGTCACCAAGGATCGTCGCTGGACAGCACAGTTCGAGCATACGATCGTCGTGACCGACACCGGCAGCGAGATTCTGACCCTGCCATGAGCCGACTGCCATGACGTCGAGGCCACGTTGGCTCACCGGTGACGAGCAGGCCGCCTGGCGCGCTTGGCTGGAAGTGTCCGCTCTTCTACCTGATCGACTCAATCGCGACCTGATTGAGCAACGCGGCATCACTCTTGCCGATTACGTGATCCTGGTCTACCTCTCGGAGGAACCAGACCGACGCCTGCGTATGAGCGATCTAGCCGACCGCACGTCATCCTCACGCAGCCGCCTGTCCCATCAGATCGATCGCATGGAGGCCTCCGGTCTGGTGACTCGCGAGGTGTGCTCAGACGATAAGCGCGGAACCTTCGCGGTTCTCACCACTTCCGGCTGGGACACCATCGTCGCCGCAGCGCCGGATCACGTCGAGAGCGTGCGTCGCAATCTCATCGACATTCTCGGGCCACAACGCTTCACCCGATTCGGCCGAGACTGCCAGGCCATCGCGGAGCATCTCCGCACCATCTGATGAACATGCCTCGGGGCGGCGGACGAGTCGACCTGTAAGCCGGGTTCTGTGCCCGTGGAACACGGGCGGTGATCATCCATCTGCGACCACTGTTGCCAGTGGCCTGGTGCGGTCCACCCGCGGACATCGGGCGGTCAGCCCGTCCGCGCAGATCGGCGAACCGATCCTTTCGACCTTGCTCCAGGTGGGGTTTACCGAGCCGGTGCAGTCACCTGCACCGCTGGTGGTCTCTTACACCACCGTTTCACCCTTGCTCCCGCATAGCGCGGGGGCGGTCTGTTTTCTGTGGCACTGATCCCGCGGGTCACCCCGGGTGGGTGTTACCCACCACCTTGCCCTGTGGAGCCCGGACTTTCCTCGACCCCGCTGAGCACAGCGAGACCGCGATCACCCGGTCGACTCGTCCGTCGCAACTCCAGAGTAGCCGGTAGTGTCCTGCAGCGTGCTCATCCTGCTGCCGCCGAGCGAAGGCAAGACCGCCCCTGCACGGGGACCGTCACTGTCGATGAAGAGTGTGGGCTTCGCCGAATTCAACCCCGTCCGGGAGCGCATCCTGGATGCGTTGATCAAGGTGAGCAAGGGTCCACGGTCGCGCGCCCGCACGATCCTGGGAGTCTCCGAACGTCTCGATCACGAGATAGATCGCAATGTCGAGGCGCGTCAGGCACCCTGTGCTCCTGCCGGGGAGATCTACACCGGAGTGCTCTACGACGCCCTGGAATGGAGCACCCTCACCGCGGCGCAACGCAAGCGCGCGGGCAGTCGCGTGGCGATCGCCTCAGCTCTATTCGGACTCCTCCGTCCCACCGATGTAATTCCCGCGTATCGCCTCTCGGCGGATACGACGCTGCCTACCATCGGAACGCTTCGCTCCGCCTGGAGTGCGATCGTGCCCGATGCGATCCGCAACGCAGCCACACGCGGCATCGTTCTCGACCTGCGATCGAGTGCCTACATGAATCTCGGACCGGTGCCGGAGGATATGGCCGAACGCACGGTAGTGGCTCGAGTGCTGCAACAGAGAGGTTCGAAGCGGGTTGTGGTCAGCCACCACAACAAGGCCACCAAAGGTCGCCTCGTGAGGTCGCTACTCGGCGTGGGACGCATCACGGACATCCCCGATCTCACCGGCGTACTCGGCGAGGCCGGCTATCGAGTCGAGTTGAGTCCCGGACGCAACGACTCGAGCCCGTGGTTGATCGATGTCATCGTCGATGACATCTAAATCCCGAATCCTGCATCGACTCCGCGCAGGTGCGCCGACTCGGCGAAGCCGAACATCGACGAATTCCCATCGGCGAACCATGCGATGGTCGTCAATGAGCACGGCTGCAATTCCATGCGGTACAAGCTGTGCAGCGGCGCATCGACACAGAGACCGACAATGAGTTTGATCGGCGTCACATGGGCGATTACCCCCACTCGCTTGCCGGCGTGGGCAGTGAGGACCTCTCGTCGAGCACGATCGACCCGGTCACGACACTCAGCGAAAGACTCGCCCTCGGGAGGAGCGACATCAGTCGACGCCAACCACGCTGCCAGCTCATCCGGCCACTGCTGCTGGACCTCCGCGAAGGTGAAGCCATCCCAGCTGCCGAAGGAGCATTCGGCCAAACCCTCATGGAGTTCCACCGGCGCTCCGGTTGCCGTCGAGAGAATCTCGGAGGTCTCTCGGGTGCGCGCGAGGGGTGACGAGACGATGACATCCACTCCACCGCGTGCGCGGACCTCCTCAGCCAGCGCCTCGGCCTGAGCGATCCCCAGCGGAGCCAGGGGAAGATCCGCTCCCCCGCGACCGGAGAATCGCTTCTCTAGGCTGTACGCCGTCGCTCCGTGGCGACCGAGCATCGTCAACGTCGGCGTTCCCAGATCACTGGCCCAACCGATCATCTTCCGTGGCGGGGCGTTCCTGGTGCGAGCGATGTCTTCGACGATCTCCCCCACGACATCCTCAGCGTCCCCCTGGAGGGTGGCCACATCTCCAGGGTGGCGAAGGATCGGAGCAATGCGGCCCTGGGCTGCAGCATCGAGGGCCTCATTCGCCAGAGCATCAGCCGCTTTGTTCTCCTCCCGCGGAACCCAGGTGAACGTCACCGATTTGGACACATCCCGCACCCTCAGCGCGAGGGGCTTCAAGGTGGCGTTCTTAATGGCCCATCTGCCCGACATCTGCTCGACGACGAGTTTGGAGTCCAGGCGAGCCTCGATGGGCGACGAGTCATCCAGGCGTCGTGCTTCCTCGAGCCCGGCCAGCACTCCCCGGTATTCCGCGACGTTATTCGTGGCCTCTCCGATGTATTCCGCAACCTCGGCAAGGACGACACCCGACTCCGCGTCCTTGATCACCGCGCCGTAGGCCGCGGGCCCTGGATTCCCCCGGGAAGCGCCGTCGGCTTCGACGATGAGTCGGCGCGTCACAGGCCCGACTCGGGCGTGCGGATCAGCAGCCGGCGACACTCCTCGCATCGCACCACCTCGTCCGGGGCCGCCTCGCGAATCCGGGAGATATCAACGGGGGTCAACTCGATTCGACATCCCTCGCAGCGCCCCTGATGCAGTCGGGCAGCACCGATACCCCCATAGTCCGCGCGCAAGCGGTCATAGAGACCGAGGAACTCGGAGGGGATCTGGGACACGAGTTGCTCGCGGTCTGCACGCAAACCGGCCTCAGACTCTGCGAGTTCCGCCACGACGGCATCACGATCGGAAATGGCCCGGCGCATCTCCTCAGCGAGCGCCTCGCGTTGCTGGCGCAGATCACGCAGGTGGTGCTCGGCGTTTTCGAGGCGTTCCATGACCTCGATCTCGATGTCCTCGAGCTCCGCCTGCCGTCGGGCGAGAGATGCGATCTCGTTCTGCAGACTGGTCAACTGCTTGGGATCGGTGATCGAACCGGAATCAAGAAGCGTGGAGTCCTTCGTGCTGCGTTCACGCACGAGTTCGACATCATTGTCCGCCTTGCGCTGTTCCAATTGCAGATCGCTGACCTCGACCTCCGCGGTGGTGATCTCACCAGCGAGAACGCGGTCGCGGGTCGACATCTCCTGGACGCGTTGCTCCTCGGGAAGGGACGCCCGACGATGCGCAATGCGATCGAGATCGGTATCGACCTGCTGGACATCGAGTAATCGCTGTTGATCGGCGGGATCGATTTTCAGGACGAGCTCCTCACATGCAGTGACCACGGATCTGTCACCCGGGTCGACACCAGCGTCTCCACCGTAGCGCCCCGATCGTCGAGATCGGCACGCAGAGCGCTAGCGGCCACGGGCAGCCAGGGCCATTCACTCGCCCAGTGCGCCAGGTCGACGATGGCGCATCCTCCAGCGGCACGATGATCGAGGGTTCGATGGTGCTTGCAGTCAGCCGTCACGAAGACATCGACACCCACCGCTTCGGCGACCGCTGACAGGGACTCCCCGGAGCCTCCGCACACCGCAACCTGGCGGATGGGCGCGTCGGGATCCCCCGCCGCCCGAACTCCCTGGGCCGTCGCCGGCACGGCAGTCGCCACCCACTCGACGAATCGGGACAGGGGCATCTCATCAGGAAGGCGCCCCCATCGACCCAATCCGACAGCTGGGTCGACCAGATCCGGAACGAGGGGCTTAAGGTCCAGCAATCCCAGCGCGTCAGCGAGCGCATCCGAGACGCCCGGATTCGCACGATCCGCATTGGTGTGGGCTGCAAACAGCGCACGACCCTCACGGATGAGGCGGTGGACGAGACGACCGCCGGGGGTCACCGCGGCCACCCCGTGGACGGGAGTCAAGAACAGCGGATGGTGGGTGACGATGAGGTCCGCGTTCACCGATGCGGCCTCGTCAGCGATCTCTTCGGTCGGATCGACCGCGAAGAGCACCCGGGTGACCTCCTGCTCGGGCGCACCGCACACCAGACCGACCGCGTCCCAAGCCTCCGCGAGCGCGGGGGGATATCGGGCCTCGAGCGCCTCGATGACCTCCGAAAGCATGGGCGAGCGCACGTGGGCAGAGTACCGGGGAGGTAGCCTCCTCCACGGGCCTGTAGCTCAGTTGGCTAGAGCACGTCCCTTACAAGGACGGGGTCGCCGGTTCGAGCCCGGCCGGGCCCACTAGAACCGATCCTTCGTAATGCGCGATCCCTTGATCGGGTGTCCACTATTCCTAGGCCGTGGTCGTCAGCGGCCCGAGACGCAGGCGACCACGGCCCATCAGCCCCCAGGGGATAGCCCGAGGAGGCGGCTCGATGTCCGACCCACTCCACCCCGCTCCCGGCGATACCGGGCGCGCTGGGTCCCATCTCGATCGACTCCTCGACGACAGCGTCACCGGTTGGGACAGCGCGATCGCCGCCCTCGATTCGACGCGTCCCACCCTCGACCTTGACGGCCCCTCCAGACATCGGGGCCGGACGGTTCGCGAGTCCCTACTCGCTGTCGGTCAGTGGCCGGGCGGGGCCGATCTGACCAGAATGCGCGAA
>JBDQGZ010000114.1:0-6294 GCA_040265115.1 Candidatus Nanopelagicales bacterium
GCTCTCGATCGGTTGCAGGCACGCTGGCTGGTCGACGGAGTGGAGGTGCGACCCGGCCATCCCATGCTGCTCGCGGAACTTCCCGACGGTCGGCTGCTCGTGGGACTCCCCGGCAATCCGCTCGCTGCCGTGTCGGGCCTGATCACCCTCGCCGCACCCCTGATCGCTGCCAGCGTGCCTGCAACCGATCGAGAGCGGCGTGCAGATGGTCGACTGGTCCTGCGGCAGTCGAGCCGGTGGTCACGAGGATGTCGACCTGGGCGTCATCGATCTCGGCGAGCAGGGCCTCGAGGGAATCGGGGACCCGAATTGGAGGGTTGGCACGGGCACCGAGCGCGCCGAGCCACGGGGGAAGCAGCGGGCCGAGCGCATCGCGAACCCGACCCGGCCGCGGAACGCCGCGATCAAGGAGCTCATCCCCCATGACGAAGACACCGACGACGGGTGGACGGATGATCGGGAGACCGTCGTAGCCGCTGGCCGCGGCGAGGCCGACGATCCCTGGGGTGATCAGGCTTCCTTGCGACACCAACGCATCTCCGACGGCGCACTCCTCCCCCTGACCCCGAATGTCGGTGCCGGGTGGCGGAGCAGGGCTCGATTCATCGGGCAGTCCGGTCAGCGGATCGCGGGTGAACAGCCGTGAGCCATGGAGTGCTCCCTCGACGACCACGACCTCGTGACGCAGCACAGCGGTGGCGCCGATCGGCACGACGGCCCCGGTCGCAATGGCGACGGCCTCCCCCGATTGGAGCGTGGGGATGTCGTCGTGTCCGGCCAGATGTGGGGCCTCGGCGACAAGCCATGGGCCGGGGCCGCTGATCGCAAAGCCATCCATGGCCGAGCAGGCGAAGGGTGGGAGGTCAGTGAGGGCGGTCAGGGGCTCAGCCAGGATCGAACCCACGGCCTCGTCAAGCCTTGCGGTCACGACGGGCAGGGCAGCGCTGGCCTGTGCGGCGACCCGACGCGCGGTGTGCCAGTCCAAAGCGCTCACCGTCCCACCCTCCTCATGACCACCAGCCTCCCACGAGGAGGGCGGGATTCCTCATGACGAGGCCGCGAACTATTCTCGGTGGAGGCCGAGATCCCACTCACCGGCGAGTCGGCGCAGGGTCGCTGCTGCTTGCTGGAGATCCGCTCCAGAACCAGCGGCGTAGCCGAGGAGGAACGTTGTCACCGGCGCGGCTGGCCGGTTGACGGCATGTGCAGCGTCCCGAGCGATATCGAGGAGCAGTTGCAGGTCAGTCTCGGGAGCTGTCACGCCTACTTCCTCGGTGAGTGCCGAGCGAGCAGCGTGGTCCCACTGGGTCAGGTCGTCATGCGACATGGCTGCATCCTCTCATTCGTTGCGCATCAGCACTTGACGCTCATGTCAACTTGACAATAGTGTCAAGTTCATGGCCCCGGTCCTGCCAACCCGCATCGATCCGCGCACCGCGGAATTCCTCGCAAACGAAGAGGCAATGCGCGCCTCCCTGGCTGAGATTGACGCCCTGCTTGCCCGCGTGGTCGCGGGCGGGGGAAGCGATGATCCGGAGAAGAACGCGCGAAGCGTGGCCCGGCATCGGTCCCGGGGCAAATGGCTGCCCCGCGAGCGCATCGCCGCATTGCTCGACACGGGGTCTCCCTTCTTGGAGTTGAGTCCGTTGGCCGGGTGGGGAACGGACGATCCCCTGGGCGCCGGAGTCGTGAGCGGGATCGGTCGAGTCCATGGAGTCGACGTGATGATCGTCGCCAATGACCCGACCGTGAAGGGGGGAGCGCAGGGCCCCTCGGCGGTCGCCAAGGGGCTTCGGGCCATGGACGTTGCGCGCGAGAATCGACTCCCGCTGGTGAACCTGACCGAGTCAGGTGGAGCCGATCTGCCCAAGCAGGCGGAGATCTTCGTGCCCGGTGGAGCTAGTTTCCGCAACCTGACTCGACTGTCGGCGGAAGGTATTCCCACGATCACCCTCGTGTTCGGGTCGAGCACCGCCGGCGGCGCCTACGTGCCGGGCATGAGCGACTACACCGTGCTGGTGAAGGACGCCGCGAAGGTCTATCTCGGTGGCCCGCCCCTGGTGAAGATGGCGATCGACGAGGACGCCGATGAGGAGAGTCTCGGTGGCGCCTCCATGCATGCCAGGACATCCGGGCTCGCCGACTACCTCGCGCTCGACGAAGCCGATGCGGTCCGGATCGGTCGCGACATCATCAGTCATCTGGGGTGGCGTCGCGCGGGCTCCCCGCCGCGCACACCCATCGATCCCATCTATGACCCGGAGGACCTGCTGGGAATTCCGAGTGCCGACATCCGTCAGCCATTCGAGGCTCGAGAGGTTCTCGCACGCATCCTCGACGGTAGTGAGTTCGAGGAGTTCAAGCCGCTCTACGGGTCCACCCTCGTCACCGGCTGGGGTCATCTCGGCGGCTATCCCATCGGCGTTCTCGCGAACAACGGGATCCTCTTCAGCGAAGAGAGCCACAAGGGCGCCCAGTTCATCCAGTTGTGCAACCGGATGGGGGTGCCGATCCTGTTCGCCCAGAACATCACGGGCTTCATGGTCGGCACTCGATACGAGCAGGGCGGCATCATCAAGGACGGCGCGAAGTTGATCAATGCGGTGAGCAATTCCACGGTTCCTCACCTGACCTTGATGATGGGGGCCTCCTATGGCGCGGGGAACTACGGAATGTCTGGCCGCGCCTACGATCCGCGATTCGTCTTCAGCTGGCCGAACCATCGGATCGCTGTCATGGGGTCGAAGCAACTCGCGGGCGTGCTCACCATCGTGGCGCGGCAGAAGTCCGAGGCTGCGGGAGCGGAATTCGATGAATCAGCCTTCGCGCCCCTCCGAGATGCGTTCGAAAAGCAGGTCGAGGATCAATCGACGGCACTCTTCGCCACGGGCAGACTCTGGGACGACGGCATCATCGATCCTCGCGACACCAGGAACGCGCTGACCATGGCGCTCTCCGCGGTGCATTCCGCTCCTGTCACCGGCGCTGAGTCCTTCGGCGTCTTCCGGATGTGAGGGACGATGAACCAGCGAATCCGACGAGTTCTCATCGCCAACCGCGCTGAGATCGCCTGCCGCATCATGGCGACCGTGAAGTCGATGGGTCTGCAGGCCGTCGCCATTCACTCCGACGCCGATTCCGACGCCTTGCATGTTCGGGCGGCTGATTTCTCCGTGGCCCTGACGGGCAACACCAGCGCGGAGACGTATCTGGACATCGAGGCGATCATCGATGCGGCACGTCGCAGTGGTGCAGATGCGATTCATCCCGGCTACGGGTTCGCCTCGGAGAACGCCGACTTCGCCGAGCGGGTGATCGCTGCCGGTCTCGTCTGGATCGGACCGACCCCCCACTCGATCCGCCAGATGGCCTACAAGGTGCAGGCGAAGGAATTGGCGGTCGAGGCTGGCGTCCCGCTCGTGCCTGGCGCGGAACTCCCCGATGACCTCTCCGATGAAGAAATCTCCCGGCGTGCGAGTGAGGTCGGTTTCCCGTTGTTGATCAAGGCATCCGCGGGAGGCGGTGGTAAGGGCATGCGTGTCGTCACTGAACCGCAGGACGTGGTCGACGCGGTGGCTGCGGCGCGCCGTGAAGCCCGCAGCGCCTTCGGCGACGGAACGGTGTTCTGCGAGCGCTACCTCACCTCCGCCCGACACGTCGAAGTTCAAGTGTTCGGTGATGAGCACGGTCGAGTGGTGCATCTGTTCGAGCGCGAGTGCTCGATTCAGCGGCGCCACCAGAAGATCATCGAGGAGTCTCCGGCCGTCAATCTCGATCCCACTGTGGCGGATCGGATGTATGCGGCGGCGACCTCGCTGGCGAGGGCGATCGGCTACGTCGGCGCGGGGACGGTGGAGTTCCTTGTTGCCGGCAGCGGTGCGAGCCAGGAGTTCTTCTTCCTCGAGATGAACACCAGGCTGCAGGTGGAGCACCCGGTGACCGAAGCCATCACCGGCATCGACCTCGTCGAGTGGCAGATCCGCGTTGCACGCGGTGAGCCACTACCCCTGACGCAGGGAGAGATCAGACGTCACGGGCATGCCGTAGAGGTGCGCCTGTATGCGGAGGATCCGTCGCAGGGGTACCTCCCCAACACGGGAACACTCACGGCGTTCGACTTCGATCCGACCGTTCGGGTTGATTCAGGGGTCGAGGCGGGCAGCGTGGTGAGCGCCTACTACGACCCGATGCTGGCAAAAGTGATCGCTCACGACCGGGATCGAGACACGGCGACGGATGTGCTCAGCCGAGCGCTGAGCACTGCACGGATCGGAGGTGTCGTGACGAATCGAGACTCGCTCGTCGCCATCTGCCGATCCCAGCCCTTCATCGCCGGTGACACGACGACTGACTTCCTCGAACGTCACCCGGGACTTCTCGATCCACAGCATTCCGTCGAACTCATCAACCGTCATCTGATCGCCGCCAGTGTCGTTCTCCGGGGGGAGCACGACGTCCCAGCCGGGTGGGGAAACGTCCCGCCGACGCCGCAATTCGAGCGGTTCGCCACCATCGATGGACGCCACACCTATGCGGTGGCGACACGATGGGGCCGCGATGGCATCAACGTCGATGTGCTCTCCGATATCGATGGGCCGCATGACGTCGATCCCTATGCGGCGGTGCAGCAGGGGCAGTCCCGACGGATTCCCTCGGTCACGATCGGGTGGCTCACCCACGATGTGCTCGACGTGGCGATCGATGGAGTGGCTGTGCGCATGCGTGTGGCGGTGTCCGATGAGGTCGTGGTGGTGTCCGACGCTGAGGGATCCACCCAGTGGCGTCGACTGCCGCGGTTTGCGCTCGCCGGAGCCGACGAGGGGGCACGCGGACCGTCCACCCCGGTCCCGGGCACGGTGACGATCGTCGAGGTGGCACCGGGCGATGCGGTCGAGGTGGGGGACTGCCTCGTCGTGCTGGAGGCGATGAAGATGGAGCACCGGATCCTCGCGGATGCTTCAGGTGTCGTCGAGGAGGTCCGGGTCGAGGTAGGTCAGGCCGTGGATGCCCACACGGTCGTCGTCGTGCTCGCGGATGCATCATGACGCGCGAACCGGATCGGGCAGTGCGAATCGCAAACGTGAGCGGTTTCTTCGGCGATCGGCTCTCGGCGGCGCAGGAGATGGTCGAGGGAGGTCCCATCGACGTCCTGACCGGTGATTGGCTCGCCGAATTGACGATGCTGATCCTGGCCCGCCAGCGCATGAAGCACGGCCCCGGTTCGGGTTATGCGCGGACGTTCCTCACTCAGATGGAGCAGGTTCTCGGGACCTGCCTCGATCGGGGGATCCGGGTCGTGAGCAACGCCGGTGGCCTGGATCCGCAGGGGTGCGCTGATGCGCTGAGCACTAAAGCGCAGGAGTGGGGCTTGTCACCACGCATCGCCGTGGTCACCGGCGATGATCTCAGCGGACGGATCGACGAGTTGCGTGAGAGCGGTGAGGAACTACGCAATATCGACACCGGCGAGTCACTCGAGGATGTGGGAGCGCACCTCCTCACGGCGAACGCGTATCTCGGCGGCGAACCGATCGCTCGAGCTCTGTCGGCGGGCGCGGATGTCGTGATCACCGGGCGAGTCACCGACGCTGCTCTTGTCGTCGGCCCGGCAGCGTGGTGGCATGGCTGGAGTTTCTCCCCAGATCACCTCGACGAACTCGCCGGAGCGATCGTCGCCGGGCATGCGATCGAATGCGGCGCTCAGGTGACCGGCGGCAACTACTCCTTCTTCACCGACGTGCCCGGCCTCGAGCATCCGGGATTCCCGATCGCTGAGGTCGCGGCGGATGGCAGCAGCGTCATCACCAAGCACGAGGGCACCGGCGGACTGGTCAGCGTGGGAACGGTGACCGCCCAACTGCTCTACGAAATTGGTGCCCCGAGTTATGCCAACCCGGATGCAACCGCACGGTTCGACACCATCCGGCTCGAGCAGGTGGGGCCGGATCGTGTCCGGATCAGTGACGTGCGCGGTGACGCGGCACCGGCGACATTGAAGATCGCGGGAACCTATCTCGGGGGATTCCGCAATGCGCTGTCCCTGGTCGTGACGGGAACCGATGGGCGCGCGAAGGCCGACCTGGCGCTCCGCACAATCACCGGCCTCGATCTCGATGCTGTGCACGGAATGACACCTCGCCAGGCGGCGGCGGAATCGACGCTGGAGTGCCAGGAGTTGATCGTGTCATGGGAGCCCACGGCGCATGCGGATCCGGAGACGACCGCGGATGCCCAGTCGCATCTGCGGCTGGTCGTGCGTGACATGGATCCGAAGCGTGTCGCAAAGCCCTTCAC
>JBDQGZ010000115.1:0-6274 GCA_040265115.1 Candidatus Nanopelagicales bacterium
GGCGGAGGTCCTCTCCACCAACATCTTGTCCAACCGAGGAAAGACCATTCGCGCGAAGACGCTCAATCAGAAGAGATACGTGGAGGCGATCGATGCGCACACGATTACCTTCGGAATCGGGCCGGCAGGAACAGGCAAGACCTATCTCGCAGTAGCGAAGGCCGTCCAGGCACTGCAAGACAAGCAGGTCACACGGATCATCCTCACGCGGCCCGCGGTGGAAGCCGGGGAGCGCCTGGGCTTTCTGCCCGGAACACTCTCGGAGAAAATCGACCCCTATCTTCGTCCGCTCTATGACGCCCTGCACGACATGATCGATATTGACTCGATCCCACGATTGATCACCGGCGGAACCATCGAGATCGCTCCTCTGGCCTATATGCGCGGACGGACTCTCAATGACGCCTTCATCATCCTCGACGAGGCGCAGAACACCTCACCGGAACAGATGAAGATGTTTCTGACCCGGTTGGGATTCAACTCCACCATGGTCGTCACCGGCGATGTCACCCAGATCGATCTGCCTACCGGATCGAGCAGCGGTCTTCGAGTCGTGCAGGACATCCTTACCGGCATCGAGGATGTGGCGTTCTGCACGCTCACCAGTCGCGACGTCGTGCGACACCGACTCGTCGGTCAGATCGTGGACGCCTATGCCCGACATGACGAAGCCCAGCCTCGAGGTCCTCGTTGAGCATCGACATCATCGACGACACTGAGACCGCGTGGATCGACCTCCAGCGAGTCAGCGCTATCACGGCATTCGTCTTGGATCGAATGCGCCTCGACCCTGAATGCACGGTGTCGATCGCGTTCGTCGATGAGGACCGGATGAGCGAACTCCATCGTCAGTGGATGGACGAGCCGGGTCCGACCGATGTCATGTCCTTCCCCATGGACGACCTGAAGCCGGGGGCGCCGGAGGGCCCACGTCCGCTGGGGATTCTCGGCGACATCGTGCTGTGCCCCTCCGTGGCAGAACGGCAGGCAGAACAGGCAGGACACGCCCCGGAGAATGAGGTGGATCTCCTGCTCGTGCACGGCATGCTGCACCTACTGGGTCATGATCACGCTGAGCCGGAGGAGCATCGGGTCATGTTCGATCTGCAGGGAAATCTGCTTGAGATGTGGCAACAACGAGGACAGGTTGCCCCATGACGATGGGTGACGTGTGGAGCCTCGTCTCGGCGGCGATTCTCGTGGTCGTCGCGGCCCTCTTGGTCGGCGGCGAGACAGCTATCGGTCGCGTGTCGCGCAGTCGCGTCGAGGAGATGCGGCGCGAGGAGCGCAGTGGCGTCGAACAACTCGCAATCGTGATCGAGGATCGGCCTCGCTACGTCAACGTGATGCTGTTCTTGTCCACGATCGCGACGACCGCTGCGATTTCGCTCGTCGTCTACGTCGCGGTCATGGTGCTGACGGTGCGCAATGGCTGGCCGACGGCTGGCTCTCTCGCACTGGCTGTCGCGATCATGGTGATCATCAGCTACGTCGTGCTCGGTGTTGCTGCTCGGACGCTCGGCGCCCAGCATGCGGATCGCATCGCGTTGCGCGCGGCACGACCGGCACGTCTCATCGCGGTCGCCTTGAGCCCTCTCGCCACCCTGCTCATCCTCGTCGGCAATGCGCTGACACCCGGGCAGGGGTTCCGATCCGGTCCCTTCGCCACAGAGGCTGAACTGAGGGAAATGGTGGACCTCGCGGGTGAGAACGCGGTCATTGAAGATGTCGAGCGCAAGATGATTCACTCGGTGTTCGAGCTCGGTGAGACATTCGCCCGCGAGGTGATGGTGCCGCGAACCGAGGTGGTGTTCATCGAGCGTGATAAGACATTGCGCCAGGCGCTGTCGTTGTGTCTACGTTCGGGATTCTCTCGTATCCCGGTCATGGGTGAGAGTTCCGACGACGTTGTGGGGATCATCTACCTCAAGGACATCATGCGCCGCATCTTCGACAATCGAGAGGCTGAACGCGAAGAGCAGGTCGACTCCCTCATGCGGTCTGTCTACTTCGTCCCCGACTCCAAGATCGCTGATGAATTGCTCACCCAAATGCAGGCCGCTCGGGTTCACATGGCGGTAGTCGTGGATGAATACGGTGGCACGGCAGGCATTGTCACCATCGAGGACATCCTCGAAGAAATCGTCGGCGAAATCGATGATGAATACGACACGGCTGCTCCGGAGGTTTCTACCCTCGAGGATGGCTCCTACCGCGTCAGTTCTCGGATGAATGTCGATGACTTCGCCACGCTGGTGGGATTAGAGATCGACGGCGAAGAGGAGGGCGTGGACAGCGTTCTCGGTCTCGTCGCCAAGCGGCTGGGCCGAGTGCCCATCCCGGATGCTCGAATCGAAGTCGATGGATGGATACTCGTCGCCGAGCAGGGTGCGGGTCGACGCAACCGCATTGGCTCTGTGCTGGCACAACGTGTGCCAGCTCCTGCACCAGAGGAACTCGAGGATGACGGCGATGAATGACGTCCCGTCAGTGAGCGTGGAGTGGGTGACGTGACTGCTGAGTTGGATGCCGAGGACGCCAAGTTGGTGACCCTGGCGCGTGGTGCGCGCGAACGGATTCGGGCAGCGCACGGAGTTGCGATCCGAGATGAGACAGGGCGCACCTACGCTGCTGCCGACGCACCGCTTCCCTCTCGACCCCTTACCGGGTTCGATGTGGTCGCAGCCCAGGCGTGGATCAGCGGATCGCGTGGACTCGAGGCTGTGGTCATCGTGACCGGAACTCCCGACCAGCTGCCCGATTCGGCACCCCTGATCGACCTCGGTGGAGAGCAGGTCGAGGTTCTCGTGTGCGCAGACGATGGCTCGGTGGTGCATCGCGCCACCACCGGTGCCCTGCGCGCCTCAGCCTGATGAGAGTTACCCGAACCACCGGGGTGCTGGCTGTCCTCGCGGCGGCAGCGCTCTTCGGCACATCTGCCGCCGCCGTCACCCTCGCCGGTCCGGATGCGACCGCACCGGCAATAGCAGCTGCGCGTCTGATCGTGGGCGCACTCGGTCTCGTCGTCGTGGTCGCGATCACCCGCATCGGCCGACGCGCACTGGTGCGCTTGTGGCAACGACCTTTACTGTGGCTCATGGGGCTGGCGGTCGCCGGCTACCAATCGATGTTCTTCCTCGGCGTCTCGCGCACCGGAGTGGCCGTCGGGACCCTGGCAAGCCTCGCCCTGGCCCCTTTCCTTGCTGGAATGCTCGGCTGGCTTCTGCGCGAGGGTGCTCCGGGAATCGTCTGGGCCATCTCGACGGTGCTTGCGGTGGGAGGCATGGCGCTACTGACGATGGGTGATGGTCAGTCACGTGATCTGCTCGGGATACTCGCCGCGATGGGCGCCGGAGCTTCGTACGCTGTCTACACCGTGCTCGGCGTTCGCCTGACGCGCAGTGGTGAATCGTCGAGCCACGTCCTTGGCGCGTCATTCGCCCTGGCCGCACTGTTCACCATTCCGTTCTTCGCCGTGGCTGGTGCCTGGTGGTGGAGTCCCGGCGGAGTCGTGCTGCTGCTGTGGCTGGGGCTTGCCGCGACCACCCTGGCCTATCTGCTGTTCGGAATCGGATTGCGCACGCTTCAACCCGGCCATATTGCGACTCTCAACCTCGCCGAACCTGTCGTGGCGACCCTGCTCGGTGTCCTGTTACTCAGCGAGACCCTGGGCTGGCGTGGTTGGGTCGGATGTGTGCTCATCGTCGTCGCCCTCGGCATCCTGGGCTTGTCGGATCGCGGTTCGCGCGGGGAATCTCCGCGACCCACGAACGAACCGGTGGCGGCATGAGTGACTTTCGCTGCGGTCTGGCGTGTCTCGTCGGGCGCCCGAATGCTGGAAAGTCGACCCTCGCGAATGCGCTGGTGGGCTCGAAGATCGCCATCACGTCAAATCGCCCCCAGACGACTCGCCATGTGATTCGCGGGGTGGTGACTCGGCCCGATGCCCAGATCGTGCTGCTGGACACCCCGGGACTGCACAAGCCGCGCACGCTGCTGGGTCAGCGACTCAATGATGCAGTCCGCGAGGCATGGGCCCATGTCGATGTGGCTGCACTGTGCATCGCGGCCGATGCGCCCGTCGGCCCTGGCGATGAGTTTGTGGCTCGAGCCCTGGCCAGAGCGCGACCGAAGGGAGCGACGACCTTCGCGCTGGTCACCAAGACCGATGCGGTGGCGCCTGCGGCCACCGCAGAACGACTGGTCGAGGTCGCTGAACTGGGGGCCCGGGTGGGGATCGAATGGACGGAGGTCGTGCCGGTGTCGGCAGTGACCGGGGCTCAGGTCGATCTGCTCGCCGATCTCATGATCGCGGTCATGCCCGAAGGCCCGCCGCTGTATCCCGACGGCGAGGTGACCGATGAGCCCGAGGAGGTGCTGGTTGCGGAGTTGATCCGCGAGGCTGCGCTCGAGGGAGTGAGCGATGAACTGCCGCATTCGATCGCGGTCGTGGTCGAGGAGATGGGTCTGCGCGAGGACCGCGCGCCGGATCGACCTCTCATCGATATCCACGCCGTCGTGTTCGTCGAACGGGACAGCCAGAAGGCGATTGTCATCGGTCGCGGTGGGTCGAGGCTGAAGCACGTCGGGTCGACAGCACGCAAGGGGATCGAGGCACTCCTGGGCACCCCGGTGTTCCTCGATCTGCGGGTGAAGGTGGCCAAGGACTGGCAGCGCGATCCCCGCCAACTCCGCCGCCTCGGCTTCTGAAAGCTCAACTCCGCAACGTTTCGCTCGCTTTTGCCCCATGGCGGTTGCGGAGTTTTTCCCCTGTAGGGGTCACAATGGGGCGGTGCCGACCTATCGAGATGAGGGAGTGGTGCTGCGCACCCAGCGCCTCGGGGAGGCCGACCGCATCATCACCCTCCTGACCCGGGATAACGGACGCATCCGAGCGGCCGCGAAGGGTGTTCGTCGCACCGGCAGCCGCTTCGGGGCTCGACTCGAGCCCTTCAGTCGGGTCGACATCCAGCTCTACGTCGGTCGCACCTTCGACACCGTGACCCAGGTGGAATCCCTCGACGCGCACGGCCCGCGACTGGCCGCGGACTATGCCGCCTGGACCGCCGGCCAGGCGATGCTCGAGACAACCGAACGCCTCACTCCCGTCGAGCGGGAACCAGCGCTCGCCCACTACGTCCTGCTCGTGGGAGCGTTGCGCACCCTCGTGGCGCGCACGCATGATCCCGGCCTGATCCTCGACGCTTTCGTCCTGCGGTCGCTCGCGATCGCGGGGTGGTCTGCTTCCTTCTCCGACTGCGCGCGGTGCGGAGCCCCGGGACCCCACCGGGCGTTCACGGTGGCCCAGGGAGGAGCGATGTGTCCGAACTGCCGAGCGCCCGGCAGCGCCGCACCTGCGGCGGAGACCCTCACCCTCCTCGGGGCCTTGCTCAGCGGGGATTGGGCGACCGCGGATGTCAGCGAGGTGCGTCACCGCCGCGAGGCCGCGGGCTTGACTGCGGCTCTGCTCACGTGGCACCTCGAGCGGGCGCCACGGTCGCTGCCGCTCGTCGAACGCGCCTGAGGACGATCCGCCCCCGGCGCCCGTTGGAGTGACAGGATGGGGGAGTGCCGATTCCGCCGACCCCGCACCCCTCGGGAGCGCGCCCGCCGCAGATCCCCCGGGACCTGCTGCCGCGGCATGTCGCGATCGTCATGGATGGCAATGGGCGTTGGGCCAAGCAGCGGGGACTCCCGCGCACCGCCGGTCATGAGGCGGGCGAATTCGCGCTGCTCGACATCGTGCATGGAGCCATCGAGATCGGAATTCCGTGGGTGAGCGCCTATGCCTTCAGCACGGAGAACTGGAAACGCTCCCCGGATGAGGTCCGATTCCTCATGGGTTTCAACCGAGATGTGGTGCATCGGCGTCGGGATGAGATGAATGATCTCGGGGTGCGAGTTCGTTGGGCAGGGCGGCCGAAACGACTGTGGCGCAGTGTCATCAACGAACTGCAGACCGCGGAGGAACTCACCAAGAACAACCGAACTCTCACGCTCACGATGTGCGTCAACTACGGTGGCCGCGCAGAAATCGCGGATGCGGCAGCCGACATCGCGCGAGGGGTCGCCGAGGGCCGCATCGATCCGATGAAGGTGAACGAGAAGATGCTGGCGCGGCATCTCGATGAGCCGGACATGCCCGATGTCGACCTGTTCATCCGCACCTCGGGCGAGCAGCGCATCAGCAACTTCCTGCTGTGGCAATCCGCATATGCCGAGATGGTGTTCCTCGATGAGTTGTGGCCCGACGTCGATCGGCGGCACCTCTGGA
>JBDQGZ010000116.1:0-6267 GCA_040265115.1 Candidatus Nanopelagicales bacterium
CGCTCACCGTCAGCAGGCACGGTCGGTGACGCAACTGGAGATCATGCCGACGCCACCCTCCTCGGCCGGGCCGAGCAGCACCTCATCCACCCCGTCCGTTTCCACCAGGTGGACCCGAACATCCTCGGTTCTCGAGGTCGGAATGTTCTTCCCGACGTGATCGGCGCGAATCGGAAGTTCCCGGTGGCCACGGTCGATGAGAACCGCGAGTCGAACGGCGCGCGGACGCCCAATGTCGTTCAGCGCATCAAGGGCTGCTCGGATGGTGCGCCCGCTGAACAGCACATCGTCGACGAGCACGACGATCCGGTCGTCGATGCCGCCGAGCGGCACATCGGTGGTGCCCAGAGGTCGGGCACCTCGCAGGCCGATGTCATCGCGATACATCGTGACGTCGAGCGATCCCACGGGAACATTCACACCCTCGATGGAGTGCATCCGTTCGGCAATGCGCTGTGCTAGCGGGACACCACGCCGAGGGACACCCAACAGGATGAGATCGTTGGGCCCATGGGACTTTTCCAGAATTTCGTGAGAGATGCGACCGACGACACGCGTCAGATCCGCGGCATCGAGAACCCGGGCAACGGGCATCGGCACCGACCTCCTTTCCCGCCTCTCGGGACGGGTCGTTAAAGGACGTTCGGCTTCGCACCGGAGTACGAATTGTCAGAACCCTATCGCAGATCAGGGCAGGGAGAAGCGCTCGACTCCCACTCCGTCGACCTCGTCCCACCACGAGAGCAGGCGCCTCATCTCCACCAGCACCACCAGGTGAGCCAAGGTCTCAAGTACAGCCATCATCCGGTTGAATCGATCGAGCTCACTCAACGAGGTCTGTCGACGCGTCCACGTCAGCCGATCGGCCACCTCGACCGCCGAACTCGCCCCCGCCGCCACCGCTCGCAGACTGTCGTCCAGCCGTTGCTCATGATGCGTGAGCAACTCCTCGACGCGTTCGTGAACCGACATCCCGGCTGGACCATGGGCGGGCAGGAGCAAGGCATCCGGGTGGCTGCGCAACAACGCGAGCGAGTCGAGGTAGTCCCCCAACGGTGAACGACCGACCACCTCTTCATATCCGATCGAGGGGGTGATGTGAGGCAGGATGTGATCTCCGGCGAAGAGCAACCCATGAGCATCATCGGCGAACACCACGTGCCCTCGCGTGTGTCCGGGGGTGGCGAGGACAGTCAGTTCACGTTGACCTAGCGCCAGCCGATCCCCATGGGACAACCAATCATCCGGATCCTGCCATTCCTCCGCGACGATTCCTTCCGCTCGCAACCCCTCGAGGGAGGCTGCCGCCGGCAGGTCTCCGGCACGACGGAGCAGTTCAACCTGCACGAACGGACCTGCCGCTTGCGGATTCTCCGCTCGATACGCCACCGCCCGAATCGACTCCTGCTCGTGGAGACCCAGGGCCACCCGAGTGCCAAAGCGGCGGCGAACAGCCATGGCCTGGGTGTAGTGGTCCCGGTGGGCGTGGGTGACCAGGAATCGAACGATGTCGCCGAGGCCATATCCGATCTCGGCCAGGGCATCGATCAGTGCCCGCTCGCTGACATCGAGCGCCCATCCCCCGTCGACAAGAACGAGTCCATCGCCCTGCTCAATCGCATAGACATTGACCGCCCGCAGCCCATCGGTCGGCAGTGGCAGGGGAATTCGATGGACACCATCGGCCACGGCGTGTGCACCCGGTTCGATCCAGGCGTGACGCGAGGGTGTCGAACTCATCGAGTGAGACATTCGTCTGCTCTCGTGATTCCTTTCACTTCCTCGATTCCCTCAGACACCCGAACCGGGACCGGACCGGCCGATGCGGTGCACCCGCATTCCGTTCGTCGTTCCCGGTCGACCCGGTGGCACCCCGGCCACGATCACAACGCGCTCCCCCACCGTCGCACGACCGATCTCCAGCAGGGCCCGGTCGACCTGCTCCACCATGTCGTCAGTGTGGCGGGCCGGCGGAACCAAGAAGGTCTCCACTCCCCAGGTCAATGCCAGTTGGCTGCGCACGCGAGGATCAGGCGTGAAGGCCAGGAGTGGAGTCGCTGATCGCCATCGGGCGATCAATCGGGCCGACAGTCCGGTCTCGGTGAAGGCGATGAGGTTGGTGGCTCCGACAGATGTGGCCACATCGACCGCCGCCCTCGTGAGCGCCTTCGCCGTTGAGCCGGGCGGATCCCCGGGGAAGGCCGCGAGCCTGTCGAGCGCTTCGCCCTCGACGTGTTGGATGATGCGCGCCATCGTCGCCACCACATGGGCGGGATTGGAACCGACACTCGTTTCACCAGACAGCATCAAGGCATCGGCGCCATCAAGGACCGCGTTGGCGACGTCGCTCGCCTCCGCGCGAGTCGGCCGAGTCGCCGTGATCATCGAATCCAGCATCTGGGTCGCCACGATGACCGGTTTCGCCGCGGCACGACACAGCGAGATAGCCCGCTTCTGGACGAGTGGCACCGCTTCGAGAGGCAGTTCCACGCCCAAGTCTCCGCGGGCCACCATGACCCCGTCGAAGGCAGCAACGATCTGATCAAGGTCCTCGATCGCCTGTGGCTTTTCCACCTTGGCCAGAACCGGAATTCGGTAGCCAACCTCATCCATGATCCGGTGCACATCCTCGACATCGGCCGCAGACCGCACGAAGGACAACGCGACCATGTCAGCCCCAAGGCGAAGACCCCAGCGCAGATCATCGATGTCCTTGTCGGACATCGCCGGGACGCTCACCCCCACCCCCGGAAGATTGATGCCCTTGTGATCAGAGATACGACCGCCTTCCCGCACGATGGTGGTGACCTCGTCACCTTCGACCCTCGTCACCTCCAGCGAGACTCGGCCATCATCGATGAGAACCAGGTCGCCAGGTTCGACATCACCCGGCAACCCCGCGTAGGTCGTAGATGCACAAGCCTCATCGCCGGGAACATCGCGGGTCGTAATGATGAAACTCGCTCCGTCGCGAAGCAGCACCGATCCCTCCGCGAAGGTTCCGAGCCGGATTTTCGGCCCCTGGAGGTCGATGAGCACGCCCACTCCACGGCCGACCTCATCACTGGCCCGGCGAACATTCTCATAGGCGGCTGCGTGGTCGTCGTGGGACCCATGCGACAGATTCAGCCGGGCCACGTCTAGGCCGGAAAGAATCAACTCCCGGATCTCCTCGTAACTGGAGCAGGCCGGTCCGAGTGTCGCCACGATCTTGGCGCGGCGCGTTGACTCCTCCATCGGCACCTACACCGTCAGGGGGCGTGCGGTGGCCGGGATCGGGAAGGGCAGGTTGGTCTCCCCGCTGAGATAGCGATCGACTGACGCAGCGGCCGCTCGGCCCTCGGCGATGGCCCACACAATGAGCGACTGCCCGCGTCCGGCATCACCGGCGATGAAGACACCGGGGAGACTCGTCGCGTAGTCGGCATCGCGGCGGATGGCTCCGCGCTCGTCCATCTCGAGACCGAACTGCTCGAGTAGCGGTGAGGGTTCGGGTCCCGTGAAGCCCATCGCAAGGAAAACGTAATCGGCCGGCAGCTCACGCTCGCTGCCCTCGACCGGCTCGAAGCGACCGTCGCGCATCTCCACATCCACGATCCGCAAGGCTCGCACTCGACCATCCTCATCCAGGAACTCCTGGGTCGACACGGCGAAGATCCGATCCCCACCCTCCTCATGAGCGCTCGAGGTACGAAACACCATGGGGTAGGTCGGCCATGGCTGGGATCCCGGCCGCACTTCAGGAGGCGTCGGCATGATCTCCAGCTGGGTCACTGACCGTGCCTGCTGTCGGTGAGCGGTGCCGAGACAGTCTGCCCCGGTATCGCCCCCACCGATGATGACCACGTGGGCGTCCCGCACGTCGATCGGAGCTGATTCGAGATCGCCCTCCTGCACCCGATTTGCGCCCGGAAGGTACTCCATGGCCTGGTAGATCCCCTCGAGTTCCCGGCCCGGGACCGGCAGGTCACGCCACTGAGTCGCGCCCACGGCGAGCACCACGGCGTCATAGCGCTTCCGCAGAGCAGACACGGTGATGTCGACGCCCACCTCGATTCCTGTCCGGAAACGCACTCCTTCTGCAGCCAACTGCTCGAGTCGGCGATCAAGGTGTCGCTTCTCCATCTTGAATTCGGGAATGCCATAGCGGAGCAGTCCGCCGATCCGATCCGCGCGTTCATAGACGACCACCGTGTGTCCTGCGCGGGCGAGCTGCTGGGCAGCGGCCAAGCCCGCGGGCCCGGATCCGACCACTGCCACCGACTTCTCTGAGAGTCGTTCGGGCGGCTGCGGAGTCACCCATCCGGATTCCCAAGCACGATCGATGATCGAGACCTCGACCTGTTTGATCGTGACCGGGTTCTGATTGATTCCCAACACGCAGGATGTTTCACAGGGAGCGGGGCAGAGTCGACCGGTGAACTCTGGAAAATTATTGGTCGCGTGAAGGCGCTCGATGGCCCCCTCCCAGTCATCGCGCCACACCAGGTCGTTCCACTCGGGGATGAGGTTGCCAAGCGGGCAGCCGTTGTGGCAAAACGGGATGCCGCAGTCCATGCACCGTCCAGCCTGGGTGCGCAGCCGATCATCGGCCATCTCCTCGTATACCTCGCGCCAATCGCGGATACGAACATCGACAGGTCGCCGTGTCGGGAGTTCCCGATCGGCATTGAGGAATCCACGCGGGTCAGCCACGAGCAGCCTCCATCACGGCAACGGCAGGGTCGAGTCCCTCTGCCTCGGCACGGCGCAGCGCCTCGAGGGCACGGCGATAGTCACGCGGCATCACCTTGGTGAACCGCTCTTGAATAGTCTCCGGATCTGACAGCAGACCGGCGGCAATCATCGATCCTGTTTCCTCCGCATGGCGACGGAGCATGTCGAGAACCTGCTCAACGTCGTCATCATCGAGAGTTTCGATGTCCACCATATCCGGATTGATCCGATGAGTCGCCGCGTCGAGCAGGTAGGCAACACCACCGGACATGCCGGCAGCAAAGTTGCGACCGATGGGGCCGATGACCAAAACACGGCCACCGGTCATGTACTCGCACCCGTGATCGCCGATGCCTTCCACCACCGCACTGACTCCCGAATTGCGCACACAGAAGCGTTCGCCGACACGGCCGCGAAGGTACACCTCACCGGACGTCGCGCCGTAGCAGATGACGTTGCCGGCGATGATGTGATCCTCGGCCGCAAACGTCGCACTTCGATCGGGTCGCACGATGATGCGTCCGCCGGATAGCCCCTTGCCGACGTAGTCGTTCGCGTCACCCTCGAGGCGCATCGTGATTCCCCGAGGAACGAAGGCTCCAAAGGACTGTCCCGCCGACCCGGTAAAGGTGATATCGATGGTGTCCTCGGGCAACCCCTCGCCACCATAGATTCGGGTGACCGCGGACCCGAGCATGGTCCCCACGGTTCGATTCACGTTTCGAATCCCCACCTGGATCCGCACCGGTTCACCGCGCTCCAGCGCGGGAGCGCACATCGCAATGAGTTCATTGTCCAGCGCCTTGTCGAGGCCATGATCCTGTTCGGTGACGCGCCTGCGTGCGACACCCTCCTCAATGGCGGGGACGTACAGTACCGGCGAGAGATCAAGGCCTCGCGCCTTGAAGTGCTCGACGGCGCGGTCGACATCGATGAGCTCAGCATGGCCGATGGCCTCGTCAAGTGATCGGAAGCCGAGAGCCGCGAGATACTCGCGAACCTGCTCGGCGATGAACTCGAAGAAGGTGACGACAAATTCGGGTTGTCCAGAGAAGCGCTCTCGCAGAACCGGATTCTGCGTCGCGACTCCGACCGGGCAGGTATCGAGGTGACACACCCGCATCATGATGCAGCCCATCACAACCAGGGGTGCGGTCGAGAAACCGAATTCCTCCGCGCCCAGCAGGGCTGCGATCACGACGTCGCGCCCCGTCTTCAACTGGCCGTCAACCTGGACCACGATGCGGTCACGCAGACCGTTGAGCAGCAGTGTCTGCTGGGTTTCGGCGAGGCCGAGTTCCCAGGGCGTACCCGCATGCTTCAACGACGTCAGCGGGGAAGCACCTGTCCCACCGTCGTGGCCGGAAATGAGCACAACATCCGCGTGCGCCTTCGACACTCCAGCCGCAACCGTGCCCACCCCGACCTCAGACACGAGCTTGACGTGCACTCGTGCCTCAGGGTTGGCGTTCTTTAGATCGTGGATCAACTGAGCCAGATCCTCGATCGAGTAAATATCGTGGTGGGGCGGCGGAGAGATCAGTCCGACAC
>JBDQGZ010000117.1:0-6249 GCA_040265115.1 Candidatus Nanopelagicales bacterium
AGCTGCATCGGGTCACCCACAACCACGTCGATCGTGCTGCGTGGCTTCGGCGGATCCGTGGGGCGTGGCCCATGCGATCCGAAGATGGAGATGGGGATGACCGTGGCCTCCGTTCGACAGCGCAGATAGCCGGCGATTGCGGCTTCTGGTTGAAGCCGCGGAGGTGACACCTCGGAGTGGATGAAACAGCCCACAGCCCCGCCTTGATCCAGTGCCTCGACTCCCCGCTGGAGCGCGGGCCACGGGGAGGACTCAGGCGGCAGGTCGATGCGCCCCAGCGCACTCGACAGTCCACCCCATCGGGGAATCCCCTCAGCATCCTCGATGACGATTCGCACCGGTCGAGTCAGCGATGTCGCGATGATCGTCGGATCCAGGATGCTGCGCTGGCTTGCGACCAGCAGGACCGGGCCTCGGCGGGGCAAATGATGGACGCCGACGACTCGGAATCGATACCACCTGTGCAGGAGCGGCCCCAGGATATTGCGAGCATGAGCAACTCCCGACATGAGGTCAGCCGATCTGTCGTGCGAGAGATTCGATTCGTTCGACCACCTGGTCGAGATCAAGATGCGTCGCATCGATTTCCACCGCGTCTCCTGCCTTCGTCAACGGCGACACGGCACGCTGGCTATCGATGGCGTCCCGGCCGATGAGATTCGCCTTCGCGGAATCGAGATGAGCGGCGTCGTCTCCCCCGTCTCGGGCGCGATTCTCCGACGCACGACGCTGGGCCCGAATTTCGACATCAGCCGTGAGGAAGAGTTTCAGGTCGGCATCGGGCAAGACGACCGTCGTGATGTCGCGTCCCTCCATGATCACTCCGCGGCCCGAGGCTCGCGCGCGATCGACCAACTCCCGTTGCAGTCGAACAAGACGTGTGCGGACCTCGGGCACGGCACTCACGCGACTGACCGCATCGGCCACCCGTGATTCCCGGATCGCAGCAGTCACATCCGTGCCATCAATCCTCACCGATGGCCGATTGGGATCGCAGCCGATCTCTACGGCGGGCTCCCCACACCGCGTCCTCACCTGCTCCGGATCATCGATATCAACATCGTGTTCGAGCATCCACCATGTCATGGCGCGATACATCGCTCCGGTGTCGACGTAATCGAGGTCGAGACTGCGAGCCACCGCCTTCGACGCGCTTGACTTGCCGGACCCCGCGGGACCATCCACGGCAATGGTCACCGGTGTGCTCATGACCTCACGCCCATCGTCAATCCCTGAGCCGTCCGACTACGCCCGCACATCGAAACCACCTTCAGTCAAGCCATCGCGCAAGGCTTGTGCGACCTGCGGGCGCACGCTCAAGTCGATCAATCCACTCGGTCGACCGAGAACATGTTCGATGCGCACGTCTTCGAGGTTGACACCGAGATCCCCGGCCGCGACGAATAGGCTCGCGAGTTCGCCCGGCTCATCCTTGACCATGACCGAGACGATCTCGAAGTCACGTCCCGACCCACCGTGCTTGCCTGGAATCCGAGAGCGCCCTTCCACACCACGCTTCAACACATCGACCACGGCCGCAGATTCCGTGCCATTCACTTCCGACAGTTCCTGCGACAGCGACTGGAGTTCGGCGATCACATCGACAAGAACCTGATGGACGCGGTCGCCGTTCCAGGTCAAGATCCCCTCCCACAGCACCGGGTCGGAGTCGGCGATGCGCGTCATGTCCCGCAAGCCCTGACCGGCAAGGGCGATCACCTGTTCGTCCTCGGTCATCAGCCGCGCGGCAAGAACGGAGGCCAGCACCTGCGGGGCGTGCGAGGTCACTGCCACGGCTGTGTCGTGGGATTCCGGAGACATCGTCACCGTCACAGCACCGCAGGAGCGAGCGAGCAGATCGATCTCGGCAATCCGAGCCGGCTCCGAGGCCTGTGTGGGGCACACCACCCACACGCGATCATCGAACAGATCGCTGCGCCCACCAGCGGGTCCAGAGACCTCCCGCCCGGCCATGGGGTGGCCACCGATGAGTCGTTCTGCGGGAACTCCCCTGCTCAGGGCATCGGCCAGGGTCGAGGACTTCACTGACGAGACATCGGTAAGGGTCGCCGCCGGCCACTGCACCGCCGCCCGCGCGAGAACCTGCCCCACCGACGCCGGTGGTGTCGCAACGATCACGATGCTCGGCGCCGGATCATCCGGGAGGCGACCGCGCCCAGCGCCCACAGCCTCGGCCTCGGCCTGGGTCGCGGGCTCGCGGTCGCTGATCGTGACATCGATGCCCACCCGGCGAAGTGCCAGACCGACAGAGGTGCCGATCAAACCCGTTCCGATGATGTGGACCGAACCGAGCTCGTCAGCGTTCGAATCGGTCACTGGGCGATGTCCTGCCGCAGGATCTCCGCTCCCCGGAGATACACATGGTTGATCTGAGACCTCGACTTCTCCGACTCCACGTGGGCCAGGATGCGCACGACCCGCGCAGGCGCACCCTCGACATCGATTTCCTGGGCACACATCAGCGGAACATCCCCGAGATCGAGTGTGCGGGCCGCAGCCGCGGGGAAGGCACAGTGCAGATCCGGGGTGGAGGTGAAGAGGATGCTGATCAGATCCTCATGGGCCACGCCGTTTCGCGAGAGCATCTCGGTGAGAAGCTCCACGACCGCCTCGGTCATCTCAGCGGTGTCATCGGCGGCTAGCATCACCGCCCCACGCACCCCACGCACTGCCACCGCTGGCCTCCCTTTCCACACTTGAACGATTGGACCCTACAACCCCGCCTCGGTATAGAGCGATCGCAATTCGGCTCCCTCGATCACGCGGGTCCGCCCCGGGCGCAACTGCCCGAGCCGAACCGGGCCGATTCGAGTCCGAACGAGGGCCTCGACCGGATGACCGACAGCGTCGAGCAGGCGCCGGACAATGCGATTGCGTCCCTCATGCAGGGTCAACTCGACCAACGCTCGTCCCGGCAGGGTCTGCACGACGGAGAAGGAATCGACCGCAGCGGGGCCATCGTCGAGTTCGACCCCCGCGAGCAAACGGCGCCCGATGTCCTTCGGGATCGGCCCTGGAACCGTGGCCAGGTAGGTCTTCGGCACACCGTGAGACGGATGCGACAGCCGCTGCGCTAGTTCCCCGTCGTTGGTGAGCAGCAGAAGCCCCTCGGTATCAGCATCGAGGCGACCGACATGGAACAGCCGCTCGGCTCGGTCCTGAACCAGATCACCGACGCACGGGCGCCCCCGATCATCGGACATCGTCGAGTGGACGCCCAATGGCTTGTTCAGGGCCAACACGACCCGATCCGCAGCGGTGGGGACCCGCTGGCCATCCACGCGAATGACTGCTGTCTCAGGGTCAACCCGCATCCCCTGCTCGGTGACAATTCGCCCGTCAACTTCGACACGTCCCCTGCTGATGAGGACTTCGCAGTATCGCCGTGATCCGATTCCCGCAGCCGCCAGGACCTTCTGCAGCCGGATGCCGTCCGTCTCGTCAGACACCAGGGCGTGTCACTCCCCCGAGGCGACGGAATCAAGAACCTCGTCGAGCTCGTCGAGGTCGGGAAGGTACTCCGACAGGTCGGGCAAGTCCTTCAGCGAGGAGATCCCGAGCCGCTCGAGGAAGTAGGAGGTCGTGCCGTACAAGATCGCGCCGGACGACGGATCGGTGCCGGTCTCCTCGATGAGGCCACGGGTGACGAGCGTGCGCATGACCCCGTCGACGTTGACCCCGCGCACGGCACTGACGCGAGCACGCGACACGGGCTGGCGGTAGGCCACCACAGCGAGCGTCTCCAGCGATGCCTGGGTGAGCCGCGCCTGCTGGCCGTCGATCACCCATCGTTCGAGAAGCCCCGCGCATGAGGCAGAGGTGTAGTAGCGCCACCCACCGGCTACCTCGCGTAGTTCGAAGCCTCGCCCCGATTCGACATAATCCTCGGCCAGGGCAGCCAGTGTCTGCTCGACATCGGCGACCGGATGCTGCACTGCCTCGGCGATCGTCATCGCGCTCATTGGTTCGACCGCCACCATCAGCAGCGCCTCGCATGCGGCAGCGAGAGAGGGCGCTCCGGCCAGCGGGACGTCTTCGGGTGCGTCCTCCTCGTTGACCTCGGATGGGTCGATGACCCGGTCGAGATCCTCGACCAATTCCTGATCAGCGGTGCTCTCCTCGCTCACGCGTCCTCCTTTGTCGATATGTCCGCGGGAACGGATGGGTCTTCGTCGTATTCGTCCTGCACCTCGATGTCACCTTCGTCGGTGCCCACCCACCGAATGGTGAGATCACCGAGCGGCGCCATCTGCTCGAATGCCACCAGCGCCTCGCGGTACATCTCCAACAACGCGAGAAACCGCCCCACGATGAGCATTGTCGAGTCGCAGTCGGAGATGAGAGAGCGGAACGTCGCCACGCGCTGACGACGCAAGCGGGAGACGAGGATCGCAGCCTGCTCCCGGACGCTTACCAACGGCACGTGCAGGTGATCAACGTTGACCGACGGATCAGTACGGGGCATGAGAGCTCGCGCCGCCAGGGCGGCAAACTCCTGCGGACCCAGGCCGAAGAGGACCTCGGGCAGAAGCGCGGCAAGCTGGGGCTCCATGCCCACCTGCCGCGGATGGCTGCGCGCGGCTGTGCCCATGCGCTCCGCGAGCACCGCCGACACCTGCTTGTATGCCCGGTACTGCAGCAGTCGGGCGAACAACAGATCCCGTGCCTCGAGCAGCGCGAGGTCCTCCTCGTCCTCCACTTCGCCGGACGGCAGCAGCCGAGCGGCCTTCAAGTCCAACAGGGTGGCGGCAACCACGAGGAATTCCGTCGCCTCATCCAGATCCCAGAGGGGACCCTGAGCGCGGATGTGGGAGATGAAGTCGTCGGTGACCTGGTGAAGAGCGAGTTCGGTGACCTCCAACTTGTGTTTGGAGATCAACGACAGCAAAAGATCGAAGGGACCCTCGAAGCCTTCCACTGTCACCGTGAACGAGGACTCCTGCGGGGTGGTGTCGACGGCTGTCACCGCGTCATCAGTTCACGTGCGAGTTGCCGATAGGCGTCGGCTGCGGGGTGCGAGGGAGCAAAGGATGTGATCGGTTCACCCGCCACAGTGGCGTCGGGAAACTTGATGGTGCGACTGATCACCGTGTGGAAGACATCGTCGCCGAACGCATCGACCACGCGGGCGAGAACCTCGCGAGTGTGGAGTGTTCGAGCGTCATACATCGTCGCGACGACACCGATGACCTCTAGTCGGGGATTCAAACGCGAGCGCACCTTCGTGATCGTGTCCATGAGCAACTTGGCTCCCCGAAGAGCGAAGTATTCGCATTCAAGAGGAATGACGACCCCGTCGGCTGCGGTGAGCGCGTTGACGGTGAGCAGACCGAGGGAAGGCTGGCAATCGATGATGATGTAGTCGTAGTCATTGACGACCGGGGCGAGGACTCGAGCCAACGCATGCTCGCGGGCGACCTCATTGACGAGTGCTACCTCTGCTGCGGACAGATCGATATTGCTCGGCACGAGTTCCAGACCCTCGACCGTGGTCTCCACGGTGACATCACCGATCGAGCACTCATCGTCCATGAGCAGGTCGTAAACCGACCGCTCGAGTTGGTGCGCCGGAACTCCGAGCGCAACCGACAGGGCTCCCTGGGGATCGAAGTCGACGAGGAGGACCCGACGGCCGTATTCCGCGAGAGCAGCCCCCAGGTTCACCGTCGACGTGGTCTTCCCGACACCGCCCTTCTGGTTGACCATCGCGATGATCCGCGCCGGCCCATGCCCGTCGAGCGGGCCCGGAATCGGGAAATCGGGAAGGGGACGACCCGTCGGGCCGAGATCCGCCTGCACCGGATCCCCGCCTGTCGACTGTTCGACCTCGACAACCTCATCGGACTGTTGATCCACCCGCGCATTATCCCAGACCAGGGCGCAGGCTAGGTGCCCGACGCTCCGGATTCTCGGGCTCTGGGGTGGCTGGAGACGTAGATCTCTCGCAGCGTCTCGACCGTGACCCGGGTATAGATCTGGGTTGTGGTCACCGAGGCGTGGCCGAGCAGCTCCTGGACAACCCGGACATCGGCGCCCCGCTCGACCAGATGGGTGGCGAAGGAGTGGCGCAGGGTGTGGGGCGATACCTGCTGGGCGATCCCGGCGCGCTCCGCCGCCTCGGACACGATCGCCCAGGCGCTTTGTCGACTCAATCGACGCCCCAGGGAGTTCAAGAACACCGCGGGAGCGGAGGTTTTCACGAAGGCGGGCCTGCCCCGGATGAGGTAG
>JBDQGZ010000118.1:0-6185 GCA_040265115.1 Candidatus Nanopelagicales bacterium
CCTTGGGACCGACGAGATCGATCATTCCTGGCTGATGCCACTCCGGGGCGCACGGCATTCCGATCACGTTGACTCGCTGTCCGTACGCCAGAGTCTCCGTCGTGATGGGAGCGGCAGTTTCCAAGTCGAGCAGGCAAATCAGATCCGGTGTGGTCACCACTGGCTTGCCATCCTCGAATGCCAGGAGCAATTCGTTCTGGATCTCGATGCGCATGGTGCGCGTCGGGTCATCAAGATGCTCGATGACAACAGTGCCTCGCGCGAACCCTTCTGTGGTCCGCCGGTCGATGTCGATGATCTTGCCGGTGAAGAAGACCTCGGCCTCTGCGAACTCCAGGAACTCCTCGAAGGCGCCCTCCTCGCCTCTTTGGACTGCTGCGAGCCGCCTCCCCAGATCGACGCAATAGCTCATCGACCCCTGGATACCGTGTTGGTGGATCTGACCTGCGGTCATGGGGTAGCAGGAGATCGCATTCGCCATGCCCAACTGCATCACCGCAGTTCGTGCCAAAGTCTCAGCGACCGGATTAGAGATCGTCTCGAAGACGACGAGATTCCCCTTCTCATCGGCCACCGACATTGGTGAGGCCGGGATTCCCGCGAGAGTGAAGACCGTCATTTCGATCTGCGGGAATGCCCGGCGCATCGAGTCTGCGTCGATGACCGGAAGCCCAAGCTCGGCGGCGGTCGCCAGCGGGATCAGAGTGTTCATCCCCCCTACTTCGATCGGCATGAGTGCGATCGGGTCCTTGCCGAGATACGAGGCCATCGCCCGCACGCCGGTCACGAATTCCGTGCCTGCGGGCACCTTCTCCACGATGACAGTGGGCGCCCCGATGACCGCCGTCGTGAGAACCAAGCCATCTGGATCGAGTTCCCCGGGCTCAACGATCTGGACCGAACCAAAGTCCTCCATCGCCTGGCGCACCATCAATCGGGCGATATACGGATCACCTCCGCCACCGGTGCCGAGCAGTGTGGCTCCCAGCACCATGTCATCGAGGTCGTCCAGGGTCAGTTCACGCATGGGGGCATCCCTCCATCGGGGTTGCGGGCCTCAGTTATTTCAGGGCGACCCGAGACTAGGGAATCTCCCTGCTCGTGACGATGGGCGGATCGCCCAATTCAACATTTCTGGCTAGGCGCTCCGCCTACCCTCAGATGGACGGTGGGGACACCTCGTTACACAATCATCAGCCCAGCTCACGCAGTGTCGGATTCGGGAATCTGACCTGGATGGTCGACCCGTCCTTGAGGTTTAGCGGGCAGGGATGCGGACCGCGGTCGAGCGGATCATGTCGCCCATGAAGTACACGTAGAACTTCTTGTTCGTCCGCCGTTGCCAGGTGAAGGTGCCGTCCTCTGCGATGACCCGCCTGGCGAGCCCGGGGACGTAGGAGGTCATCCCGGGGAATTTGTACATCGGGAACACCGTCTGCCCCACGATCCCGGTCGACTCGCCGACCACCCGGACGAACCTCCCATCCCGCGATCCGGTGATGAGCAGGCTCGGCAGGATCACCGGCTCGGGCTCTTGGACCCGCACACCGACGTTGACGATGCGCTGGGCGCCCTGCGGCGAGGTGCCGACGATCTGGACGACATAGTCCCCACCCAGGGTCGCGGCCGGTGTCACAACGAACTCAGCGAACAGGCCGTCCGCGTCAGCGAAGCCGCGACCGAGTTCCACCGGCCCGACGATGTCCTCTGACGGCATGAGGTGGTCCGGAGCTTGCCTGGCGTTCGCCTCCTCGACGGGGACGAGGTATTGCGCTACCTCAGAACCCGGGAGGTAGCGCGTCCCCTGGGTCACGAAGCCGAGGTAGGGCTCGAGCACGAGCGCGCCGTCTTCATCGAGCAGGAGCGGCTCGCCATCGGGACCGAAGCTCTCCATGAGCACGTTGAAGTTAGGGCCGGCAATATCCAAACCGCGACCGGACTCGATCGGAGCGACGCGCAAGTCGACCGGCTGCCCACCCTCGAGGGCTTGCCCCGACCCGGGTGCCACCGGCTGGGTGATCGGTGCCGGCTCCGGGGCGATCGGCTCCGGGACAGGTTCGGGTTCGGGCTCAGGTTCTGGCGCCGGTGCCGGCGGAGGAGGTGGAGGCGCGGGTGCCGGCGGCGGAGCAACAGGGGGAGGCGCCGGTGCCACAGGCGTCAGGGTGATCGATGTGGACGGGCCGGTGCCGACCGAGTTGACCGCGCGCACCTCAATGGTCGCGGGGGTGCCATTCGTCAGGCTGGAGATGGTGACCGATGTGTTCGCCGTGGTCGACCACGCCCCGCCGTTCGCGCGGTACTGGTAGCCACTGATCGCCGCGCCACCATTGTCGAACGGCGCACTCCAACTCACCGTGACTGATCCATCACCCGCTGATCCACCCAGCGATGTCACCGCGCCCGGAACAACAGGGATACGCGCTGTGGTCGTGGCCGTCTCGCCCGGTCCGCTGAGGTTCCGACCGGTGACATTGATCGTGACGACCGCACCGGCGGGAACGTCCATGACCGTGTAGGAGGTGTTCGTCGTCGAGTCATCCTTCGACGCGACCGTCACCCCATCAGCGACTGCGGTGTAGGAGATCTCGTAGTAGTCCAGGGTCGAGCCGGTGCGCGTGATCGGATCCCAGGTGGCGATGATCGTCGAATCATCCACCGCTGTGGCGGACAGGGTTGTCGGCGCCAACGGCGTGGAACGCAAGGCCGCGGAGAAGTACTTACCCGCCGCGATCACCTCGACATCCGCCAGTGCGTTGGCAGGAACAGTCGCACGGCCGAAGTCAGCCATTCCCCAGGCGTAGACGCGTCCATCCTTGATCGCGAGAGCGTGCAGTGACGACATCGAGATCGCCGAAACCCCACTGCTGAGTTCGGCCGGAACAGTATTGATTCCGGTGCCGGCATCGCCCCAGGCGAGGACCTGGCCGCTGTCGGTCAACACCATGGAGTTCGTCATGCCGGCGGCAATCGCTGTGACATTGAGTGCGGCGATGTCGTCCGGCACAGTCGATTGGCCGTATGTGTCATTACCCCACGCGACCACGTTGCCATCCTTCAACGCCAGCGTGTGATAGATCCCGGCAGCGATCGCGGAGTAGCCGACGCTGTCATCGGGAAGATCCAGCTGCCCGTATGAGCCGTCACCCCACGCATAGATCTGGCCATCCTTCAGCGCGACCGAATGCGATTCACCGGCGCTGATCGCGGACACCCCGCTGAGAAGGGCATCAGGGACCGTGGATTGCCCATCGTCATTGGCTCCCCAGGCAACAACGCCACCACCGACGAGAGCCAGGGAGTGATTGCCCCCCGCTTCTACTGCTGTCGCGCCCGCCTGTGCACCGGCGGGAACACTCGACTGCCCCGCCGTGTTGTCACCCGTCGCGATCACGCCACCGGCCGTAGTAATGCCCAGCAGGTGGGAGTAGCCCGCACTCAAGGCGACGACCCCGGAGGTGAACGCCTCCGGCACCGCGCTTGGTTCGCCGAACATGATGGTCGTGCCGGGATCGGGTAGGACGATCACGGCTGGATCAGGAGTGATTCCAGCCGACGGTGCCGACGCGGCAGAGGATCCGAAGTCGTTGCGGGCGGTCACCGTCACGGTGTATTCCGTGCCCCCGGTCAACCCGGTGATGGTGCATGACGTTCCTGCGTCCGAGCAGGCCCGCGTCCCTGGCGTCGCGCGGGCGATGAACCACGTCGATGGCGCACCCACATCGGCTCCGGGTGTCCATGTCACCGTGACCTCACCGGCGCCTGCGGTGACAGACGTGATCGTCGGAGTGTTCGGTAATGCCCCGGGCATGACCGAGGCAGAAGCCGCTGACGCATTGGAGGTGCCGGCGCTGGTTGTTGCCGTGACCGTGAAGGTGTAGTTCCGCCAGTTGGTCAGCCCGGTGATCGTGCACGATGTCGACGGTGGTGCGCCAGTGACCGTGCAGGAATCATCCGTCGTAACCGAAGTCGCGGTGTAGGACGCGATAGTGGCACCGCCGTCATAAACCGGTGGGGACCACGACACCGTCGCCTGACCGTCCCCGGCAACAGTGCTCACGCTCGTCGGAGCGCCCGGTAGCACCGGCGCATCAATGCCGATGAACAGTAGCTTCTTGGCGTCAGCAGGGCTGGCCGGATAGAAATCGACGGGAGTCGCGTCCGCCGACATCGCCCCCCACACCTGGTCAGGTGTGTGACTGGGATACGTCTGCAAGATCCGCGCTGCGACACCAGCGACGTGTGGCGAGGCCATCGAGGTGCCGCTCAGGGTCGCCGTCGCAGTTGTCGAGGTGTACCACGCGGAGGTGATCGCTGAGCCCGGCGCATAGATGTCGGTGCATGCGCCGTAGTTGGAGTAGCTCGCATCGTCGTCGGAACTGGTCGAGGCATTGACCGTGATCGCCGAAGGAGCGCGGGCCGGGCTGGAGAAGCAGGCGTCGGTCGCGCTATTCCCCGAGGCGACGACGACGGTGATTCCCGCATCTGTCAATGCCTTCACCGCGTTATCGATCGTGACTGAGATTCCTCCACCGAGGCTCATGTTCACCACGGCGGGACCACCGGGGTGGTTGTTGCGCACCCAATTCATTCCGGACACGACGGTGGATGATGTGCCGGACCCCTCACAATCGAGGACTCGCACCGGGACGACCGTGGCGTCCTTGGCGACTCCATATGTCGTTCCGGCGACGGTACCCGCGACGTGTGTGCCGTGACCGTCGCAGTCCTCGGTGCCTCTCCCATCGGTGATGGAGCTGTAGCCGGGGGCCATTCGTCCCGTGAATTCGGTGTGGGTCGACAACACACCGGTGTCAACGATATAGACCCGCACACCGTCGCCCGTGGTCGTGTATTCATACCTTCCGTTCAGCGGCAAAGCGCGCTGGTCGATCCGATCCAGGCCCCAGGTCGCCGACGTCTGCACCGCATCCGGGGACACCAGATCCTCAGCGAGTTCGACCGAGATGCTGACTGGCAGGTCCGGCTCGGCGAAGAGCACCTCGGGGGAGTTGCGCAGGTCGTCCGCGATCCGATCCGCCTCGGCCTCGGTCACCGCTTCCGACAGCTCCAGGGTCCGGAACCCGAAGCCAATCCACTTTCCGGCCTGAAGGTCAGCATCGGTGTACTCCTCCGCCGCAACATCATCGACCGACGTCCAGGCCTTCACCTTCGGGGCGTAGGCCACGATGAGCCGCTCGATGGTCGGATTTCCGCCCGGAGCAGCAGCCGCCGGGACAGCAGGCAGGACTGCGGCGGTCATCGCGACGATGACCGCCGACATCAGACCACGCTTGACCCACACGAGCAGACCCCTCCGACTAGCCCCGTGCGCCTATTCTCCTCACGGACGGGGTCCGTTGCCCAGCGGATCCGCTTCCATGGGGGGATAGCCCCCCGTGAGGAAGGTGTTCGGCTCCGCTACGGTCGCCATAGACGACGAAAGGACCCTTCTCATGGCCCCCTCCCTGACCACCGATGGCTCGGTGTGGACGTTGAACATCGGCGACGATGAGAACCGGTTCTCCCCCGACTGGCTGACCGGCATGGAGGAGGCTCTCGCAGCGGTTCGGGCCAGCGAGGAGCCCCTCGCGCTCGTCATTACGGGCACGGGCAAGTTCTTCTCCAACGGCCTCGACCTCGACTGGGTGATGGCGAACGCCGACCAGTGGCCGACCTATGTGGCCCGCGTGCAGGCGCTGTTCACCAACGTGCTGACCCTTCCGGTTCCCACGGTGTGTGCGATCAACGGCCACTGCTTCGCGGCCGGCGCCATGATCGCCCTGGCCTGCGACTACCGCGTGATGCGGACCGAGCGCGGCTTCTTCTGCCTTCCCGAGGTCGACATCAAGATTCCTTTCTCCCCGGGCATGGCCGCGCTCATCCAGTCGAAGTTGACCCCGCGCACCGCCTTCGATTCGATGGCGACAGGCCGCCGCTATGACGCCGAGGCTGCCCAGGCCGCCGGCATCGTCGACGTGATCTGCGACATCGAGGAACTCCCTGACGTCGCGGCGGCTCAGGTCAGGGAACTCGCAGGCAAGGACCGTGGCACCCTCGGTTCGATCAAGTCGACGATGTATGCGGGCGTAGTCGCAGCATTGGCTGAACCAATTGCCCTCTGATCACCGGACTCGTGGAACCACAATGGTCTGTCTTGCTACCGGACTGACTCCAGCGCGAGACAC
>JBDQGZ010000119.1:0-6184 GCA_040265115.1 Candidatus Nanopelagicales bacterium
GAACGCGCGCAATGACTCCGCCATACCCGTCAGGACGTCGGGCAGAACGAGCACCCGCTCAGCAGGAAAAGACCATCCGAAATGTCGGGCCATGAAATCCGAGGTGGCTTCGGCGAGTTCACCCGGCCAGCGATATCCGGTGTCGCTTCGTTCGATGGCATCATGCAGGGCGGTCGCAACGACGGGAGCCAGGTCGATATCCATCTCCGCGATCCAGGCCGCAAGCACATCGCCGTCATACGCCCGCCACTTCGCGCTCGAACGGGTTGCGCGAATTCGCTCGATCGCTCCGGATGCGTCTGATGCCATGGAGCCGAACACTAATGACCTACAGCGAGTTCGGCGAGGACGATGAGCAGTCCCAGTGTTCCGTAGACCAGCGTGATCACCACTCGCAGAACCCCACTGGTCGACGAACGCTGTGCGATCACCCCGCCGAGCACGAACAGCGCAGCTGCCTTGAACAGCATCAGAATCAGGCTCGAATCATTCGCGTCCAAACCGATGGCGGCGGCGATGGGAAGCCAGACGATGACGGGAATCCCCACGAGCAGGAATTGCAGGTTGAGTGTGATCAGCGGACGAGCATCTGACCACCCCGGAGTCCGTCCGAGGAGCAACTGCTCATGGGCCAACTCGGCGAAGAGGTGCGCGATTGCTAGGGCCGCCACCGGTCCTACGACGACGAGCAGCAGAGACAGACCCGTCCCCCACTGCATGGGCTCGTCCGGCTCGTCATAGACCGCAAGAGCCGCCAGAGAGACGATGCTTGCGTAAATCAGGATCGAGATGCGAAAGCGCAGCGGGCCGAGTCCAATCTCGGCCCGCTGCGCTTTCGGATTCGACTGACTCTCGGCAGGCATAGCGATGCAGGATCAGCCTTTCGCGTCCACTGCCGTGCGCGGGCTGTACTCGCGCACCGTGGAGCGCGAGGCGATCCACGTCCAGCCCGGCTCACGGGCCGGCACATCCTCGGTCACGATGGTGAGTCCCGCGCCGGCCGCATTCGGGAAGTCATCGTTGACGTGCACGATGTTGGTGAAGCCCTCGTTCTGGAGAAGTGACGCAACCGCCGCGGCGCGATAACCCGAACCACAGTAGACGTAGACCGGCTTGTCGCGCGGGATCTCTCCCAGACGATCGGCCACCTCATAGAACGGCATGAAGACAGCGCCCTGCACATGGCCGGACTCCCACTCCAGGATCTGCCGAGTGTCCATGACATAGGCCTGCGGATCCGCGGCGAGGGCTGCCGCGACCCCGTGGAAGTCGACCTGCTCGAGGACCTGCGCATCCGCGGGATTCTCCAACCAGAAGTCCGGGCCACCGGTGGCCTGGCCGACCGCATTGTCGATGCCGACACGAACCAGTTCACGATGCGCTGCCTGCACCTGCTCTGGGGTCGAGCCGAGGAGTGTCACCGGGGTGCCCCACGGCATCATCCAGGCGAGGTAGTTGATGAAGGCACCGTCGAGATCGAAGTTCACCGCGCCCGGCACGTGCCCGGCGGCGAAGACCTCGCGGGAACGCAGGTCGACGACCCATTCGCCGCGCATGATCCGCTCCCGAAGGACAGCGGGGTCGGCCTGCTCGGGGATCGACAGATCGACATCGCGCGGACCGGCAGCATTCGCCGGACCCATGTGGGCGTAGTAGGCCGGGAACACGTCGAGCCCGGCGAGGATCACCTCGACGAACTCCTGCTCGTCTTGGGTGAGAGCAGGATTGATCGCCTTCTCGTTACCGATCGTGGAGGAGAGCCCTGCCGCCTGGGTCGCAGCACAGAAGGAGCCGAAGCCGTGAGTCGGATAGATCGGCGTCTCGTCCTCGAGCTCCGATGCAAGCTTGTGGGCAGAGTGCCACTGATCGTGGGCCTGCTTCACCGCGAGGTCGGGAGCCACGAGATCCGGGCGCCCGACGCTGCCGTAGAGCAGCGATCCACCCGTGAACACGGCACCGAGGTGATCATCTTTGCGCACCGCGAATGACACGTGATGCGGAGTGTGGCCGGGAGTGTGCAGCACGTCGACGGTCAGGTCACCGACCGTGAACGAGTCGCCATCATGCACCGCCAGACCTTCATAGGACAGATTGACATCGCCCGGCACGACATAGGTAGCACCATGCCGACGGGCCAACTCCAGCCCACCGGTGACGTAGTCGTTGTGAATGTGGGTCTCGGCGACGTGGGTGAGGGTCAGGCCGTGCTCGGCGAGGAGCTCGTCAACTCGGTCGACGTCCCGCTGGGGATCCACCACAAGGGCGTGGACACCATCATGGGCAATGTAACTGCGATCACCCAGACCGGTCGAATCGAGGACGAGCACGTGCGGGGCTGAGGTGTAGGACATGAGATCTCCACGGGTCGACTGAGTTCGTGGAGCCCAGCCTATACCCCCAGGGGTATGTTTCGCAAGGTCTCCGCGGCTACTCGGGACATCAGGTAGGCCGCCACCGGAGTCGGGTGCAGCCCATCGGCACTGTAGCCGGGAATCCAGCCACCGACGGTCGGATCGCGCAGAACCGATCCGGTGTCCAGGACGGTCACATCATTCGCGGCTGCCCAGTACGCGATCGCCTCGTTGACCGCGAGTACCCGCGCATCGGCCGCCGGCTCGGCGCGGGGCGGGAGGGTGCACACCGCGAGGGGCACCCCCACCGAAGCGGCGGCGACGCGGATCCGCTCCAGGTTGTTCACGACAACCGGGGGCGTGATCTCGCCGGAGACGTCATTGGTGCCGCCGTGGACGATCAGCAGATCGGGTGTGGGGTAGAGCGCGTCCCAGACCAAGCCCACCATCTGAGCGGTGGTGATGCCGTTCTCGGCTGTCGTCCCGCCCCACCGGACCACCCCGTACGTGTCATCGAGAAGTCCGTAGAACCAGGAGTGCTCCCCCACGCCGAAGTCCGGGTCGGACATCCCGCGGGTGATGGAATCCCCGAGGAATGCCGCGACCGGCCGTTCCTCGATGGGGATGACCGGGGTTGTCGCCTCGAAGGTGGGTCTTTCCTCCGGAGATATCGGTACGACGGCAGCTGGCTCGGGTACTGGCTCACTGGTCGGCTCGGCCGCTCCAAAGGAGGACACGGTTCCCGGGGACGCGACCGCAAAACTGAGTCCCAGCAGCACGAGGACGGCCCCGACGAGTGCCGCACCACGCCACCACCACGCAGCCGCTGAACCCATGATCTCTATTAGAACCCCTCCGAGGCCGCGAAAGCGGAACTGGGCAGGTCCTTCTCCCCGGATGTGATCGCCGTCACGATGCGCTCAGCGACCGAATCGGGGCTCAATCCCTCTGGGAGCTTGGGGGCGGTGCCCAGCCTCGGGCGGGTCGCCAATCCGGTCTCAGTGTGGGGCGGACGGATATCCAGGAGCCGGATTCCGCCGCGTCGCAGCTCCCGAGCAGCCGCCGCATCGAAGGCCGTGAGGGCTGCCTTGGCAGCCGAATAAGCGGCCATTCCGGGCATCGGCTGTTCGGCCACCACCGCCGAGATCATGGCGACGAAGGGCCCACGCTTGGCCCCTGCGGACTCTCGGAGCGCTGGCATCGCGGCACGTAACAACCGGATGGGAGCCAGAGTGTCGATCGTGAACAGGTCGATGAGCACGTCATCCGGGGTCTCCTCGAGGGAGCCGAAGGCGACGATTCCCGCGGCATACACCACGCCGTCGAGGCGGCCATGTGCCTCGATCGCCGCCTCCACCACCCGCCGCGGGGTATCGGCGCGCGCGATGTCGCCAGCGACGGTCGTGCCGAACTCGGCGAGCCCGGCCAGCCGCTCCTCATCTCGACCGTGAAGGGTGAGAAGGGCACCCTGAGAGGCCAACATGCGAGAGATCGGGAATCCGAGCCCGCCGGTTGCCCCGACGACCAGCACCGATCGATCCATTAATTCCTGACCCGCCGCGGCTCCCATGGAACGAAACCTTGGCACGACATCGGGCCGGGCGCGAACCGCGTCACTGCCGCTACACTGACGACACATTCCAGGGGAGCTCGTGGGATCGACGGGCTGAGAGGGTGGCCGCCGCCACCGACCCTTCGTCGACAACCTGATCTGGGTAATGCCAGCGAAGGGAGGAAGGGTTCATGCTGCTTGTGTCTCACCACCGCTATCGCCCTCTGTTCACCGTCGGTGCCACGCTTGCCGCCCTTGCCGTGGTCACGAGCGCCTGCGCGAGTTCCGAGACCACTCGGGAGCAGACCGTGACAGTCATCACGCACGACTCCTTCGCGATCACCGAATCCCTCGTCGAGGACTTCCGCGCGGAGTCGGGCATCACGGTGGAGTTCATTCCGGCCGGGGATGCCGGTGAGGTGGTCAACCGTGCTGTTCTCGCCTCGGGCAATCCTGATGGCGACGTACTGTTCGGCGTCGACACGACGCTGTTATCTCGCGCGATCGACGCCGACGTCTTCGATCCCTACGTCGCCGACGCTCCCCTCGACGCCGAGCTCGTCGGCGCCGGTGACGGTGTCGTCACGCCCATCGACGATGGCGACGTGTGCATCAACATCGACGACGTCTGGTTCGCCGATCGCGGTCTCGAAGCACCCGCCACCCTCGACGAACTCCTCGATCCGGCCTACGCCGATCTGCTGGTGGTGCAAAATCCGGCGACTTCATCTCCCGGCCTGGCGTTCCTGCTCGCCACCACCGCCCGTTTCGGCGACGACTGGGACAGCTATTGGGCCTCGCTCCGCGACAACGGAGTGAAGGTCGTCAACGGCTGGTCGGAGGCTTATCTCGCGGAGTTCACGGCCGGTGGCGGCGAGGGCAGTCGCCCGCACGTCGTTTCCTACGCGACAAGCCCACCCGCCGAGATCGTCTACGCCAGCGACCCCAAACCCGAGGCGCCCTCGACCTCGGTCATGCTCGACGGCTGCTTCCGTCAGGTGGAGTTCGCCGGGGTGCTGAGGGGCACAGACGACGTCGATGCCGCCCGAGCTGTTGTCGACTGGCTCGTATCGCCCGCGGTGCAGGCCGACATTCCCTTGTCCATGTTCGTCTTCCCGGCTCGCCGGGACACACCGCTGCCGGAGGAATTCCAGCGATTCGCTCTTCGCCCCACTGACCCATTGACCCTGGACGCCGACATCATCGCGGAGAATCGCGCGACCTGGGTGGAGCAGTGGACGCAGACCGTGTTGCGGTGAGTCGCACCCGAGGCATGAGAGGGGTTCGACCTGGCGCACTCCTGGCGATCGGCCCTCTCGCGTTGGTGGCGATCCTGCTCGTCATTCCGCTCACCACGCTGCTCCTGATCGGTCTGGGGCTCGACAGCACGGAGGGTCTCGAAGGCACTGAGGGTCCCATTGCAGTGCTGGGCTCACCGAGTACGTGGCGCGTGCTGGCCTACACCATCGGTCAGGCCGCCGTGAGCACCGTGGCGAGCATCGCCCTCGCTCTCCCCGCGGCCTATGCGCTGCACCGACTGCGCATCCCCGGTCGACGCGCGCTGCTCGCTCTGGTCACCGTGCCCTTCGTCCTTCCCACGGTTGTCGTCGGCCTCGCCTTTCGCGAGATCCTCCCCTTTGCCGGAACGACCGCGGCGATCATCGTGGCGCACGTGTTCTTCAACGTCGGTCTGGTCATCCGGGTCGTGGGCGGCGTGTGGTCGGGACTCGATCCGAGATATCTCGACGTCTCCGCATCCCTCGGCCGACCACCGTGGCGGGGATTCGTCGAGATCACCTGGCCGATGCTGCGCCCGGCGATCCTCGCCTCCGCGGCACTGGTCTTCCTGTTCACCTTCACCTCGTTCGGGGTCGTCCTCATCGTCGGCGACCCCGCCTGGCCGACCATCGAGGTCGAGATCTACCGGCTCGCTGTCCAGTCGCTGGCGCTTGATGCGGCGGCCACCCTCGCCATCATTCAGTTGATCGTCGTCGTGAGCGCACTCGTCGTGTCCGCATCGCTGCAGCGACGCACATCGATTGCCGGCGTCGTGACCCATGAGCCACCCCGCAGCCCCGTGCGTTCCCCAGCCGATCGACTGATCACCGGCTACACCGCGGCTCTCGTCGCCGCCATCTGGATCCCACTGATCGCGCTGCTCCTCGGATCGCTAAGGGTCGGGTCCCGCTGGGGCCTGGACCACTATGCGGAGGTGTTCTCGCCCACCGATCCCACGACCCGCGCAACGCCAGCCTGGGAGGCTCTACTCACCTCCACGCGC